>CALXZZ010000070.1 GCA_944393365.1 uncultured Clostridia bacterium
AATGCAATTTTTTATCTAACAAAATTACTTAAAAATTTTTTTGAAAAACTATTGACAATTAATAGTTAGTCTTTCTTTGCCAAAATTGTAATTACTTTTCAACTCTTCCTCATGAATGATTTTTTCGATTTAAATCAACAATAAAGCTAACATCCAAATCAACAAAATATTCAGAAATCTTATTACCATCAATATTAGCCCTTTGCTCAATAATTTTAACTTCAGATAAATAATCAATAGTTTTAGAAGCTTCAGCAATTGCTTTTACAATTGCATCTTTCCAAGAAACAGTAGAATTACCTGTTATAATTAAATGTTTTTTAATATCCACTTTCAATCATCCTTTCATCATGCCCAAAAGAGATTTTAATAAGATGTGTCCCAGAATGGACAAAAATGTCCAAACAGAAACGTCCCCAATTGGACATTCAAACTTTTAAAATTATCTTTTCCACAACTTAGAAAAAATATACAAAAAACATAGAAATTTTATACAAAAAAATATATAATAAAAATGAAAAATAAAAGGAAGGAAAAATGAAAACAATAATGATAGATAAAACAAGAGAAATAGCATTGAAAATTTTATATAAAATAGATAATGAAAAAGCATATTCAAATATTGTACTAAATGAAATGATAAAACAAAATAAAAAAGAACTAGAAGATAGAGATATTGGATTAATTTCAGAGATAGTATACGGAACTACAACTTGGAAACTAACACTAGATGAAATTATAAAAAAATATTCAAAAATAAAATTGAAGAAAATTTCGCCATGGATATTAAATATTTTAAGAATGGGGATTTATCAAATAGTTTTTTTGGATAAAATTCCAAAATCAGCAGCAGTCAATGAAAGTGTGAATCTTGCTAAAAGATATGGACACAAAGCCAGTAGCAGTTTTGTAAATGCCATTTTAAGAAAAGTAACAGTAAAAGATTATGAGGAATTCTTTCAACTAAAAGATGATATTCAAAGAATTTCTGTTACTAATTCAATGCCTATTTGGATTGTAGAAGAGTTAGCTAAAGAATTAAGTATGGAAAAAGTGGAACAAATAGCTAAAAACTCTAATTTAAGACCTGATTTATCAATTAGGATAAATAATTTACAAATAGCAGATGAAGGCGAAATATACAAACAAAAAGATCAAAAAGAAATTTCAGGACAAAAATTAAAAGCAAAAATTAGTAAATCAGATTTAATAAGAAGATTAGAAGAGAAAAATATAAAAGTAGAACAAGGATTACTAAAAGATTTTCTAATATTAAAAAATGCAAAAAATATAGAAAATATGGAAGAATTTAGACAAGGTCTTTTTACAATTCAAGATGAAACTGCAGGATTAATCCCAATTATATTAAATCCAAATAAAACAGATGTTATATTAGATGCATGTAGTAGTCCGGGAGGAAAAACTACATATTTAGCAGAAATGATGGAAAACCAAGGAAAAATAGAAGCATGGGATATTCATGAACATAGAACAAAATTAGTAGAAAATACTGCAAAGAGATTGGGCATTACAAATATAAAAACCAAAGTAAATGATGCAACAATATATGACGAAAAATATAAAGAAAAATTTGATAAGATTTTATTAGATGTACCATGTCTAGGACTTGGAGTATTAAGAAGAAAGCCAGATATAAAATGGCAAAAAAGTAAAGAGGATATAGAAGAAATAACAAAAACTCAAAAGCAAATATTAGAAAATTGTTCACAATATTTAAAAAATGGTGGAGAACTAGTTTATTCAACTTGTAGTATTTTGAAACAAGAAAATGACAATATAATAAATGAATTTTTAAATGAGCATAAAGAATTCTATACGGAAAAAATAAATATAAAGAAAAATAATAAAATACAAAATAAAGATTTTTTTGAAAAATATATTACAAATGATAATTACTTACAAGTTTACCAAAATAATGAAACAGATGGATTTTTTATCTGTAAAATGAAAAAGAACAACAAAAGATAGTTGTAAAAATCTTCAATAAACCCAAAAAATCAACAAAAAAACAATTATTACAACAATATTACATTTACATTACATTTGCATTAAAAATATTGACATTTTTCTATAAAAATATAAAATAAAGGTGAGATTAAATGTTATAAACATATAATAAAAATATACAAGAAAAAAATTCAAGTATTGTTTTTAAAAAATTGCAAAATATAAAAATATACAAATATACAAATAGAAGAAGGAGAAAATGATGTCAAACTGTTTAGGACTATATATTGAAGAAAATTTAATTAAATATGCCAAAGTTTCAAAAGATCATGATAATTTAAAAGTAGAATCTTTTGGAATTAAGTTTTATGAAAAATTAGGACAGGCAATTGATCAAATTGTAGAAGAAACATACAGTCAAAAAACACCTATTAGCATTAATTTGTCCGAGGAAATGTATAATTATTTTGATATGTTTGCATTACTTTCAAAAAATGATTTACAAAAAGCAATAAAAACTGAGTTTGAATCATTTTGTGCTGATAAAGGATACAATCCTAATGTATTTGAAAGTAGATATGCAGTAGTAGACTATCCTGATGACAAAGAAAAAATAAAAGTAATTCATATTGCAGAAAATAAAATAGAATTAAATAAAAATTCTCAAACATTTGAAAATTACAGATTAATGAACATTTCTCCAATATCTATGTCAATAGCAAATTTATTAAATACAGAAGAAAAACAAAATGCTTTAATAGTTAATATAGAAAATGAAACAACAATAACAACAATAATAGATAATAAAATATATAATATTGATAAAATAGAACAAGGAGCAGGTGAATTTTTATCTAAAATAAACTTAAAAGAAAATTCATATTCTAAATCATATGAAATATGTAAAAATACTACTATATACACATCAGAAGGAAGAGAGTTACAAGAAGAACAATCAAGTTATTTAGAAGATATAATGCCAACTTTATATAATATTGTTACAGAAGTCAGAAAACTAATAAATACAAATACACAAAAGATAAATAGAGTTTATATTACAGGTATAGGAGCTTTAATAAATAATGTAGATTTATATTTTCAAGAATATTTAGATGATATTGATTGTGAAATATTAAGACCATATTTTGTTGAAGGAACTAAGGAAATAAGTATAAAAGACTATATTGAAGTGAATTCTGCAATATCTTTAGCAATAATGGGATTAGGCGAAGGAATTTCAGGAATGAATTTTAGAAAAGCAACTTTTGCTGACAAAGTTCCTAGCTGGCTAAAAATAGAAGTTAATCCAGATAAAACAAAAAAGGAAAGAAAATATCTAGGAGGATTATTAACTTGGGATTTAGGACAAAAATTAGATAAAACAGAAATTGGTTTGATTCGTATAGCTTCAGCATTACTTATTTTAGTTATAATATATAGTTGCTTTTCAGTTATATTATCAAATCAAATAGATGCAAAAGAAGATGAAGCAAATGAATCAATATCTTCAACAAACGGACAAATACAATTAGCAAATAGTGATAATGAAAAAATTAAAACAAAAACAAATGAGTATACAACTATGATTCAAAACTTGCAAGAAGCAAATGAAAGATTATCAGATAGAAATAAAACTAGAAATGCTATACCTAATTTGTTGAATCAAATAATGTCTATTATACCAGCAAGTGTGCAATTAACATCTATTGAAAACACAACAGATACACATATTGTTATAAATGCACAATCTGATAAATACGAGCAATTAGGATATTTAGTAGCTAAAATGAAAAATGACGTAGTTTTGACAAATGTTATATCAACAGCAGGACAAAAAGATAACAATGTCGTTACTGTAAAAATAGAAGGAGATTTACCATGAAAAAATTATTAATATTAATTTTGATTGCTCTTTTACTAGCTTTAGCAGGAATAGTTGCTATTAATGGAGTTGAAATTGGCAATTTAGAAATACTTGGAATAAGTGGAATCCAAGATAGAAGTGCAGAATTAGATGAGAAAATCCAAGAAGCTGGAAAATTGGCCCAAAAAGATTTCCAAGAGGCAGTGAAAGATGTACAAGACAACAGTAAAAAATTAGAAGAAACAAAACAAGAATATGAAGAAATGACTGCTATAAGTTCAGAAAGTGATGTTGAATCAGCAGCCCAACTTGAAACATATGAAATTGAAACTTTATGGGTTAAACTAGGTAATCATGCAACAAATGAGGGCGCAACAATGAAAATGGATGTAACTAAAGGAACTAATACAACTCAATCAACATACAATTTGAATTTTACGGTAAATGGAAGTTATATATCAATTACAGATTTTATATCTGATATAGAAAATGACGAAACTTTAGGATTTAAAATAGAGGAATTTAAGATGGTTCCATCTGGTTCAGATTCTAATTTACAAGCAATATTTGTATGTAAAGATATACCAATTAAAGAGATTACAGAAACAACACCAATTACAAATACAGATAATACCGGAACAAATACAACAAACAGTAATAGCACAAACACAAATAATACAGCAAATACAAGCAACACAACTAACACAACAAATACTACAAATAGTGCACAATAATAAATTTTAAGGAGGAAAAAATGGCTAAAAATATAGTAAAAGAAATAATAATTATATTATTGTTATGCTTAGCCATAATATTAATATTAGGAATTTTATTATATGAATATGCTCCAATGTCAAAGACAGTACCTAATCCGGTTTCATATACAACACCAGAAGAGGTACAACAAGAATTATCTTCATCATCAGATGTAGATAGTAGCCAAATAATTATGACATATGAAGTAGATTCAACAGATTTAAATAATTATGAAAGAATAAATGATTATCAACCAGGTAAGGCAAACCCTTTTTCATCATATGTAACAAGTGGTGAAAATACAACAACTAGTGGTTCGTCAACAGGAGGAAGTAGTACTTCTTCAGGAAGTTCAACAACAAATAGCTCTAGTGGTTCTGGAAGTACAACTACTAACACCACAACATCTGGAGGACAATACTTCCAAGATAAGGGAACAAAATAATTTGTTATTAACGTTATACTTATAAAAATAAGTATAGTGCAAAATATATATTAAATCAAAAGAAAAGGAGGGAAAGACACATGAGAAATCAAAAAGGTATTACTTTAATAGCACTTGTTATTACAATTATTGTTCTATTAATTTTAGCAGGGGTATCAATAGCAATGCTAACAGGACAAAATGGTATATTAACAAGAGCTAATGAAGCTAAGACAGAAACAGCTTATGCAGAAATTGAAGAAAGAATGGGTATGGCTATACAAAGTGTATATGCTGATACAATAAAGCCTAACGCAACAGTTACTTCAGTATCAATAGCAAATATAGTAAGTCAATATAATTCAGACAATAATGGGCATAGTACAGCAACAGATAACAGCAGTGCAACTCCAAATACAATAAAAGTTTCAATGGATGGTACTGACTATACTGTAACATTAGAAAGCAGTGGACAATCAATGAAAGTTAAAAGTGTAACAAAATAAAATGAAAGGAAAGAATGTAAAATGAAAAACCCAAAAGGTATTACATTAATCGCTTTGGTAATAACAATTATTGTATTATTAATCTTAGCAGGTGTATCAATCGCAATGCTAACAGGACAAAATGGAATTTTAACAAGAGCTAATGAAAGTGATTTAGCAACTGCTAGGGCCGAAGTTGTAGAAAGAGTAAATATGGAATTAAGTGCTCAATTAGCCAATGCTATGGCGGGTGAAGCATTTGATGATGCTGATAGTGTAATTGAAGCAAACATAGGAACAGTAGATGGATATACAATAACAGCTAATGTTACAAGTACAGATAGTTATTCAACAACAAATTCAGTTACAATAACAGTAACATCAACTGAAGATTCAGCTATGAATAATAAATCAGGTAATGTTTCATATAATGATGATGATGATGTATGGGAAATGAATCCAATTACATTACCAACAACATAATTATATAAAATATATCTATAATAGCCATACGCACACAATGTGTGTATGGCTAAATTTAAAAAATAGGTAAGAATAAGAACAAAAAAAGATAGGGAAGAAAAATGAACATATTTTTATACATAATAATATTCATAATGGGAAGTCTGTTTGGAAGTTTCTTTACTTTAGCAGTATACAGAATTCCTAAAAAACAAGATATTATACATACCCATTCATATTGTCCTAATTGCAATCACAAATTAGGATTATTAGACTTATTCCCAATTATAAGCTATATAGCTTTAAGAGGAAAATGTAGATATTGCAAAGAAAAAATAAGACCTAGATATTTTATTTTAGAAATATTGTCAGGAACACTATTCATAGCATTTGCATTTTTAATAGGAATAAGATTTGAAACACTAACAGTATTAAAAATTATAGACTTTTCATTTACAGCTTTATATTTAACATTTATAATTTTACTTGCTGGAATAGATAAAGAAAATAGAAAAGTAGAAAAAAGTGTTTCAATATATGGGATAGTAATATCTATTATGTATATGATATATCTATGCATAGTAGATCAAGCTAATATATATAGATATGCCATATATTTAGTGCTTTATATAATAATACTAACATTAGATACAATAACACTAAAAAGATTCGCAAAGAACAGTTATTTAACAGGAATACTACTTATGATAATTACGATGGTAGTATTTACAAATGAATTCATAGTAGCAACAAGCATAATATTAACACTTCTAGCTATTGCTATTTACATGTTAATATACAAATTAAAAGAAAATCGAAAAAAACAAAAACAATCTGATAAGCAAATAGCAAAACAAATTAGTATAGCTTTTTATTTAGGAGCAAGTAATATAATAGTAGTAATTTTAGCACTTTTAAGCAACTGTTATATGTAAAATATTAATTAACCTTTGAAGGGAAGAAAATTATGAAAATTAAGAGTGAAAGAGGTTTTACAGGAATCGATATAGCCATATCTGTAATTGTACTATTTATATTTGTATCTTTAATTGCAATGCTTGTATACAATTCAAATAGTTCAACTAGAGAAGTAGAATTAAAATCAGAAGCAACATATTTAGCTATTGATGAGATAGAAAAAATTAAAAATGCAGGATTTGATAAATATGACACATTAAATTCAAGAAGTACAGTAGATGAAGATGGAAATCAATTACGAAATCAACCAACAGGAACAGAAGGATTTTATAAAACAATAATAATTGAAGATTATGCAGAATTAAATCCAGAAGATACAACTATAATTCCAAATTTAGTAAAAAAAATTACAGTTCAAATATCATATAGATTCAAAGCAGAAAATCAAGTTGTTGAATTATCCACAATTTTATCAAAATAAGTGGATAAAAGACTTTTAAAATAAAATTGAAAGGAATTTACTATGAAATCAGATAAAGGTATTACATTAATTTCAATAACTATATATGTAATTGTAATGGCAATAGTTGTCGGAGTAGTAGCAATTATAAGTACGTTTTTCTATAGTAATATGAATGATACCGCACAAGATTTAGATCCGATTACAGAATATACAAAATTCAATAGTTTCTTTTCTGATGAAGTTAATCATTCAAATATAAAAATATTAGAATGTGGAACAACAGAAAACGGACAAAATTATATAGCTTTTGATAATGGAGTCCAATATACATTTATTCCAGAAAATCAAGGTATATATAGAAATCAAGTAAAAATAGCAAATGGAGTAACGAATTGTACATTTACAAGAAATATAAAAAATGGCAAAGACGTAGTAGAAGTTTTATTTCAAGCAGGAGATAGAACAAGAGAAACAACTTATACATTAACAAATTAGTAATTTTTTGTAATTTAATAACAAGCGATACAAAAATAAAAAAATATAGTATAATTAAAATGTAAAATACAAAAGAAAGGAAGGCATGAAAAGATGGAATTACGAAGAAAACAACCAATTGGAGTTGAACTTGTAAAAAGAGGGATTGTAACAGAAACAGATATTGAAAATGCTTTACAATATCAAAAAGAACATCCTAATAGAAAAATAGGTGATATCCTATATATTTTAGATACATGTGATCCAACAAAATTAATTAAAGCGATTGGAGATATTGTTGGAGAAAAAGGAATTTTACTAAACCCAAGTAAAATAAAAATAAAATTAACAGATTATTTATCTTTGGATATTGCCAAGGAAAATAAGGCAGTTCCATTTGAAGTAAGTGCTGGAAAGATAAAAATTTGTTTTGCAAACAATGTTAAAAATAAAAATATTGATAATATTAGATTATTGATGCTCAATAAAGGATTAGTCATGGAAAGCTATATCACATTTGAAAGTGATATAGATAGAATTTTAAAATCATTAGAAGGAACATCAAGAGAAGATTTTTCACTTGAAGAAGTAAGTGATACTGTCACAAATTTAGTAGACAGTATTATAAAAACAGGAATAGACAGAAGGGCAAGTGATATCCATATTGAGCCTATGGCAGATGAAGTAAGAGTTAGATATAGAATAGATGGAGAATTATTTACAGCTGCTAAAATAAACAAGTCAAAACAACAGCAAGTAATAGGAAGATTAAAAGCAATATCAAATATGCACCAAGAAAAACAAGAATCACAAGATGGTAGAATTTTATTATATGATGATTATAATATCCGTGTATCTTCACAACCAAA
>CALXZZ010000071.1 GCA_944393365.1 uncultured Clostridia bacterium
ACAAATGATGAACCAACTGAACCTCTTGAACCTACTATATATCCATCTTCATTTGATTTCCATACCAATTTTTGTGCAATTATATACATAACTGAGAATCCATTTTTTATAATTGAATCCAATTCTTTGTCTAGTCTTGTTTGTACTAATTCTGGTAATGGATCTCCATACAATTCATGTGCCCTACTATATGCTATGTCTTTAATTGTCTGTTCACAGCCCGGAATATGTGGTGGACATTTTTCAGGTGATATTGGACTTATTTGGTCACACATATCTGATATTTTATTTGTGTTTGTAACTACAACTTCATAGGCCTTTTCTTTTCCTAAATAGCTGAATTCTTCAAGCATTTCTTCTGTTGTTCTTAAATACAATGGTGCTTGATTATCTGCATCATCATAGCCTTGTCCCGCTTCTAGGATACGTCTATATACTTCATCTTGTGGATCCATAAAATGCACATCACATGTTGCAACTACTGGTTTATTTAATTTTTCTCCCAAAGCTACAATTTTTCTATTGATATCTCTTAAAGCTTCTTCATCTTTTACTGTTTCATTTCTAATTAAGAATTGATTATTTCCTATTGGTTGTATTTCTAAATAATCGTAAAATTCTGCAATTTCTTCAATTTCTTCATCAGTCTTACCAAGTTCAATCGCTTGATATAACTCTCCTGCTTCACATGCACTTCCTAAAATCAAGCCTTCTCTATATTTCTTCAATATACTCTTTAAAATACGAGGTTTACGATAGAAATAGTGTAAATGTGAAATTGATATTAATTTATATAAATTTCGTAATCCTACATAATTTTTTGCTAAAATTATTGCATGATATGTTTTTAATTTTTTGTATTCTTCCTTTTTTGCTTCTTCTGTTCTACTAACTTGATCTATATCTTCTAACTTTTTTGCTCCACGCTTTTTTAACATATCAATCATTACTTTAAACACTTTAACTGTTGTATCAACATCATCTAAAGCTCTATGTGCTACTTCAACTTTTATACCTAAGTTTTCAGCAATTTTTCCTAGCTTATACTTTTTGTAATCTGGAAATAAATCTTTTGCTAAACTTAATGTATCAAGATATGTATAATCAAAATCATATCCTAATGCCTTAGCATTTTGTTTTAAGAATCCAACATCAAATCCAGCATTATGTGCAACAATAACTGAATCTCCTAAAAATTCTAATAATTTTGGAAATACCTTATCTATTGTTTCTGCATCTTTAACCATTTCATCAGTTATATTTGTAACCTCTGTAACTCTTTCTGGAATGTGCTTTTCTGGATTTACAAAACAGCTAAATTCATCTATAACTTCTCCATCTTTAACCTTCATTACACCAATTTCAGTAATTTTTTCTGTTACTGCTGAAAAACCTGTTGTTTCTAAGTCTAGAACACAATATGTTGTGTCAATATCTTGCCCTTTAGGGTTGGTAACCACTGCATTTTTATCTGGTGCTAAATATGCTTCAACTCCATAAATAACCTTCATATCTGGGTTATCAAATCCTAACATTTTGTGTGCCTCTGGAAATGCTTGCACAACTCCATGGTCTGTTATTGCAATTGACTTCATTCCCCATTTCATTGCTCTTTTTATTAAATCTGTTGCTGAAGTCATTGCATCCATTTGACTCATTTGTGTGTGCATATGTAATTCCACTCTTTTTACTTCTGCGTTATCTTGTCTTACTTCTTTTTTCAAACCTTCTGTTTCAACAATTGTATTCGCCATAACTGTTAATTCATTTGAAAAAGTGTCCATTTGAGCAGTTCCTGCAATCTTTATTCCTTTTGCACTTTGTATTCTTTTCATTATTTTCTTTGCATTTTCTTTATTTAAAAATGCTTTACATGTTATTGTACTTGTTCCATCATATAGGTCGAAACTAAATAGAGTTTTACCAGATTTTAAAGTTCTATCCTCTGTATAAATCACCTCTCCTTGAAGTGCAACTTTTCCATCATCTACACCTAAATCTTGCACCTTTACTAAATCTTCTGTTATATTCATACTTTGACCTAAAATTAATGGTGTATCTTCAAGTTCTTCTTCTGTTGGTAATTCTGGTATTTCATTATTTTCAGTTCCGATTATAGTATTTGCAATAACTGTAACATCTCCTGCATATGTATCTAGTCCTGCTTTTCCAATTAGCTTAATTGTTTTTGCATTTCCTATTTTTTCTACTATTTCTTTTCCTTCGGCTAAATCCTTTGAAAATGATTTACATGTCATTGTTCCTGTACCATCATATAGTTCACAAATAATCATACCTTTTCCAGATTTAGTTTCACGAACATCACAAGTTACAATTCTTCCTTCTAAAGTTACTCTTCCATCATTTGCTGTAATGTCTTTTATTTTTATGTGTTTCTCTTTTGCTTTAGATGGTTTTCCCATAATATATTCTTGTGGTTGCATCATTTCTGGATTTTCATATAATTCACCTTCTGGTGGAATATATCCTCCCATTTCTTGCCCTTCTTGTGGGATATATCCTTCTTCATTTACTGGTGGCATGTAATTACTATCTTGATATTCTAATTCATGTTCTTTTTGTTTTCTTAGTTCTTCATTTTCTTTTTCAATGTGAGCAATTAATTGTTCTTCTTCTCTTTTTCTTGCTTCTCTAATTTCTCTTATATCATCTAAAGATAAAACTTCTTCTATATTGATTACATATTCTTTTCCAAATAGATTTTTTAAAACTTTTTGCAATTCTTTATCTGTCTTTTTTGCTTTTAAGAAGTCTGCTCCTTTTATGTGCATTTTGATATCTATTTCATTTTCTACTACTTCTACATCACTTTTTAATAATAGCATTGGCCTCATTAAAGGATATTTGTGTGCCATGTATGCTATTATGTTTCTCCATTCTTCTTTTATTTCTTTTAGTTTTACTGCTTCATGGTATTTTATTATTGTATCTATTTGCTCGAATTGGAATCTTTCTTTTAGGAATTTTTCAAAATACCAGATTTCTTTTATTTCTATGTATTCATCATAATACAAGGCTACTTGTAATTTGTTTTCTTTTTTTATTACATTTAGCCCCATTACGCTTGCATATTTTAGATTAGAATTTGCATTATAATCTGAAAATATTTCTCCTACTTTTTTTGTTTTTTCTGCCATCCTTTTTCTCTCCTTTAACAGTTCAAATTCTATCACAAATTTTTTTATTATTAAAGCGAACAGTCAGAATTTTTTAATTTTATTTATCAGTTTTATATTGACTAATTAATAAATTTTATATATAATGCATAAAGAAATAGGGAAAAGCAGGAGTGTGTCGCCACCAACGTAAGGAGGTGGTGTCTATGGTAGAACAATATTTATTATTAACAATAACATTATTATTTGCTGGTCTAGTATCAGTAACTATCGTAGCTATTACCTTAATTATTGTATTAATACATATATTAGGTAAAAAAGACTAAAAATACACACTCTGCTTGCAGGTTAGAGTGTGTATTTAAAATCATTCAACCGGCGACCACTTCATGTGGCTCCTTATTTCTATTTTTATTATATCATAATTTTTAATTTTGTCAATTTTTTGTAACGCATTTTTCTAATTTTCATACTATGTATTATACAAAGGAAAACAAAACATATTGTTGTTTATCTACTTCGAAAGGAGGTCTAGACTATGCCAGAGAATAGAGGATGCGGTGGATTCGGATTTGGTGACGACTGTTGCTGGATTATAATCCTAATATTATTAATCTGCTGCTGTTGTGGTGGTAATAGAGGAGGATGTTGCTAATCCCCTCTATATTTTAAAGGAGAAGTTACACTTACACTTCTCCTTTTCTATTTTTTATTCCTTAAATCTTCTTCCTTTACTATTACGTTTTACTCTTGATGCAAAAGCCTCCGCTTTGTCATCTAAATCATCTTCATCATCATATTTATTATATGTTCTTGAATTATTACTTTCTTCTCTATCTGTCATGTTTTTAGAATATCCATCTAAAAATTTTGCCCTAACTCTTTCTCTTCTTGCTCTTTCTTCTTCATCATCTTGCAATCTAGTCATTATCTCTTGATTTTCTTCTTCATAATCTTCTTTTTCATCCTCAAAATTGTCATTTGCATCATAATAATCATTTAAATTATTATCTTTATAATCATCTTCTTCGTCTTCTATAAATTTTCTTTTCTTTTTTAATGCTTTTGGTTTTTCTTCATAATCTTCATCATATTCATCTATATCATCATCTTTGTTCATACCATAGAATGGAACACCTGAATATTCTTCTGCAAATGATTTATTTCTTCTACGTCTTATTATTACAAATACTATTATTGCAATTACTACAACTACTGCAATAACTGCTCCGATAATCATTCTTTGTCTTCGCTCTTGTTCTGCTTGTTCTCTTGCTAAGGCCTCTTCATCTACCAAACTCTTATCAACTGTTATTTGATAAGTTGCTACATTGTTTCCCTCGCTATCTGAAACTAAAATTGTAATTAGATTTTCACCTTCTTGCAAATTCTCATTTCCAACTATTTCTACTTGATATTCTTCATTAGTTGGATTTGCTTCAATTTGCAAAGATGTATCCTCTCCTATATATTTTGCTGTATATTCATATACATTTGTTTCAAATTTTGGTGAAAGTTCTATGTTTTGGATACTTAAACTTGCAAGTCCTTCCCCTTCATTTATTTCTGTATTTTCTCCAGTATCTTCTGCTGTTTCTCTAGTGATTGTTATAGTATATGTTTTTGTTGTTCCATCTTCTGCTGTTACTACAACATTTACAGTATTTTCTCCTTCTTGAAGATTTACTGTTCCTGTTCCCGTTACTGTTGCATTACTATCTTGTGCTTCTGCATATACTTCAACACTTTCAGTGTCTGCTGGTACTGTTACAGAATAACTTGTTGTAGCACTTCTAAACCCACTAAAATCATGTGGTCTTATTCCTAAGTTACTTAAATTTGCATTGCTTGACTCTGATTGACTTGATGACGTTGAGCTTGATGATGTATTTCTTCTAGAATTCGAAGTTGAACCTGAAGAACTTCCACTATTGCCACTTGATGAACTTCCTCCATTAGCCCCTCCTGTTGAAGTACCTGATGAACTTTGTCCGCTTGAACTACCATTTCCAGTACTGCTATCCGTACTTCCGTTACTTGAACCGTTATCCCCTCCAGTAGGTGTACTTGGTTCTACTGGATCCGGAGTTGATGTATTTGTATCGCCTCCCGTTACAGGTGGTGGTAAAGTATTTACTTCTGTTGCATTGCTCTTAAATATAAAACATCCTGATAGCATTATAATTACTGTTATAAAAGCTATTATACTTACTCTAATTTTATAATTTTTATCCATGATTTCCTCCCTATTACATCTTTTGATTATGGAATAATTTTATCATTTGCATAAGTTTTAGTCAACTAATTTTTTAACAATTAATATTAATTTTCTGAAGTTAAAAAATAAGCCACAATGTGAACAGTTTGGTACATATTTTTCTAAAATTTTTATATATTTTTTGTCAAATTTTAATATTTTATGATACAATAATTACAAATAAAATTATAAATTTAAAGGAGATCCAGTTGAAAAATAATTATAATTTTTCAACCAGATTAGTACCTTAGGAAGGAATGTGAAATTAATAATGGAACTACTTTCACCAGTTGGAAACTTTGAATGTTTAAAAGCTGCTGTCCAAAACGGAGCAGACAGTATATACCTTGGAAGTGACTTATTTAGTGCAAGAGCATTTGCTAACAATTTTTCTGGTAAAAATCTAGAAAAAGCAATTGAATATGCAAAAACCAGAGGTGTAAAAACCTATCTTACATTAAACACATTAATAAAAGACAATGAAATTGAAAATGCTTTTAAATTAGCCAAACAAGCATATGAATATGGAATTGATGCAATACTTGTTCAAGATTTAGGCTTAGCAATGAAATTAATTAGAGAATTTCCAGACTTACCTATTCACGGAAGTACACAAATGACAGTACACAATTTGAATGGTGCTTTAGAACTTCAAGACCTAGGCTTCAAAAGAGTAGTTTTAGCAAGAGAACTTTCAATTAATGAAATAGACTATATTTGCAAAAATACTAAAATTGAAATTGAATGTTTCGCACATGGGGCTCTATGCATTTCATACTCTGGTCAATGCTTATTTTCTAGCATGTTAGGCGGACGTTCTCGGAAATCGTGGAAAATGTGCCCAGCCTTGTAGATTACCTTATGATTTATATGAAGATAATCATAAGATTAATAGTGGATATTTATTAAGCACTCGTGATTTATGTGCTTTAGAATATATCCCTTCATTTATACAATCTGGAGTCAAGTGCTTAAAAATTGAAGGAAGAATGAAATCTCCTGAATATGTTGCAATAGTAACTAGAATTTACAGGAAATATATTGACCTTGCATTATCAAATAAAGAATATATTATTGATTCAAATGACCAAAAAAACTTACTTCAAGCATTTAATAGAGGTATGTCATCTTCTGGTCACTTAGATACAGAACCTAATAAAAACTTAGTTTTCAAAGAAAAACCTAACAATATGGGATTACCTTTGGGAAAAGTTCAAAATTATAACAAATCAAAAGGATTAATTACTGTTAAACTTAAAGAACCAATTGAAATTGGAGATACTATCTCTCTTGAAAATGAAAAAGGAACATATACCATTTCTGAATTAATGGAAGATGGAAAAAATATAACTGAAACAAAAAAAGGTCAAACTGTTACAATTGGCAGAATGAAAGGAAATATAAATCTTAAAGACAATATTTATAAAATGTCATCTAAAAAACTTTCTAATCTTGCAAAAGAAAGTTGCAAACATGAACTAAAAAAAATCTATTTAAATGGGAAAATAACAATTCAAAAGAATAAACCTATTTCTTTTGAAGTAACTAGCTTTAAACCAAATCAATTATATAAAGACTTACAAATCAAATATACAATAGATACTGTTCCATTAGATGCTAAAAACAAACCTCTTACAAAAGAAATTGTTGAACAACAATTAAGAAAAACTTCAAATACACCATATGAATTTAAAAAACTAGATATAGATTTAGGTGATAATTTATTTTTACCTAAATTAAGTACCTTAAATGAATTAAGAAGAAATGTTTTAGAACAAGTAGAAGCATATGCTATTGCAAAATGTCATAGAAATTTTGATGTTTCAAAAAGCGAAAATAATTCTAAATCAGGAAAAGATCATAATCTTCAAAATACTGATACTTCAAAATATGTCATTAAGCATTCTGTATTAGAAGATATGAGAAATAATGTAAAAAACAATATTAAACTAACAAAATCACATAATCCTAAAATATCTGTATTGTTAAATAAACTAAATACTGATTTCAATTATGAATCTTTAGCTTTAGCAGATAATGTGTACATTCCATTAAAATATTTTACAAGTAAAAAATATGATGCAACTTTGAAAAAAATTAGTAAATTATCTGACATATATATTTACATGCCTACTATTGTAAAAGGAAATTATAAAAATTTATTTTATGCAAATGCTAAATCAAGTGTTGAAAAATATGAGATAAAAGGTTTTGTAATTTCTAATATCTGCAATATTAAATTATTACATGGATTATTTAAAGATTTAGATAAATATTTTAAATTAGTTACTAATTATACATTTAATGTTTTTAATTCTGAAACTGTATTAGAATTAAAAAAACTTGGAATTAGTACATTTACAATATCTCCTGAATTAGATAAGAAAACAATTCAAAGATTATGTGAGTATAGTTATCTAAATAAAGAATTAATTATATATGGTAGAACACCTCTTGTAAATATGAATTATTGCTTACTTGGTGAAACAGACAAATGTTATCCTGAATGTAAAGCTAGATGTACTACTTCTCATAGATATTACTTGAAAGACCGCTTAAATATGGAATTTCCAATAATGCCTGATAATATTCAAACAGTTACTACTTTATTTAATAGCAAAATCACTTCAATTTCTCCAAATAGCTTTAATGTCGATTCAGTCCGTATTGATATTTTGGATGAATCTAATGAACAAATTGATAATATTTTGAAAACCGTGAAAGATAAAAAACGTTTTGAAGGTAAAGATTTTACTAGTGGAAATCTAAATCGAGAAATTTAATTGTGTGGTCAGTTTGGGGACAGGTTCCGACTGACCACTTTTGGATAGTTGGGGGACGCCACTTTTTCTAAAACACATTAAAACAGGGATTAAAAGAGCATCTCCTAATCCCCGTTTCTACTACTTAATTCTATTATCAAATCCATATTATCATCTTTTGCAGCCTTATTTTTTCTAATCGCTCCACATTTTTTACACTTAAAAATAATAACATAACCTTTTTTAGAATTTATCTCTAAGCCTATTGGCTCTAAATCTCCATGACATTCTTC
>CALXZZ010000072.1 GCA_944393365.1 uncultured Clostridia bacterium
GGGCTGGCTAGATTCGAACTAGCGCATGCCAGAGTCAAAGTCTGGTGCCTTACCGCTTGGCTACAGCCCAATATAAAATTATAAAACTGGGGTGGAAGATGGGACTCGAACCCACGGTCTCCAGTGCCACAAACTGGCGCGTTAACCAACTACGCTACATCCACCATTGTTTACGTGCACAGTTATAAGTTAAGCACAGTTAATATTATACCTAATTTCTACCCCATTTGTCAACCTTTTTCAATAATTTTTATTCAAAAATTTTCGTCAAAAAATTCAACCATTTTTTTGTCTAAAAAATATTACTCTTTTTTATTTGTTTAATAAACTAAGGTCCGTCCCTAAATCCCTGTTTTTAGGGATTTTTAGGACCGTCCCCTAATCCCTATTCTGATGTTAGTGTGCTTGGATCTAATCCATATTGTTTATACATCCAGCTCATGTAATCAAATGGTGTTAGTGTTTCTGGTAATCCATAATCTACTCCATTTGTTTCTACTTTTATTGATGTTATTGTTACAGGATTTACTGGTGTACTTACTTCTGTGTTTCCTGTTTCTTCACTGTCATCTGCAGCTTTTACTTCTACATTTTCTATATTATGTATTACATCCATTCCTTCTATTACTTTTCCAAATGCTGTGTAATATCCATTTAATGATGTGTTATCTGCTGTCATTATAAAGAATTGTGAGCTTCCAGAGTTATATGATTCTTCTGTTAGTGTTGATGAGTATGATGTATAATCATTTCTTGCCATTCCTATTACTCCTTCTTCAAATTTTAAAGTGTTGTTTACTCCATTTGCTACAAACTCACCTTTTATTGAGTATGCTGTATCTTCTCCACCATCTTTTAAGTCTGATATTTTAGCTGAACCTTGTCCTGTTCCTTCTGGGTCTCCTCCTTGTATCATGAAGTCTTTTACTACTCTATGGAATGTTAATCCATCATAAAATCCTCTATTTGCAAGTGTTATAAAGTTTGCAACTGTTTCTGGTGCTATGTCTGGATATAATTCTATTTTTACTGTTCCAAAATTTTCGACCTCCATTGTTGCTACTGGGTTTGTTACTTCCATTGTTGCTTTTCTGTAATATCCATATCCAACTCCTGCTATTAATACTATTACTAAAATTAACGCTATAATCCATAAAATATTTTTTAATTTATTCATCTTTTTATCTTTCCTTTCGTTTTCTTTTTATCTAGTCCTTTTTTTCAAGTTTTCTTTTTTATTTTTTATTTTTTAAATTAAGTTATCAAATATAAATTGTTCTTGCATCCTTTTTAGAGACTGTTTTATTGTCCTTGCTCTTACTTCACCAATTCCATCAACATCATCTAGACTTTCTATATCTGCTGCTAAGATGTGTTGGAATGATTTAAATGATTCTACTAAATTTTCTACGATATTTGATGGCATTCTTGGTATTTTACTCAAAATCCTATATCCTTTTGTGTACACTGCTACTTCATCATAATTATCAAATGTTTCATATCCTAATAGTTTTGCTATTATCGCATCTTTTGATAAATCTTCATATGGTAATTTTTCTAATTCTTCTATTACTTTTTCTGGTGTTTGTTTTTTTCTACCATGTGGTACTATGTAGTCTTTGATTATTAGTATTTCTTCTTTTTCTAGTCCACCTATTAATTCTTCAAGTTGCATACTAACAAGTCTTCCATCATTTCCTAATTCATAGATTTGTCTTTGTATTTCTTCGACAATTCTCATTACCATTTCGGCTCTTTGTATTGCAACTATTACATTTTGAAGTGTTACTATATCATTAAATTCATATTCATTTAATAAATTTAATTTATTATCAAATACCTTTTTATATCTTTCTAATGTTTGTATTGCTTGATTTGCTTTATTTAGTACTACATCTGTATCTTCTAATATATATCTATCATTTCCTTTAAATACTGTTATTATACTTCTTCTTTGTGAAATACTAATTACTAACTCTCCTGTTTGTTTTGCTGTTCTTTCTGCTGTTCTATGTCTTGTACCTGTTTCTAATGTTGGTATTTCATGTGATGGTATTAATTGAGCATTTGCATATAATATTCTTTTTAAATCTCCACTTAATACTATTGCTCCATCCATTTTTGCTAATTCATAGAGTTTAGATGATGTATATTCCTCATTAATTGTGAATCCTCCATCTACTACTTCTTTTAGCACTTCTGCATTGTCTGTTATTAATAGCAACGCTCCTGTTTTTGCTCTTAATATGCTTTCTAGTCCATCTCTTATAGGTGTTCCTGGAGCTATTAATTTTAGAATTTCTGTAATGTTATCTTCTTTACCTTTTCTCAAAATTCTTCACCTTTTCATTTTAGACTTTAATTATTTATTTTTTATAATCCGGCCTTTTTCATTGCCTCATTTATATTTCTGACACATATTATATCTAATTTAAACTTATCTTTCAAGTCCCTTTTGTTACTTTCTGGTATTATACAAGTTTTAAATCCTAATTTTTCCGCTTCTTTTAGTCTTTTTTCAATATTATTAATTCTTCTAATTTCTCCTGTTAAGCCAACTTCTCCCATTATAACCATATCTTTTGGAATTGGTACATTTTTAAAACTTGATGCTGTAACTAAAACGATACCTAAGTCAATTGATGGCTCATTAATTCTTAAACCTCCAACTACATTTAGATATACATCTTGCGAACCTAGTTGTAAACCTACTCTTTTTTCTAGTACCGCAATTAATAATGATAATCTGTTATAATCAATACCATTTGCAGTTCTTTTAGGATATCCATATATTGTTTGAGATGTCAATGCTTGTAGCTCTACAAGTATCGGCCTTGTACCTTCCATACATGATACTATGCATGAACCTGCTGGATTATCTTCTCTTTCAGAAATCAGTATATCGGAAGGATTAGTTATTTCACACATTCCCTCTTCTCTCATTTCAAACATTCCTATTTCATTTGTTGAACCAAACCTATTTTTTACACCTCTTAAAATTCTATATGTAAAATATCTTTCTCCTTCTAAATACAATACACAATCCACCATGTGTTCTAAAACTCTTGGTCCTGCTATGTTTCCTTCTTTTGTAACATGTCCTATGATTATAGTTGTAATCGCTCTTGATTTACAAACTCTCATTACTTGTGAAGTTATTTCTCTTACTTGGCTTACACTTCCTGCTGCTGCAGTTATTTCTTCTGAATACATTGTTTGAATAGAATCTATTATTACAAGTTTAGGATTTATATCTATTATTGCTTGATTTACTATATCTATATCTGTTTCACCTAAAAATAGGATATCATCATTATTAATTCCAAGCCTATCTGCCCTCATTTTTATTTGCTCAGCAGACTCTTCTCCTGAAACATATAAAACTTTTCCTTCACCTTGAATTTTATCACAAATTTGTAAAATAAGTGTGGATTTACCAATTCCTGGCTCACCACCTAAAAGAACTAAAGAACCTTTAACTAATCCGCCACCTAAAACTCTATCTAATTCATTAAATCCTGTTGAAGTTCTAATAGTTTCTTTTGCTTGATATGAATTAAGTGTTTGTGGCTTGTTATTTATTTTTTCTGCATTACTTGCATTTCTACCACTTGACTTTGTTTCAACTACTTTTTGTTCATAAAAAGTGTTCCAACTATTACATGCTGGGCATTTTCCAAGCCATTTACTAGATTCATTTCCACATTCACTACATACAAATATCGTTTTACTTTTTGCCATGTCCATTTGGGGACGTTTCCGTTTGGACATTTTTGTCCATTCTGGGACACATCTTCCCCATTTCCTCCTTTTATTTTAATACTTTTTTATTATATCATTATTTCATAGCTCTTTCTACTATTTTTCTATTCATTCCTAAAACTCTTGCTAATTGTGTTTTTGTAGTTCCCTTTATAATTTTTAATTTTTTTATTTTTTCATTTCTTATTTCTTTACTATATGTACGCAACTCTCTTATATTATTGATTTCTAAAAGTTTTAGGATTTTTTCCTTTACTTTTTCATCTGATAAATTTTCAATCATTTCAAATTCTATATCATCATTTAGTTCTTCTTTTTCATCGCTATGAAAACTTATAAATTTTTTTATTGTGTCTTTTTGATTTTTACCAAACAACGAAAGAATAGGTTTTATATCTACAATTTCGCAATTATTTGTAATAAAATCCCTATAACTACTCCATTTATAACTATCTAATTTTGATATTCCTGCTCCTAATGGATTTCTATGAACATATTTGCATACATTAATTAAATATTCCCTTGATTCAACATTTTTACTTAGGAATCTATTTTGAAATAAATGTCCCACTTTTTCATATTTTTTTGCAAAGTAGCTAGAATAAGCAATTGCTAAACTTTGTATTGCTTTTGAAATTTGCTCTTCCTTATCATATATAACAAGATGTGTATGATTACTCATTAGACAATATGCATATAGTTTATATTGATATTTTTCTTTAGTTTCTTGAATTTCTTTAATAAATTTTCTATAATCTTGTTCATCATAGAATATATCTTGTTTATCATTGCCTCTTAGAATGATATGGTAGACTTTAGTATTGCTAATTTGTCGTGCAGAACGGGGCATATGTTTCACTCCTTTAATAGTATTTTTCACCCCTAAAAAATCCTTTTACACCTAAAAACATAAAAAGTATAGCATATATTTATAAATATTGCTATACTTTTTTTATTAATTCACTAAAAATTTACATTTTTATAAAATATCCATTTCTGTTATGTGAAAGAAGATGTGTCCCAAAATGGACAAAAATGTCCAAACGGAAACGTCCCCAAACGGACATTATGCTTGTTCTTTCTTTTTTCCAAAAGAGATTTCTTGGAATAAGAAGTCATGAACTTTTTCCCATGTGATTTCTTGGTGTAAAAATTCGTTGATTTCATCTTCAACTTTTTGTTGATATGGTGTTAATTCAACTTTTATTTCTTTGTTCCAGTCGATTTCTTGTAACCAGAATGCTTTGAATTTGCTCCAGAATCCTTGTTTTACTAATTTGTTGTTTTCTGGTTGTCTGATTGTTCCTGCATTTTCTGGTTCATTTCCTATATTTTCTATTTCTACTCCTCCGAAAACTCCTGATACTTTGTTTTCTTCTCCTAAATCTGCCATGTTTTTTCCTCCTTTGTAGTTATTACACAAATTATTAATTTATTTATACTATATATTTTGTTATTTATCAAGTATTTTCGTTAATTTTTATATTAAATATTTGTTACAACAAAATTACATTTTTGTTACATTGTACCTATTTTTCTACTTTTTACCTTTTACCGTTATCTCTATTTTATTTTTACTTATATTATCATAAAAACAAATAGTTATTTTTTTATTATCTACTCTAATTATTGCAATTTGTTGTTATATAATTACTAAAAAATAATTATCAAATTTAACATTATATAGATAAAACTAATAATAAATGTTAAAACCAAAGTTATAATAATTTTAGCAATATTTTTAATTTTAGTTTTTTCTAAAATTAAAAGTATAGGCACAAATATTATGATTTGTCTAATACTCCAATAAAATGATTGTTTTAAATCCCAAAGTACTACTTTTTTCATTGAAAAAAATTGTGCTAAATCTTCTTTGCTATATACACTATAATATTCGTAATCTTGATATGTTTGAAATATAAATAAAAACAAAAAGCACATTATAAATATAATTATAGAATTTAATAAAATCTTTTTAATATTTTCTTTCATCTAATACTCGCCCTTTACAAATTATTGTTTATATTTCTACTTCTATATGATCTTTTTTTGCTTCTTTACATATAGCTTTTGTTATCTCATTTTCTAAATTTTCTTTTTTATCTGCACTCACATTGTTACTTGTATATGCTAATATATAGTTTTTTGTATGCCCTTGATAATGTCCATTCTTTTCTTCTTCCCAAAGAACTTCTACTGTTTTATTTATATATTGCTTATTGTATTCTTCTTCATTTTCATCAGACAATGCTATTAATTTCTGGCTTCTTTTTTCTTTTATACTTCCATCAATTTGACCTTCCATTTGTGCTGCTTTTGTTCCTTTTCTTTGAGAATATTTAAATATATGCATTTTATAGAATTTTATTTCCTTTAGGAATTGATATGTTGTTTCAAATTCTTTTTCTGTTTCTTGTGGGAATCCTACTATTATATCAGTGGTTAAAATTACATCATCATAATTTTTTCTTAATATATCAACAATTGTTCTAAATTGTTCTGTTGTGTATCTTCTATTCATTCTTTTTAAGGTTTCATCACATCCACTTTGTAAAGATAAGTGAAAATGATGGCATATTTTATCTAGTTTTTTAAGTCTTTCCACAAATTCTTCAGTTATCAACAATGGCTCTATTGATCCTAATCTTATTCTTTCGATTCCTTTTATTTTATTTAATTCTTCTAATAAATCTATTAGTTTGTATTCATTTTTAAAGTCTTTTCCGTATGATGCTATATGTATTCCTGTTATTACAATTTCTTTTATCCCTTCTCTTGCTATATCTTGTGCTTCTTCTATAATTTTATCTGGTTTTCTACTTCTGACTCTTCCTCTTGCATATGGTATGATGCAATATGAACAAAATCTATCACATCCATCTTGAATTTTAATGGCCGCTCTTGTTTTTGATGTATATGTTACATCTCCTAAGTCTACAAATTCTTTTTGTTGCATAACATCTTGTGCTATTACATCAAAACTGTTTTTTCGTTCTGTATTTTCAGAAGTTTTTTTCTCGTAATCTTCTACTATCTCTACAATTTTACTTTTTTCATTATTTCCTATTGCTAGATTTATTTCTTCTATATTTTCTATTTCTTTTTGTGCAACTTGCACATAACATCCACATGCAACTATTATTGCAGCTTTATTTTGTTCTTTCATTCTTCTTATCATTTGTCTCGATTTTCTATCAGACATGTTTGTTACTGTACATGTGTTTATTACATATACGTCTGCTTTTTCATTATGTTCTACTATCTCATATCCTTTATTTTTAAATTGCTGTATCATTGCATTTGTTTCATATTGATTTACTTTACAACCCAATGTTACAAATGCTACTGTTTTCGTTTTTTTTATTTCTTCCATTTAATTTATTCCTACCTTTGTTTCTATTAATTTCAAAAAACAATGTCGCATGAGAAACGTCCCCAATACGACATTTTTTTATTTGCCTCTTCCTTCTAAGGCATCTAAGTTATCTAAAGCCTTTCCTGTTCCTAATGCCACACATGATACCGTATCTTGTGCTATCATTACATTTATTCCAGTTTTTTCTTGTAGTAATTTATCTAATCCATCTACTAAGCATCCTCCACCTGTCATGTATATTCCTTTATCACTTATGTCTGCTGCAAGTTCTGGTGGTGTTTTTTCTAATACTGAATGTACTGCATCTACAATCATCATTGCTGGCTCGATTAGTGCTTCTAGCATTTCACTTGATTTTATTGTTACTGTTTTTGGTAGTCCTGTAACCAAGTCTCTTCCTCTTACATCCATTTCTGCATCTTGAATTTTAGGATATACACATCCGATATTTACTTTCAAATCTTCTGCAGTTCTTTCTCCTATCATTATATTGTGTTTTTTCTTTATATATTTAACTATATATTCATCAAATCTATCTCCAGCAACTTTTAAAGAGGTACTAACTACTGAACCACCTAGTGATATTACTGCAATATCAGTTGTTCCACCTCCAATATCAACAACCATATTTCCACATGGCTTTGATATATCTATTCCAGCTCCTATTGCTGCTGCAATTGGTTCTTCTATTAGATATACTTTTCTTGCACCTGCTTGTGAAGCTGCATCTATTACTGCCTTTTTTTCAACCTCTGTTACTTGTGAAGGTATACATATCATAATTCTTGGTGCAAATATGAATTTTCCACATACTTTATTGATGAAATGTTTTAACATTTTTTCAGTTACGGTATAGTCTGATATTACTCCATCTCTTAAAGGTCTTGTTGCAACAATATTTCCAGGTGTTCTTCCTAACATTCTTCTTGCTTCTTGTCCAACTGCTAAAACTTCACCTGTGTTGTTATCTACCGCAACAACTGATGGTTCTCTTAATACAATTCCTTTTCCTTTTACATATGCAATTACAGTTGCTGTTCCTAAATCGATTCCAATATCTTGTCCTAAACCAAATTTAAACATCTCTATCTTCCCTTCTTTTAAACTTTTGAAGAAACTTTTATTTATACATTTTTTAATCATTCCAATATTTATTTGTTTTGTTACAAATTCGTTACAATTATATTACAATATTGCTATTTTATCAAGGCTTTTGATTGAATTTTTTTATTTTTTATATTATAATTATTCTAGTATTTTGGTTTATAGGTAAAACCTTTTAAAAA
>CALXZZ010000073.1 GCA_944393365.1 uncultured Clostridia bacterium
TTCACAAAAATAGTTTTTTGCCTCTTACTACTTATATTTAATAAAACTCCTATACATATAAAATTAGTAATTAAAGAACTTCCTCCATAACTTATAAATGGTAAAGGTACTCCTGTTATAGGTAAAAGACCCATAACCATACCTATATTTTCTACAACATGAAATAAGAAAATTCCCGTAATTCCTGCTGCTATTAATGTTCCAGTTTCATCCTTTGCTGTTTTTGCAATAAAAAATCCTTTCACTATGAGAACGACGTAACAAATTACAACTAGCGCTGAAACTACAAATCCCATTTCTTCACCAATTACTGCAAATATAAAATCTGTTGTTTTAGGATATAAATATCCTAACTGTGTTTGGTTTCCTTTAAGTAATCCCATTCCAGTTAATCCTCCTGCACCAATTGCAAGCTTTGATTGGATAATATTGTATCCTGCACCTCTTGGATCTGATTCCGGATTTAAGAATATATCTATTCTTGTTTTTGCATGTTCTGGTAATATAAAATTATAAATTATTGGAACAGATACAACTATTAATATTGCACATACTATAATATATTTTTTATCTATTCCTCCAACTATCAACATCATTACTGTTGCCACTATAAATGCTGCTGCAGTTCCATAGTCTGGTTGTTGTATAATTAATAAAATTGGTAAACCTACAAGTGCAAATAAAATAAGCAATCTTGTTGGTTTATTAATATCTTGTCTATTTCTTTCCTGTATTTTTCTCATAGCAAATGTTAAAAATAAAATTACAAATATTTTAGCAAATTCTCCTGGTTGAAATGAAAATCCTCCTATATCAAACCAACTTGTTGCTCCATTTATAGGAGTAGTAAATAAAACCGCAATTAACAGTATAATAAATAATCCATATATAAATGGCGAAATTTTAACTAACAAATCATAATCAATTAGCATAACTACAATCATTGCAATTATACTTACTACAAGCCAGATACATTGTTTATAAAATTCTTCATGTTCTGTTTCCTGCGTTGCAGAAAACAAAGCAACTAGCCCTACAATACTAAGGATAATTGCAATAATTACAATACTCCATTCTATGTTTTTTAATTCTCTTTTTCTCATCAAATCAACTCTTTTTCTAATTATTCTTCTGTTTTATTTTTTATTCTCAACTTCCTCTTTTTTTACTTTTTCATTCTCTTTTCCTGTTTTTTTATTTTGCTCTGATTCTGATTGTTTTGTATTATTCTCTTTTTTCTTCTCTTTTATGCTTTGTTCTTGTTCATTTTTTTCTGCACTATTATTTTTATCTTCTTCTTTATTTTCTTTATCCTCATTTACTATCTTGTCATCTGACTTACTTTCAGCTTTTTGTTTATCTTCTTCCTTTTTACTTTTCTCTACACTATCATTATTTTTATCTTTTTTGTCAATATTATCCTTCTTATTTTCTTCTTCTTTATTTTCCTTCTTATCTATTTTTCTTGCTTCATTTTTAATATTTAATATAGGAATATTTGCATATAAAGCTGGTGCACCATTTGTACCATCTTCATTTTCTTTGTTTGTTAATCTAACGTCTATTGCACTTTCATCTACTTCTATATATTTTTTTATTACCTCTATTATTTCTTGTTTCATAAGTTCTAGAAAATCAGCAGATACATTAGCTCTATCTTGCATTAAAACTAAATGCAATCTTTCTTTAGCTGCATCTTTTGAATTATTTGCTACATTTTTTTCTTTCTTATTGAATTTCTTTAAAAATTTCACCATGTTTTCGAACATTATTCCTATTTACCCCCAAATGTTATTGTTTTTTGAATAATCTTTTTATTTTTGCAAAAAATCCTTTTTCTCTACCAGGAATAGTTACTTCTATTTTTTCTCCCAATACTCTTTTTGCTATTTCTATATATGCCTTTCCTGAAGGTGCTCTTTTATTTTGTATAACTGGTTCTCCTTTATTTGTTTGTGTAATAATATATTCATCATCTGGAACTACACCTATTAAATCAATTGATAATAGGTCAACTATATCATCAACATCCATCATTTCACCTTTTTTAACCATATTTGGTCTTATTCTGTTTATTACTAATTCTGGGTTTTTGATTTCTGATGATTCTAATAATCCTATAATTCTATCTGCATCACGAATAGCAGATATTTCTGCTGTTGTAACTACAATTGCACGGTCTGCTCCTGCAATAGCATTTTTAAATCCTTGCTCTATTCCTGCTGGACAGTCAATTAATATGTAATCAAATTCTTCTTTTAGTTTTCCAACTAATTCTCTCATTTGTTCTTCATTAACTGCACTTTTATCCCTTGTTTGAGCTGCTGGTAGTAGGTATAATTCTTTAAATCTTTTGTCTTTTATTAAAGCTTGTCTTAATTTACATTTTCCTTCTACGACATCTACTATGTCATATACAATTCTATTTTCTAATCCCATTACAACGTCTAAGTTACGCAATCCTATGTCTGTATCTACTAATGCTACTTTCTTTCCTTCTAATGCTAAACTTGAACCTAAATTTGCTGTTGTTGTTGTTTTTCCTACTCCACCTTTTCCTGATGTTATTACTATTACTTCTCCCATAATTTTTATTCTCCTCCTTAGGATTTTCAAACACTTATTCTAACGTTTTTATCATACAATGAAAATGCAAAAAAGTCAATGAATTTTGTGTGAAAATTACAAAAATATTTCTGAATTGTTACAATTTTGTTACATTTTATTTTTTATAAAATATCTTTCACACAAAAAAGAACAAATAGTTAATATTTTATATCAGCTATTTGTTCTCAGCTTTTTGATACTTTTCAATTTATCTTAACATATTATTTCAAAATACATAACTGGCATTCAAAAAAGCCTAATATAAAGCTGGGCGGAAACCACTGTTAAAGAAGTTGTAAGACGTACTAGAACTACCACGGTAAGAAGCTGGACCTTCAGACCCACTGTAGTTAAACATACCTCCTCTAACAGCACATGGATTACTGGTTTTATTACTTCTTTCCAATGTCCATTCAAATACATTTCCTGCTAAATCATATATATTCATTCTACTATTTCTGTCTGTTGCTCCTGTTGTTAATAATACACTTTTATCCCCTACTTTTTCATATGAACCATTTATAGGTCTAAAAATAGCTCCATAATCTTCTGAATATTCTCCTTTTACTATACTAAAATTTGAATTACTATAATTTCCCCAGTTTTTTGAATCACTTGTTATTTCTTCTACTGCCAATTTCTGACTTATTTCTAAATATTTTAAAACCAAATCCCTCTGTATTCCAAACATTAAACTACTTGTATAACTTCCTGAATTCATTTTAGCAGTTTGTATTTGTGCATTTGAACAAGTTATATAATTATATGGGTATACCCCTTCTTTTACTACTGGCATTGTTAATTCTGCATTTCCATCTTTTCTTATTATACTTGAACCAGCTTCATATTGTCCTATCCAAAATCCTCCGTTTGTATATACTCTACTTAACATTGTTTCTTTTAAATTGTTGTACTCATCATATGTTAATCCGCAACCTGTTGTATCATTTCGATTTGAGGTGTTTTCCACTGTATTTCCTGATCCATCATACCATACATCTGCATAACCTTCTTTTCCTATCTTATACTTTGCTGTATATGTTTGCATATCTTTTTCTATGTTGCTATAATCTGTTTCTGATGTGGCTGTTGTATATATACTTTTTGGCACTTCTATCCAAACATATCTATCATCAGTTGTTGCGTTTCTTATTACTAATCCTTCATCTATTAATGTTTCTCCTTTTTTCTCACTTACTTGGAATCCTGCTGGTATAGTTGCTGTATCTCCATTTTTATCTGTATATGTTCCATCAACATCATATGTTGGTGACCATTTTTCTTCATTTACTATATATACTACTGTATTGTCAGTACTACTCTTATAATATCCATCAAATAAGTTAACACTTTTTATAAAATCTGCTTGCTCATCTTCAGCTATTTGAACATCACTTGGAATCTCTTCTATGTCTTGATCTGTTATGACCCAATTATATATCTTTGTAACATCATCTTTATCACTTATAGACAAATCTTCTTTGCTTGTCCCTGAATTATATATATATCCATCTGGTATTTTTACTCCATCAAAATATCTTAAATTAATAGCTACTTTGTCTACATCTTCTGAAGTATAATCTGTGTAGAACATCTCTCCATCTAGTTGTATTCCTTCAACATAAAATATATTTTGGCTTGTCTCATTTATAATATATATATCTTCATATTGGCTCGCTTCATCTTCTGTTGTCGCATTAGAAATATTTTTATAATCTTCCCCATAATTTAATGTCAAATTTTCTAATTCGCTTAAATCTATTATATAAAAATCTCCAATATCAACCTCTTCACTTATTACACCTGTAGTTCTTATTCTTTCTATATTTTCTGTATTTGTATATTTTAATTTTGCAGGTATTTTTCCATTTGTTGAATAATAATCACTCACTAAATCTCTTAAATTTTGTATATCGCTTTGCATTTCTCGTAAATTACTTATTCCTAAATTATCCCTAACATTGTATATTATTACTCCTGTTAGTATTAGTATTACACTTACTGCAATAGCTAGTGAAACTAATGTGACACCACTATTTTTATTTATAACATTTTTCATCATTAGCGTCTCTCCTTATCTTTTTCTTAAGTATAGTTTACTATTTATTTTAATTATTTTCAATACCTTTTTCTAGTAATTTATAAATTTCAATTTTTCTTTTATATTTGATATCCTCTGCAATATACATTATCCATAAAACTATAACTATTAAAAATATTGCTATATTTTCAATTATATATATTAAAATACTAGATACAAATGTTACGAATATTAAAGTAATAAATGAAATATTATTTATGTACTTTTCTGCCTTTCTTTTTCCAAATGTAATGCTTAATATACTTTTTACTATTCTTCCACCATCTAATGGATAGATTGGTATTAAATTAAATATTGTAATTAATATGTTTGAATAAATTATCATTAGCTTTGCGAAAAATTCTACTGGCAAATTTAGTGATACTATAATTATTAACAAATTTGTCACTGGTCCCGCTAGTGCGACTAGTATTTTCTTTACTTCTAATTTATTTGATTTTCCTATTTTTATATTATAATCTTTAGGAAATAATTTAAATGAAATACTTACTCCATAAGGTTTTATTTCTAATTTTTCTGGTTTCATTCCACATAAAACCCCAGCAAGAAGATGTCCTAATTCATGTATAAATGCAAATATCATTATCAATGCATATATATGTATCTGTTTTGTAAAATAAAATATTATTAAAAACAGAAAAATTTTTAAATCTATTTTAAATCTCATAACATCAATCCTTTATCTTTAATTTTGTTAACACTTGTTTTTCTATAATTCAAGGATTGATTGAGGATCAACTGTTCTTTCAGAATATCTTATCTCAAAATGCAAATGTGGTCCTGTCGAATTACCAGTAGAACCTACTTCTGCAATTTCTTGTCCTTGAGTAACTTTATCTCCTTGATTCACATATAGTTGATTGCAATGAGCATATATTATACTTACTTCACCTATTTGAATTTTTATATGTTTTCCATAATCTCCTTCTTCAGAAACTAACACAACCTCTCCATCTGTTGCAGACTTTATCTTTGTTCCCATTGCTGCTGCAATATCTGTACCAGTATGATCTTTTGGTACACTTCCTGTTGCTGTATCTCTTCTTCCATATGGTGAACTTATTGTTCCTTCTACTGGTTTTATAAATGTTGTAGTATTTTTTACATTTTGTATATCTTGTTCTGTTTGCGATAACTCTGCTGTTTGGCTTTGCTCTTGTTCATTTATTTCTCCTTGTGTTGTCATATCTTGTTCTATTTTCTCCCCAGACGCCCCTCCTATTGCATTCTGCTCATCTAATGCTTGATTTTCAGTTTCTGTATTTTCTGTTTGTTCTTGTCCTTCTACATTTGTTGTTATTGCTTGATACCAATTTTGAATTTGATTTTTTACATTCTCATATAGCTCTCCAAAATTTGTATCATATGATAATATTTCATTTGCTTTTTTTATAAAATCTTCTGAAAATACATATTTATTATTATAAATTGCATATATCACAAGATATATTGATATACATACTAGTATCTGTATAATCATCTTTTTTAATAATTTTATATCTTTTTTCTGGGTATTATTTACATTTACTTTTGTTATTGGCCTGCTTTCTCCTTGTCTTCTTTTTTCATATATTTCTTCGGCTCGTCTTATTCTTTCTTCTACACTTATTGCTCTTTCCACCATAAAAACCTCCATTCGAGCAATTTTTTTGCTCTAATAAAAATTTTAACCTCATAATTGCGAGAATGAAAGAGGTTTTTATTAGCCATCTCAAATTTTCTAAAGAAAATTTGAGGGCGACAGCGATTGTAGCATTAATGTGAAAACTTGTTTTCACATTAAAACACCTCTTCCTTTGTTTTTCTTTTAAACTATATGAAAGGAAAAGGTATTTTATGATTTTATTTAATTATATTTTACTATTTTGCTATTAATAATAATGTTTGTAAAAGCACTATTATGCTTGATATATATGCATAATTTTTTAATCTTCTAACTTTTTTTGTTTGTTCTAGTTTGTTTTTTTGATTCTTTTGTTTGTTTTCTTCTATTTTTGTGATGTATGATGATATTATCATCTCCGCTTCTTTTACTACAAATTCTTTATTGTTTTTATTTGTTTTTATCTTTTCTTCTTCACTTCTTTTTTCTTTATCTATTTTTTCTAATTTCTTTACTTTTTTATTTGACTTTAATATTACTATTGCTTCTTCTATTAAATTTGATGGTAAGTTTTTTAATACTACCATATTTTTTAATTTACTTTCTTCCATTGTATCCTCCTCATTATTTTTCTATTTTTAATAGTTTTTCCATTTTTTTGAGGATTATACAATATTTTAATATTGATTCATTATAATATATGTTCCATCTTTACATTTTTTCACTATTCCATTTTCTACTATTATTCTTTGCATTTCTTCTAATTTTTCTAATATTGTGTCATAAGTCAATTTGAGATCTTGTGCTATAAGTTTTAGTCCTCTTTTCCATTTCTTATTTAAAATAATTTATTACAACTTTTCTTTCTATACTAAGCAATACGTCACTTTTTGATACTTCTATTGTTTTATACAGATTTTCTTCCTCATTTTCTTCTACTACTAATAAATATGTACTTCCATTTCTATCTAGCAAATATGTATTTTTATTACTGATTTCTTCTAGTAATAATTTATTTTCAGTCTTTATATCTACACTTGTTAACTTACCTCCACCAATTTCTAGAGGTAAAGATTTAAATACAAAGTTTCCATATAATAGCAATGTAATCAAAATTCCCATTACTTTTACTATGTTTATTTTTTTCTCTTTATTTTCTTGTATTTTCCTTACATAGAATTTTTCTACCAATAATCTTATTACTAAAATTGTTTGTATTATAAAAAAACTTGTTATGTACATATTTAGCCATTCTTCTTTTATATTGTAACTTTTATATGTGCCTATACTAAGTCCTATAAACATGAATATTCCTGTAATGAAATATATTATTGTGATTTTATTGTCTTTTATTTTAAATTTTCTCTGTAATACTTCTGATATAATTAGTAAAATTGCTCCTATTATTATAAATATATTAAAATCTGCCATGTTCTCATAGTTAGTATCACTATACAATATCGCTGGTAATAAAGTAATTAAATATGTGCACCCTAATGATAATATTATCGTTGATAATACTATTTCTATTTTATTTGTTTTTCCCTTTTTCCTTTTATTGTCTAACATATATTCAAATATCAATATTGGTGAATAGTATATTATGAATAAGATACTTGCTAATATATATCTTTCTTTAAATATTTGTACTTCACTTATTCCGTGTTTAGCAAATTGGATTCTTATTAATAAATATCCTATAATATATAGTATTGGTAATATCCATAAGTATTTTTGTAATATTTTTTCACATGTTTTAAGTATCGGCTTCATAATATCCCCTTTATTTTATCAAATCTTTGAAGTTTTTTGTCAGTTAGTGTAAAATTAATGTAGGCAAAATATAAAAAAATGCCTACATAATTTTTATCTAAAAAATATTGAAAAAACA
>CALXZZ010000074.1 GCA_944393365.1 uncultured Clostridia bacterium
TGTCCATTTGGGGACGTTTCCGTGTGGACATTTTTGTCCAAAAAGAAACGTCCCTAGATGGACATTTTCGAAAAAATGTGAGATAATCTGTTCAGAGGTGGTTTGTTTTGGAAAAAGGTAAACATGCATTAAGTAAGAGAGAACAAATAAAGCAAAGGGCAAAGAAACAAATAGCACAAAGATTAATAATCCTTGTAATATGTTTAATCTGTATAGTAATTATAATACAAACACAAAATGAAAATAGAGAAGTAAGTGCAAGTCAAGATAAAAGTGTAGAACAGCAAGAAGTGGAAAATCAAGAACAAGAAGAAACTGGAGAAAACGAAGGAAACAATGCAGATAACAGTAATGAGGAGTCACAAACAGAGATTGAAGAAGAACCAGTTACTCCAACAGAAGATGAAGAAATAAAAACTTTAATAACAGAAATAAAAACAGCAAATAACCTAACAGCTGATAATTTTGCATTTTTCTATTACAACCCTCAAACACAAAAATATTACTTTGATAACCAAGACAAATATTTTAAAGGTGCAAGTACAGTAAAAGTACCAGTTGCAATGATATATTATGATAAAATCAGAAATGGTGACTTAACAGAAAAAAGTACTTTACAATATACAAGTGATGATTATGAAGCGGGAGGAGGAACAACTGCATCAACATATAATGTGGGAAATTATATTCCAATTAGTTTTTTACTTGAACAAAGTATAATAAATAGTGACAATACAGCAGTAAATATATTAATAGATGGAATTGGATATAGAAAAAGTAGAGAACTAATGGCTAAATATTCTGATGAGGAGTTTATAGATGATTTTTACACATCAAACTTAACAAAAGCATCTTTGGGGTTTGATATAATAAATCATATATACCAAAATCAAGAAAATTATCAAGAATTAATAGGATATATGAAACAATCATCATTTGGTGAATATTTAAAGAAATATATAACAGAATATGATGTAGCTCATAAATATGGAAGCTATGCAGGTAATGTACATGATTACGGAATAGTATTTGCAGATAGCCCATATCTAATAGGGGTATATACGCAAAATGTCACAGGTGCAGATGAATTAATTGCAAATATAAGTAGACAGGTACTTGATAAAATTCTTTTAAAAGCTGAGTAAAATGATTTAAAATAGAAAGAAAATGTATTATTAAAAAGTGCAAGCAATTGCACTTTCAATATTTTATATTGATTAAAAAAATATTAAAAAATAAGAATAAATAGGATGTATGAAGAATATAATAAAATAGAAAATATATATTAGGTTTTTGTTGCAATAGAATTTTGAATGCACAAAATGCATGAAATCTGTTTAAATTAACTAAAAGTGTTGACAAAGAAATATAAATGGGTGTATAATAAATACTGTCGAAACATCGCGGGATGGAGCAGTTGGCAGCTCGCAGGGCTCATAACCCTGAGGTCGAAGGTTCGAGTCCTTCTCCCGCAACCAAATATATAATAACAAAAAATAGCTTATATTCTTATATATAAGCTATTTTTGTAATATTAAATATAAATGACCAATGTTATATTTCTAAAAAAATTAGATAGTTTTATATAAAATAATATTTAGATATTAACTAAAATATAATATTATGGTATAATAATAACACTTATTACGCAGATTAAATATAAACATTATAAAAAGAATAAGTGTAATAAATAGGTAGGAGGAAAAAGAATGGAAATTATAAAAGTAAACGGTCAAAATTTTGAAGAAGAGGTTATAAAAAGCGAAAAGCCAGTACTAATTGATTTTTATGCAGATTGGTGTGGACCATGTAAAATGCTATCACCAATTATTGATGAGGTTGCAGAAGAAAATACAGATATTAAAGTGGTAAAAGTAAATGTAGATGACGCACAAGATTTAGCAATGAAATACCAAGTAATGTCAATACCTACATTAGTAGTTATCAAAAATGGTGAAGAAGTTAATCGTTCAGTAGGTCTAATAGATAAAGCACAAGTTTTAAACTTAATAAAATAAAAAACAAATTTTTACGAATATAGTTGAAAAAGATTTAGTTAAGAAAATCCAGTAATCTAAAAAGCTAAGCTTTAAGGATTGCTGGATTTTAAGAAAGATTTTATATTTTCTGACCAATATATTTTATTACACCAGCATAGTGAGGAGTTTCTCCGCCTTGGTCTAAACAATATGAGTCAGAAATAAGAACTGTTCTAAAATCACTAAATAAATTTAAGACCTCTTCTTTTGAAAAGAAACTAACATATGTATCGTTAAGTTTATTGTGCAAAATATTATTATCAAGTATTTGAAAATCAGAAGACATAGAATGTTTAATAAATCTAGGGTCTTCTAAAGAAAATACAGAAATATAAACTATACCATTGTTTTTAATATTATTTTTTATATTTTGTATAATTTGGTAACTATCGTTTTTGTGTAAAAAATGTAATACACATCTAGAAAGAATTATATCGTACTTATCTTTTTCTATATCAAATGTCCTGATATCACTTTGTATCAAATTTAATTTATTGCAACTATTTTTACAGATTTCTAGACATTTTGTGGAATAATCTACACCAGTTACATTATAGCCTAATTCAGCTAGAGGAATAGAATTTCGACCTTGTCCAATTCCTAAATCTAATACTTCTTTTCCAGATATTAAATTTAAATATCTTTTTAGTTCTAAGTCTAACTTAGCTGGAAATATTGGAAAGTTTTCTTTGAAATTTTTGTCATAATCGACAGGATTTCCTATCATAATAGTACCTCCTTTATTTTATAAATAAATTATAGAATAAAGAAATAAATTTGTAAATAATAAAAAAGATACAAATATTATATGTAATTGATGCGTAAATCTACAAAATAGAAAATATTACCAAAAACTAATGACAAAAATTAACAACATATGGTACAATATTACTACAAATAACAAAAAAACACTAAACATAAAAGCAAAAAGAAAAAATAGCAATAAAATAGCCAAAAAAGTAGTAAAGGAGGTATCAAAATGAGCCAAAAAAATCAGGAGTTAAATGAAGACGAAGATTTAGATTATGATTTTGAAGAAGAGTACGAAGATTATGATTTCGAGGATTTTGAAGATTTCGAAGAAAATGAATTAGAAGAAAGGCAAGCATTAATAGAAGAAATTAATGAATTTGCAAATGATAATGTAGAGGAAAATAAAACATATGAAGAATATGTGAAAGAAAAAAATGAGGAGGAATTATTCACATTTTTAGGGCCACAAATAATTACAAAAACTCCAGAAGAAATTGACGAAATTAAAAAAAATATAAAAAAGTATATACTAGAAAATCAAAGAGAAATTGTAAAAGAAAACATGATTTACATGCCAGATAGCGTAATTAATGAAATTCAAAATACAGCTCAAAATGGAATTATAGAAATTGATTTGGAAGAAGATATACAGGAAATATTGAAAATAGCAAAATATGATTTATTAAGAAAATTTGGAATGGCTTTTATGAGCTTAAAAGGAAATAAAGTACTTATACATATTCCTTTAATTAGAGAAATGAAAAAATGCATAGAAGATAAAGAATTAATGAAAAAACAATCAATTATGAATGAAAAAGTACATTTAATTTTAGGAATATGCGAAGTACATGGAGCAATAAAAACAAAAATAATATATCACTTAATGGAAGAATTTTATGGAAAAACAAATAAAGAAGAATTTGCAAAATTTATACTTATGGTTGGTGCAATTCTAGGTGTATGTGCTGTCAAAATAAACAAAAAAACAAGAAGTATACAATTTATTTATCAAAATTGGCTTGATGAAGAAATGGCAAAAGAGATAATAAAAGCAAATAAGGAAGTAAAAACTCATACAAAAGAAGAATATTTAAGATATGGAACAGAAAACTATCTAATAAATACAAAAGGTTACAAAAAGCTAAAAGAACAATTTGACGATGATATATTTGATGAAGATGATTTATTTGAATTACTAAACAACCTAGTCATACCATATACAGTTGAAGCCAGAATGGGGAATAAAAATCTAGATGAAATAATGCAAATGATGATAAGACAATTAGTAGATGTTCTAGGTGAAGAAGGACTAATAGAACTAGGATTAGATACAAAAGAAATAGAAAAAGCTCTCCAAGAAATAGTAGAAGAATTACCTAAATGGATTGAATAAATTAAAAAATTTGCTTGATATGATTGATTTCATAACAATTAGCTTTTAAAAATACTTCAATTACATCAACTCGAATAAAAAGACGGTGAATATTATGCTTATAAAGATAATATTCACAAGCCTTAAATAAATGAGATTTCTTATTTTTATCTACTCCATCAGCAGGATTACCATATTTAAAATTTGATCTAGTCTTAACTTCAAAAAAGACTAGTTCATTTTTTATGGTATCTTTTGCAATAATATCAATTTCACCTCGATGGCAATAAAAATTTCTATCTAAAATAATATAATTATTTTCTTTTAAATAATTACAAGCTAAATCTTCACCATATTTACCAATTAATTGTTTAAAATACATACATAACCACCTGCTACTTTTTTAATATATCCTTCTAATTCAAGAAAAAATAGTGCATTAGAAATATCACTAATAGATTTATTAGTTTTTTTACAAATTTCATTTATAGATATAGGAATATCTGAAATTAAATCATATACAAATTGATATTCGTTATTTTTTAGTGTTTTTTTATTTAAAAGATTATAAGCTTTTAAAGGTTTTAAAGAATCAAAATTTCTTACATGATTATCAAGAAATTTATCATCTGGCGAAGTATTAATATAAGCATTAATGTTATATCTATCAATTGTTGGCAACATTGAATATAAATCATTATGTTCAGAGTCCAGAATAGCAAAAATATCTTCTACACAAGTAACTAAAATGGCACCAGTTCTTATCAATCTATTTGTGCCAACACCATGCAAATCCCAAATCTCATGTGGTAGAGCAAAAACTTTCCTGCCTTGAATCTTAGCTAGTTTTGCAGTTACACTTGTACCACTCCTATAAGCAGCTTCAACAACCAAAATACCTAATGAAAGACCACTAACAATACGATTACGTTCCAAAAAATATTTAGATTTAGCCTTTATATCAGGTGGATATTCGCTTATAACTAAGCCACCATTATCTAAAATTTTTTCATATAAACCAATATTTTCTTTTGGAAAAATATGATTAAATCCATTTGGGAGCACTGCAATAGTTTTGCCTTTCTCTTTATAAGAATAAAGATGTGCAACAGTATCAATACCTTTAGCCAATCCACTTGCAATTGTAATACCACATTGTGACAATTCATAGGCAAATTTTCTAGTCAAATTTTTACCATTTTCGCTACAAGAACGAGATCCAACTATTGAAATAATGTTTTTTTTCAATAATTCTAAATTTCCTTGCATATATAATTGTTGGGGTGGATTTGGAATATTCTTTAATAATTTTGGATATAAATCACTATTAAATTGTATTTTTTGAATATCAAAATCTTTTATAATAATACACCTTACCTTGACCAGTATTTTCTATCTAAACTCCTATATTGTATTGCCTCAGATAAGTGAGAAATTTCTATGTTTTCAGAACTATCTAAATCAGCAATAGTTCTTGCAACCTTTAAAATTCTACTATACGCCCTTGCACTTAAACCTAGTCTATCAAAAGCACTTTCTAATACTTTCTTTTCTTTCGATTTAAGTTTGCAATACCTATTTATTAATTTTGGAGTCAATTCGGAATTAGAAAAAATATTATATTCTTTATATCTCTTTAATTGAATATTTCTAGCATTATTTACTCTTTTCCTTATATCACAAGAAGATTCAGAAGGAATATCATTTCCGAGTTTTTCAAATTTAACACCTTCAACTTCAATATGAATATCAATTCTATCCAAAAGAGGGCCACTAATCCTATTAATATACTTTTTTATCTGGTCATCACGGCAACTGCATTCCTTTTCATTTGAGCCATAATAACCACAAGGGCATGGATTCATACTAGCAATAAACATGCAGTTACAAGGATAAGTGATAGACGAATTAAGCCTACTAATTGTAACAACTCTATCTTCTAATGGACCACGCAAAACTTCTAATGTGGATTTATTAAATTCGGGTAATTCGTCTAAAAATAAAACTCCATAATGAGCCAAACTAATTTCACCGAGGTTTAGGAATCCTACCACCACCAACTAATGAAGTTTCAGTAATAGTATGATGTGGACTTCTAAAAGGTCTTGTACAAATTAGCGGATTTTCTTCGGATAATAAACCAGAAATACTATGAATTTTTGTGACTTCTAATGCTTCTTCAAAAGTTAAATCAGGTAAAATACTAGGCAGACGTCTTGCAAGCATAGTTTTTCCAGAACCAGGACTGCCTATTAATAGGCAATTATGTGCTCCAGCAGCTGCAATCTCTAGTGCCCTTTTTACATTTTCTTGACCTTTAACTTCAGAAAAATCAAAATCATATTTAGGTTTGAAATTTGAAAGAAAATTTAAAGATTTTTCCTTTTCTATAATCATATCAGCATTCAAATAATCTATGACTTCATTAAGATTTGAAACAGGAATAACGTCAAGCTCACTAATAACAGAAGCTTCTTTTGCATTTGCCTTTGGTAGAATAATTTTTTTAATGCCTAAATTTTTTGCTTCGATACAAATAGGAAGAATACCTTTAACAGCTTCGATTGAACCATCTAATGCCAATTCGCCAATAAACACAGTTTGATCTAAAATGTCATATAGAAAACTTGAATCAATATCACCATTTGCGATTAAAATTCCCAATGCAATGGGTAAATCAAATATAGAACCTTCTTTTCTTGTATTTGCTGGTGCAAGATTAACTACAATTTTCCTACTAAAAAATTCTACACCAGAATTTCTAATAGCAGTTTTAACTCTTTCTTTAGATTCCTTTATACTAATATCGGGCAAACCAACGATTTCAAAAGAAGGCATACCAGAAGAAACATCAACTTGTATATGAACTAAATATCCTTGCAATCCGTGAAGAGCAATGCTTTTTACCATTGATAACATTTTAAGCCTTTCTACTTATATAATTAAATATCTTGAATTAATATAACAATTAAAAATTTAATTGGGGATTTATATATCAAATTAAAATTATGAAGAGATGATGTGAAATTAGAACATAATTAGATTCAATACATAAACTTAAAAGATAGATTCTTAAATTAATAATGCAATTAATTCAAGATATCTAAAATATATAAGATTTAATAATATAATAAGAAGAACTTATGCCAGCTATACTTTCATACAAAAAGTATAACCAAATAAAGAATAACATAATTTACAAAAAATGTCAATAATTTTTATGAAAAAATGTAAAAAACTGTAAAATAAAATATTTATATTACATAGATTTTTTTATTTCTTGGACTTCTTTTTTAGTCAAGCCAGATGCTTTTACAATTTGCTCTATTGGCATATTAAGTTTTAATAAATTTTTTACTATTTCAATTTTACCCTCTTTTCTACCTTCTCTTTTGGCTTGTCCCATATCGCTGTTGTAATCCATTTCCCATTTTTCTCTTAACCATTGTAATCTTCTTTCTGCTTCTTCTCCTGTTAAGTAATTCATTTCTACTTTTGCTTTTTTGATTACATCATTCTTTTCCTCTGCCATCCTTGCTCTTTCCCCCTTATAATCATCAATAAATGCTAACCATTGATTTAATTTATCATTCATATCAACTTGAGAATTTCTAAACTTTGGCAATTCTATAAAATACCATTTCATGTTTTTTAACATTTCATAATCTCTATGTTCTTTCAAAACTATTTCTGTTTCAGATATGTATTCTTCAAATCCTAGCATTTCATAATCCAAAATATTTACTATGATTAATTTTTTTATATCTTTATACTCTGTTCCGCCTTCTAGTTTCTCTAGCAATCATTTTTGAGCCATAATATACTGTTCTATTTTCAAAAGATTCTTTCTTTCTTACTTGTAATTCTACATTTACAAGTATTCCATCATTTAATTCTGCTTGTAAATCTATACT
>CALXZZ010000075.1 GCA_944393365.1 uncultured Clostridia bacterium
AATTTATCACCAAATAGTACAGCAATAAAAGCTGCGCAAGATGCTATAAATGGATGGGATCCATCATATGGAGCAGTGTATTACTTTAACCCATCTACTGCAACAAATAAATGGATATGGTCAAGACCTATGACTGTTACGATTGGACGACACAGATTTTGCAAATAAGATAATAAAAAATAGTTACAGTTTTAGTTAGAAAATTAAATGCTACTAACTCAACTTTAAATTTTCTAGCCCTGTTTAACCGTAATTGTTTCAAAAAAATTGGTCCCCCTTTTAAGGATATCCACCAATTTTTTTGAAATCAATTACTAACGCGGGCTTTAAATTAATAGAATTGAGTTAGCAGCATTTAATTTTCTAACCAAAGCATAGATTTTTACCTTGACAAAACTATATCAAATTGATAAGATATACTTGATAATTAGAAAAATGGGGGGAAAAATGTTATCAGTATATCCAAAAGCATATTTTGATAAAATAGAAAAAATAACAATAGAATTTATACAAAAAAATCATCTAAAAGCATTGATACTAGACATGGATAACACACTAATAAATTACAAAAAAGAAATGCCAGAAAACATTGAAAAATGGGCAAAAGACTTAAAAGGACAAGGAACAAAACTTTATATATTATCAAATACAAATAAAAAAACAAAAGTAAAAAACATTGCTGAAAAATTAGAAATTCCATATAGAAGTTTTGCCGTAAAACCATTAAAATCTGGCTTTTTAAAGGTGCAAAAAGAACTAGGATATAAACCAGAACAAATAGGAGTAGTTGGAGACCAGATTTTCACAGATATAGTAGGTGGAAATCGTTGCAACATGTTTACAATATTGATAGATGCAATTGATGATAAAGACTTTTGGTATACTTTATGGAAAAGACCATTAGAAAAAATGTTGAAAAAGAAATTTAGAGAAAAAGGATTATAGACAAAGGAGAAAAAGTAGATGTATATAAATGATGTACATATCGCATACTATTTAGTAGCAGCAATTTTAGGATTAGTAGTAGGAGAATTAGTAAATTGGGCAAATAAAAGACTGCCAGAATATAAAAAAGTAATATCAAAAGACATAATAACAGAATACAAAATGAATTTTAAGCCAAATTACATTTTAATGCTTTTAACAGCAATAATATATGTTTCGTTAATATATGTATATGGAATAAAAGAAACATTAATTGCAAATTTTGATTTAATCAAATTTATTATATTAACACCAATGTTATTATCGGCATTTGTAATTGACTATAAAATGCAAATAATACCTAACAGACTAAATCTAACAATTTTTGAAATAGGAATAATTTTTGCATTTTTGTATGGATTGTCAAATGTAGCAATAACAATAAATATGTTACTTGGAATGCTTGCAGGAGGAGGAATCTTCTTATTAATCACATTACTAGGAGGACTATTTTATGGAAAAGAAGCCATGGGCTTTGGTGATGTGAAATTAATGGGAGCATTAGGATTATATTTTGGATTATCAAACATAATAATAATAACATTAGTTTCATTCCTAATAGGAGCAATACTTAGCATAATATTACTTGTAACAAAATTAAAAAAATCAGATGAATATATACCTTTTGGACCATTTATAGTAATTGCAACATTTCTAAGTATGTATGTGCCATTTGAACAAATAAAAAATGTGTTAATGACAATTTTTACACTAGGTTTGTATCAAGGATAGGGTTAAAAAATAAGTACAATTTAATTGAGAAAGAAATATATATCAATTTGAAATAAAATAAAAAATGGGGGATGGCTATGAATCCTAAGTTACAATGGTTAAGAAACAAAATGTCAAGTTTAGACTTACAAGGACTAATACTAACAAATCCGGTAAATATAAGATATTTAACAAATATAGATGCAGAAGGAATTCTACTTTTAACTAGAAAAGACAATATATATATAACAGACGCAAGATATATTGAAGCAGTCCATAGTACATTAACATTATATGATGAAATCATTGTATATGATATTCATGATGTATCTAAAGAGGACTACGAAAATTTCTTTATGTTCTGCGAAAATGTTGGATTCGAAGAATATGATATTTCATATGCTAAATACAAAGAATATATAAGAAAATATAAAATTCACAACTTTGTAGAAACAGAGCATATAATAGAAAAACAGAGAATGATTAAAGATGAAGATGAAATAAGAAACATTGAAAAAGCATGTGAAATTACAGACAACTGTTTTTCATATCTATTGAATTATATAAAACCAGGAATGACAGAAAAACAAATTGCAAATGAAATAGAAGATTACTATAAACAAAGAACAGATGGATTATCATTTGATACAATTGTTGCATCAGGTGAAAATACATCAAAACCACACGCAGTACCAACAGACAGAAAAATACAAGAAAAAGATATAATCACAATAGATATGGGATGCAAAGTAAATGGATATTGCTCAGATATGACAAGGACATTTTTTGTAGGAGAAGTTCCTGAAGAAATAAAACCAGTATATGATTTAGTATTAAAAAACCAAGTTCAGACACTAGAATCATATAAAGATGGAGCAAGTACAAGATTACTAACTAAAATGGTTGAAAATGATTTTAAATTAAACAATTATGACTTAATTCATAGCTTAGGTCATGGTGTCGGTTTAGAAATTCATGAGCCACCATATGTTAGTTATTCATCAGATACTCAATTACGTGAAAATATGGTGGTTACAGATGAGCCAGGTATATATATTCCAGGAAAGTTTGGAGTTCGTATTGAGGATACAGTTCAAATTACAAAATTTGGTTGTATAAGTTTAACAAAATCTGAGAAAAATTATATTATAATATAATGCTTGATTTTTAGCTAAAAATATGGTAAAATAAGTAATGTTAATTTTAAAAACGGAAAATTGAAAGGAGAAATAATTATGGCATCAGTATATTCAGCAGGAGATTTTAGAAATGGAACAACATTTGAAATGGAAGGAAACGTATATAGAATTGTAGAATTTCAACACGTAAAACCAGGAAAGGGATCAGCATTTGTTAGAACAAAATTAAAAAATGTAATAACAGGAGCAACATTAGAAAAAACATTTAATCCATCAGATAAATTCCCAGCAGCAGAAATTGAAAAAAAAGCAATGCAATATTTATATAATGATGGAGATTTATACTATTTTATGGATAATGTTACATATGACCAAATACCATTAAATAAAGAACAATTAGGAGACTGTTTAAAATACTTAAAAGAAAATATGGAAGTAACAATACTTTCATACAAAGGAAATGTATTTGCAGTTGAACCACCAACATTTGTTGAATTAGAAGTTACATATACAGAACCAGGATTTAGTGGAAATACAACAACAACTTCAGGAAAACCAGCAAAACTAGAAACTGGATTAGAAATTCAAGTTCCATTATTCGTAAACATTGGGGATGTAATAAAAATAGACACTAGAACATGTGAATACATGGAAAGAGTATAAAGAAAGGTGATTAACAAAATGGGAATATTAAAAAACGAATACAAAAGTTTTTTAGATGACATAGAAAAAAATATAAAAGATCCACAAGATTTAGAATATATAAAAGGAAGATTTGCTTCTTTTTTAGACGTAATACTAGACCAAATGGACTATATTATGGACTATAAAAAAGAACAAATTGAAAAATTAGAAAACACACAAAAAGAATTAGATGACAAAATGGGAAAAATGCAACAAGTAATAGATAATATAGAAAAAGACATATACTCAGAAGATGGATTTGATTTTGAAATCGTATGCCCATATTGTAATTATGAATTTTTCATAGATATAGATGAAAATAAAACAGAAATAACTTGCCCAGAATGTCAAAACGTAATAGAACTAGACTGGACAGGAGATACAGAGGAAAATGACAGTCATAACTGCAACGGTAGTTGTGGAGGTTGTCATGGATGCGATGAAGAAGACGAAGAAGATGATATGTAAGAGGGATTTAGGGACGGTCCTAAAAATCCCTAATATTAGGGATTAGGGGACGGACCTGAGAACTGTATATAAAAGAAAATCGACTAATGCAGTCGATTTTTTTGTAGCACATAATATCTAAAAGAAATCTAAAGGATTTTGATATTTTCCATCAATTCTAATTCCAAGATGAAGATGACAACCAGTCGTAGCACCATTTGTAGGCCTTCCACTAGAATCAGAATATTGATTACCCTTAACACCATATACATACTTAGGACCAACAGTTCCAATAACTTGTCCTTGTTTAACTGTATCACCAACTTTTACAATATAATTTGGAGAACAATGACAATAAGTAACTCTAAAATTTCCAAAAGAAAGAGTAATAGTATAACCACCAGCACCCAAAAATTGAGTAAAAGTAATTTCACCATCTGCTACTGCAATAAATTTAGTACCCTCAGGTGCAGGAATATCAATGCCAGAATGAGAAGAAGAAGCACCACTTGTTGGAGATACACGTTTCCCAAAATATGAACTTATCCTAGTATATCCGAGGAAGAGGCCACACAAATCCATTTGGATTAAAATCAATAATTTCTCCAGAAATATTTGAATTAGAATTGTATCCTGAGCTAAAATATGGTATAAAAAATATGCAGATAAAAATTATTATAAATACAGTAAAAGAATAAAAGATTTTAAAAAAATTTTGCAAATAAAATCACCTCGAAAAAATTATAAAATATATTGAAATAAAGACATAAATATATAATAATAAAACAACGATATAAATATTATGGCAGGGGTAGAAGGACTCGAACCCTCACAGGCGGTTTTGGAGACCGATGTGCTACCATTAACACTATACCCCTATATAAAATAATATTTCCAACAACATTAATATATTAGCATAAAAATAAATATTTGGCAATATTTTTTTGAAAAAATTTGAAATTATATAGGAGGCAAACAAAAATGAAAAACTTAAAAGTTGAAGATATTTTAAAAGTTACAAATGGAAAATTAATTATAGGAAATGAAAAATTAGAATGTGAAAACTTTTCAAAAGATACAAGAAGCATACAAAAAGGAGATACATATATTGCAATAAAAGGTGAAAAATTTGATGGAAACATATTTTGGAAAGAAGCTTTTAAAAATGGTGCAGATTGTATAATTATACAAGATATAGAATTTTCTGATGAAGAGTTAAAAGAGTTTGAAAACAAAACAATAATAAAAGTAGAAGATACTATGCAAGCACTTTATAAAATTGCTTCATATAAAAGAGAAATTAACAATATACCAGTAGTCGCTATAACAGGAAGTGTTGGAAAAACAAGTACAAAAGATATGATTTCAAGTGTAGTATCACAAAAATATAAAACATTAAAAACAATAGGAAATAACAATAATAATATAGGCTTGCCATTCACAATTCTAAGATTAAAAGATGAAGAAATAATGATACTAGAAATGGGAATGAACCATTTTGGAGAAATTCATCTTTTGAGTAATATTGCAAAACCTAATATTTGTGTGATAACAAATATAGGAACATCACATATTGGAAATTTGGGCTCAAAAGAAAATATTTTAAAAGCTAAATTAGAAATATTAGATGGAGCAGATAATCCAACAATAATCATAAATAATGATGATAAGTTACTACATAAATGGTATTTGGAAAACAAAGATAATAGAAAAATTATTACATATGGAATAGAAAACAAAAGCGATATAATGGCTAAAGATATGATTTTAGACCAAGAAGAAAGTAGATATAAATGCAACATAGACCGAAAAGAAATAGATGTAGAAGTTCCAATAGCTGGAAGGCATTTTGTATTAAATTCTCTATGTGCTACAACAGTTGGAATTACATTAAATATAGATATTAATAAAATAATTACTGGAATAAAAAATGTTGAATTAACTAAAAAGAGAATGGATATAAAAGAAATAAATGGAATAAAAGTTATAAATGATGCATATAATGCAAGTCCAGAAGCAATGAAAGCAAGTTTGAATTATTTATCATCTTTCAAGAATAATAGAAAAATTGCAGTATTAGGAGATATGTTTGAATTAGGAGAATATGCTGAAAAGTTACATAGACTTGTTGGTGAAGAAGTATATAAAAATAATATAGATATTTTGGTTTGTGCAGGTGAAAATGCAAAACTAATTGCAGATGAAGCTTTAAAAAATGGAATGAAGAAAGAAAATATATACTATTTTGAAAATAAAGATGAAATTTTAGATGTGTTAAAAAATGAAACAAAGACAGGAGATATAGTTTTATTTAAAGCTTCTAATGGAATGAAGTTTTATGAGTTAGCTGATAAATTTATAGATATGCTGAAATAGAAGAGTTAAAAATAAAATTAAAAAAGAATAAACAAAATGTAATAAAAATGTAATATTAAAAATCTTGACTTAATTATTATGAATATATACAATAGAAACATAATAATTAGGTCTATTTTTGTAAATAGAGAAAAAGAACATTGAAAAGTTCATATTTTTGTCTAAAGTAATTAGTAGTGAATACTATTTACAGAAATGGGAATAATTATATATAAATAATAAATGAAGATTTTTCTTATACAATAATATTCATTTTATTAAAGATAGTAAAGTTAATAAAAATTTGAAAATATATTAAACAACAAAAGAAGGAGGAATTTAAGGTGAACATGAAAGGAGAAAAAGACAAAAATATGAGGAATAAAGGTATAACATTAATTGCTCTTGTTATAACTATCATAGTCTTGCTAATATTAGCTGGAGTAAGTATTGCAACGTTAATGGGAGAGAATGGAATATTAACAAGAGCAAATGATGCTAAAACTCGAACAGAGGATGCAAAAGAAGATGAACTAAGAAGATTAACAGCGTTAGAGGCAGCAACAAATATAGAAAATACAACACATACTGAAACAATTACACAAACAGGAACAGATGGAACAGAAGAGACAAAAACAGTAACAATAACAATCCCAGCAGGATTTGCGGTATCACAGGTAGAAGGAGAAAATTCAGTTGAAGATGGATTGGTAATAATAGATCAATCACGGAAATGAATTTGTATGGATACCAGTAGCAAATATAAGTGAAATGGCAAATGAAACAAGTGGAACAGATAGTAATCAAAATTATCAAGGTAAGTTATATAATTTTCCTTCAGCAATAACATCAGAAGAGATGACAAGTTATGGTCAAGGAACAACAAGTTATAGAGAGCCGGATACGGTATCTGGTGATGATAATTATTCAACATATTTAGATATAATAAAAGGAATATTAAAAGATAATACTAATTATAATGCAGATGATTATGCAAGTATAGATAACTTTAAAACTAGAATGCAAGAAGATTATAATGAAATGATAAAGAGTGTAGAAAAATATGGAGGATTTTATGTAAGTAGATATGAGATGAGTAAATCAGCAACTGCAAACCAAGTAGCAAGTGTTGAGAATGTCACACCGCTAGTAAATGATTCAAGTAATATGTGGTATGGATTATATGCATATGGTAAAACATATAATACTAGTAGTGTAGGAAGTAGTATGATATGGGGAAGTCAGTATGATGCTATGATGAGATGGATGCAAAATAATGAAATAGATGTAAAAGGTAATATTGGAGATAATCGAAATACAGAAACAACAACAGGAACATCAGGAACTGATATTATAAATAATATATACGATTTATATGGATGTCATTATGAATGGACATTAGAGGCCAACTACACTTACTATCGAGTTACTAGAGGTCGGTAGTTACCACAACAGCTATTCACCTAGTTATCGCAGTGACAGTGATCCGCACTCTACGCTTGGTGATGGTTCTTCCCACTTTACACTTTATATAAAGTAACGCTAGCCACTAAAAAGAAAATTAGACAGTTTCAAGTTAAGTGTGTAAAATCAAATTTAATATTATGAATTAACTATATACAGTATATATCAAAACCATATATTTGTATATAGTTTTTTCTATGCATAAAATATGTACTAAATAGCTCGTACCTCGCTATGGACCGAATAAATAAAATTGAAAAAATATAAAACCTCATGTATAATATA
>CALXZZ010000076.1 GCA_944393365.1 uncultured Clostridia bacterium
AAATTGCATAGCAACAACATCATATGTGCATTTTTTTGACTCTTCTAAATTTTCTTCTGATAATTCTTTAAACTTTTCTTTATTATTCAATAAATATTTTATTTTTTCTTTTAAATTATCTTTACTTCTTTCAAACATAAACTCTTTTTGTTTTGGTCCTAGCACATCTTCAACAATTCCAACATTAGTTGAAATTATTGGCACTCCACTACACATTGACTCAAGTATTGGATTTGGTCCTCCTTCTGTTTCTGAAGCACAAACATATATATCTATGCTATTATAGAATTCTTTCATTTCATCAATAGGAATAAGTCTATCTTTTTTATCAGCTAACTTTAATTCCACATTATATCCTTCTTCTTTTAATTCTTTTATTGCTGGTTTGATTATTGTATAAACACCTTTTGAATCTTCAAGGTTTTCCCAATCTCCCCATTTACTATTTCCAGCCCAACCTATTGTTATTTGCCTATCTTGTAAATTTTCTACATTAAATCTCTCCAAATTTTCTGGTATAAAAAATTTATCATTAACGCCATTAATTATGAACCTTTGTGGTTTTTTACATCCTAAATTACTATATATATCAAATAATTTACTTGATAATGTATAATATCCATCTAATAAATTTAAAACTTTTTTTGTTTTTTCGATGTTTTTTTCATCAAGTAAAGCATGGTCAGGTATGCAGGTTGTTTTTACCATTTTAGTAAACTTTTCTTTTATAAATTCATCTACATCAAGATTATTCCTTTTAAATACTACATTTTCGTTATCTAATGAAAACAATAGTCCTCTCCAGAAAAAATGAACTAAATCGCAATCTTGTACTAATAGTATAGTTTGTAAAACATTTTCTTGAAGAGCTGTTGTGGCTGGAATTATTTTAAATTCATAATAATCTTTTAATTTTTCTGATAGTACAACAGCTCTATTGTAAAAAGCCCAATTATCTGTATCTGTTATTAATGCAATTTTTGGTTTCATATTACATCCTCCAATCATTTAAAATAATATTATTTCTTTTCTTCATGATATTCTTTTTCAGTATTTACATTCCAAATATTATCTCTTGTTCTTATTCCTTCACGAATATTTTTTGCAGCTTCAATTGCTGTAACCATAGAATGATCCATATTGTTATAACGATGTTGTCCATTTCTTCCTATGCAATATAAATTATCAATTTGATTTATATAATCAATTAATTTATCAATATCTTTATATGAATCAAAATATGCTGGATAAGCTTTTTTAATTCTTTCGCGATGTGAGTCTTCAACTTGATCTTTACTAATTATATTCATTGATACTAATTCATCAATTGCAAAATTAATAAATTCTTCATCAGTCATATTCCAATATTTATCACCTTCATCACAAGTATATTCTAGTCCTATCCACACTTTATGCTCTGCATCTTGTACTAAATATGGTGACCAGTTATTGAATATTTGTATACGACACATTTTTACTTGCGGCTCTTGTACATAAATCCAACAATCTGGAACAATATTTCCTAATGTTTTAATATCTGTTTTATTTTCTAAATTTAGTTTATTTACTAATAATCCAACTGTCATGAAATCACGGAAAGGTAAGTTTTTAGCAATATCTTTGATATTATTAGGTACATCAATTCCTGAAAATCCTGCTATTAAATCATTCATAGGCATACTTGAAACAAATATATCTCCTTCAATTGTCTCTAATTTTCCATCTACCTCACATTCTACTGATACTATTTTTCCATCTTTAAAATTTAATTTCTTTACACAATATCCTTTTTTTATCTCAGCACCTTGTTCTGAAACTTTATTTGCTAATGTTTCCCATAAATGTCCTGGCCCGAATTTTGGATACCAGAATTCTTCTATCAAAGATGTTTCTGTATTTTCTTTATTTTTACTACCAAATGCTTTATGGAACATATCTTTTATAACTGCTGTTATAGATATTCCTTTTACACGCTGAGCTCCCCAATCAGCAGATATTTCACTCGGATGTCTACCCCAAAGTTTTTCAGTATATTTTTCGAAAAACATACTATATAAAACTTTTCCAAAACGATTTATATAAAAATTTTCTAATGATGTTTCTGGTTTTCTCACAAATATTGATTTTAAATAACTAAATCCTGCTTTTACTGTTCTTACAAATCCCATATTTTTGAATGTTTCTGGCTTCATACTAATTGGATAATCAAAGAATTTTTTTAAATAATAAATTCTTGAAACTCTATGTCTAATAAGCATAACATTATCTTCTTTTTCTGGGTCTGGTCCACCTTCTACTAATGGTTTTTCTCTTCCTAATTTTTCGTCATCAAATGAATTTTTACCTTGAACTGGCATCAACTCACTCCAAAAATTCATTACCCTATCATCTTTAGAGAAAAATCTATGTCCGCCAATGTCCATACGATTCCCATTATATTTTACAGTTTTAGCTAATCCACCAATATCTTGTGATTCCTCTAAAATTTTAACATTATATTGTTCATTGCCTTTTTCTTTTAACAGCTCATATGCCATTGTAAGTCCTGCAGGACCTGCTCCTATAATAATTACATTTTTCTTTTCCATTCTTTTTCCTTGTTCATTTATAATTTGACAAATTCATCTACCCAATTTTTACACTTTTTATCGAAATCTTTTTTCCATTCTCTATATAATTTCATAATTTCATCTTTATGCTCTATACAATTTACAATTCTATCCTTCAAATATTCTGGGTCATCTTCCTTTGTTAAAATAACATATTCGCCAAGTTTTGTTCCAACAAAATAATCGTTGTTATTTCCAAGTAAACATGGTACACCCATTTCAAAACTTTCTAGTGGAAACATTGGCGCATTTTCAGTAAATGTTGGATATATATTTACTTCATTTTGTTGAATTCTTTTTAGTAATTCTTCTGTTGGAATATAATCATCTATACTTGTAGTTTCTAATTGTAACATTTCCGTAAATTTTTTTGCTTCTTCATTTATTGGAACCACATCTGCAACCGCATCTGGTACTAATCTTATTGCACTTAATGATGTATATATATTTTTTAACTCTCTTGTATTTGCATTATATATTCCAATTTTTCTTTTATCACTTGGTACTTTTTTTACTCTTTCAATATTTTCTAGATGTACATTGTTTTGTAAATAGTAGCTTTTAAATCCTACTTTTTTGTAGAATTCATACATTATACTTCTAACAAATCCAAAGCTATCAATTTTATTTTCTTTATATAAGTTCATTACTTCCTTATTTAAATTCCAAGTAAAATCTGAAAAATATTCATAACAGTTTCCATGCCATATTACTTTAATAATTATATTTTCATTTTTATCCTTTATTTTCTTAATTGTTTCTGTCCAACCATCGCAAATCTGACTAAATATAACGGATTTTATATTATTTTCTATAACTGCATTCACTAATTTATCAATGTCTTTTTTATTATATACATGTTCTAAAGGTACAATATTTTCAAATAATCCTTTTGTTGAATTAGCAACTCCTAACCATGTTGGATTATAAAACACTATATAATCCTTATCTTTATACTGTTTAATCTTTTCAATTGCTTTGTCTACTTGTTCAGAATAATGCTTTCGTTCTTCTTCTATTTTTTTGTTATTAGTTATTTTATATTTAATTGTACTTAATACATGATATATTTTTCTAATAACTCTATATAGAAAACCATCTTTTTTTATAAATCTTTTTACTAGATTTTTTAACTTCTGCATACAACCCTCCGTCCACTGTTCAAAATTATATACTTTTTACGCACTTAACAATTGTTTCAAAAAATTGGTCCCCCTTTTAAGGATATCCACCAATTTTTTGAAATCAATGTCAAGCTGCTATAAACATTTTAATTTGAACAGCTATATTTTTTCTATTTTTCTAAAAACTTTTCTATGCTTTTACTTGCCAATTTGTTATATTCTTTTTTCCAATTTCTATATAATTCCATAATTTGTTCTTTATTATCTATACAATCCTTGACCATTTTTGAATTAATAATGCTATTATCTTCTGCAAGCGTAACCAGATATTGTTCTAATTCTTTATCTTCTTCTTTTTCAAAGAAATCTGCTGTATTACCAATAATACAAGGTATTCCTTGTTCCATACTAATCCAAAATACAGTATGAAAATATTCTGTAAATGATGTTGCTATATTAATATCATTTTTAACAACTTTTTCTTGTACATTTTTTGCATCAATTGTTTCTATCTTATCAGACGTAGCTTTTATATCCATAGTATTCACAAAATCTGTCATTCTTTCGTCTATTTCATTATAATTCAAATTTGAATTTTCTATATATTTAGGTATACACAATTGATTGAAAATATTTTTATCCCAAGTATAATTTAAAGGATATATGCCTATATCTATCACATCATTAGATTCTTTTATTTTTAATTTTTTATCATCTTCCAAAATATAATTTTCTCTTAAAAATGAACACTTATATCCCAAAGTTTTATATACTTCATATTGTCCTTTTCTTAAAAAAGCTATATCATCTATTATATTATCTTTCGATAACTCTAGTAAATTGAAGAAATTTTGCCTTTCATAATCATAATATAAGAGACTATCTAATGTATTACAAATCACTTTAATTTTTAACTCAGGATATTTTTGCTTTACATCTCTTATTAGCTTGTCCCATCCAATTTCTAAGCCTGAAAATATAATTTGTTTTACACCTTTTTCTACTATTTCATCAATTGCTTTCATATTTTTATTATAATCAAAGTCTGTCCAACCTAAGTTTATTTGCTGATTATTTGAAAACATATTTTTAATACAAATATTATCTTCTGGTTTTTTATCTCCATATAATAAGACATATTCTTCTTGCATTTAGTATACATTCCTTTCCTATTCTTTTCCAAGCACTTTTCTTGCTAATGATTTAGCTCCTGTTAATGCATTCATGTATTCTATATCATTATGAATTATAAATGCTTCTTTCCACATTTCTTTTCTTAACAAATCTCTACATTTAAATATATTTAATTTTTGCATTGTTGATAATTTATCATCTTTTTCCACATATGTAGCTGTTCCAAATGTATCATTAAATACCATACTATAATATGCTTCTACCAATTCTTTGCTTGGATTTGTTTTTGTTTTTCTAATTAAATCATACACATATCCTTTTGTCTCAAATGCTTCATAAGGATGATATTTCATATATTCATTAATTATCTTTGCAGCTTCAAACATTCCATCTTGTAATGGTTTTATATATTCTTTTACTATGTCTGTTTCTTCTGATTTTGCTTTTCTTATAGCTTCTCCTTGTTTGTATTCTACAACACTACCTGTTCCTGGATTATAAATCCATTCTAGTAATGTTATCATACAAGCCACTTCATTATCCCTTATACTTTTATCATCTATATAACTTAATTTATATGTGTTTTTTGGTTGTAAATTATAGTAATCATATAATGTTAAATAATATCCACCTATTTGTTTATTTGTAAATATATGTGCCAAGTTATCTTGAATAGTTCCTCTCCATCCAATATCTACCATAACCATAGGTTCTTCATTATTTGTTATACCTTTTTTATTTTCAAAATATTCTAATAATTCACTTCTTTTTCTGTCTAATTCTACTTGAATTTTATCTGTAAATTCTTTATCAGCACATAAATTTTGTACCCTTAAATCAAACCATGGGTCAACTATATTTTCTTCTGGAACTAAATCATACTTACCTAAATATTGTTTATATGGTTCAATATCTATTGCTAAAGTTTTAAACAAAGCTTTCATACTTTGTACTCTATATTGTGACCATAAACGTAATAATTCCATAATAGAAAATTCATTTAATGATGCTGAAAATGTTGCCATTCTGCTTACTTCTATGATGTCACTATTTGGTAACTTAACTCCAAATGGATTGTTTTCTTTTATTAATTCATGTATTTTTATAAAAGTTTCTCCTTCTCTTGTTGCATAATACACTTTATCAATACCATTCTTTATTGCATATTCTACTATACTATATCCATAGAAATATAGCAATGGTGCTAAATCAACTCCACTATTAAATAATTTATCATATTTAGTCTTTTCTTCTTTTTTTACACATGATAAATCAAAGTTGAATTTTCTTCCTTTTTCAGGCACAAAATCAAACTCTGTTTTTGTAGTTTTTATTGTTTCTATTCCTAAACTATTTGCCATTTCAATATCTGAATATTGATTATCTCCAACATGTATATGTTCTTCTGGTTTTATGCCTAGCTCTTCTTCAGCTTTTTTATATAAATTTCCGCTTCTTTTATTTAAAAGATAATCTGCTGAACTATATATTTTTTCTATTTTTACAGGTATTTGCAAATAATCTAATAATTCCTTTAAACTCTCTGCTCCCATATAGAAATCAGAAATACAATACATTTTTAAATCTTTATATTTCTCAAAAATAGGCACAATTTCAGGATTTATAAAAATAACTCTTTTTTCTTGTTCTATTTCTTCTTTTAATAATTCTTCTGAAATATCTGACATTTCTTCTTTAAAAATCTCTTTTTGTAAAATTTTGAAAACATCTAAAATTCTACATTCATCATCATGTCCATCGTCTTTATTTCTTTTACATTCTTCTGCTTCTATTTCATCTCTTTTTTTCAATATTTCATAGATGTTGTTATATTTGTCTTTTAATTTCTTTTCATATTTTAAGACTATGTATCTTGCTGTTGCTAATTTTACCTCTTCTGGGTGACATTTTCTTTTTATTATTGTATCCCAGATATCAAAGCTAATTATTTTTGCCATTTTGTTTACATCCTTTCTTTTTATCCCCTATTTTGTTTTCTTATACTATTTTTTCTCTACTTTCAGGTTTGATTTTATCATTTATTTCTTATATTATCAAGGTTTATATGAAAATTTTATAATATACAATAAAAAAGGAGTATATCATAGAAACTATTTAATAAATAGCCTCCTCTGCTATATTCTCCTTTTTACACTTATTTTTTAAATTACCTGCATCATTGTATCAATGATTTCTTGATTAGTTAATCTATTCATTTGATTACTATTTAAAAATATAATAGATTTGTTTGCTTCCTCATAATCGACATACTCATAAACTTGATATGGATCCATAGCTTCAAACTCATTTTTAAAAATATCACCTGTCACAACATCAACAATATAATTAATCCCTGTCATATCAACAATAACTAATGATTTTTGTTGTTCTATCTCATTTATCTTTTGAGTATATTTACTATCAGCTCCTGATTTTATTTTTAAGTAACCGTTTTCATCAATCTTATATGAATTTTCCACACTATTAATGCAACTCAAAAATATATTTCTACTTGCTGGTGAAACCCAAATTCCTGTGTCTGTTGGCTCACCTTGGACATTTGTACTATTAATTTCTGTATATGTTGGCATTCTTTGTTCTAAGCTACCTATTAATCCAGTTTTATATGCAATACTTGGTTTTATTGATAATTCATTATTACTCTCAGTATACAAACTATTATCACCAGTAAAACCATACTGTGCTTTTACACTATTAATTCTTTCATTTTCTTCCTCTGAATTAGTATTTTCTACTTCATCTTGTTCTCCTATATTTTCTTGCTCTTCAACAGCATTATCTTGAGTTGTCACCTGATTATTATCAGTTTCTGAATCATTATCTTTATTTCTTGTATTTATATAGAAAATAACTGCTATTACTATTATAACTAGTAATATAATGATTGGTATCAAAATTTTTTTATTAAATTTCATCTAACTTTTCCTCTTTCATTTATTAATAGTAACTGTATTTTTATAGTCTCTACTCATTTCTTAACATATTTATTGTAGCATTAATATATTTACCTGCAAAGTTTTGACTTACAACATCTGAATGACTCCATACTGTTGC
>CALXZZ010000077.1 GCA_944393365.1 uncultured Clostridia bacterium
GTTATGGGTCAGTAGCTCAGCTGGATAGAGCACATGCCTTCTAAGCATGGGGTCGGGGGTTCGAGCCCCTCCTGGCTCACCAAATGTCAAAAGCTAGAATAGATATTAATCTAATCTAGCTTTTTTAATTGTAATTACTTGTTTTTGGATTTTGAACACATATTTTGATATAACTGCTGTTTAGCTCTTTTATAGAGATTTATATTTTTCTTAGCTTCTTCACCATATCCACATTGTGCTAAAAAGTTCAAATCTCTTTCCATTGTTTGTCTGCTTATTTTGAATTCGTCTTTCACTTCTCTTATAGTATGACCTTCTGCTATAAATTCAGCAATTCCTACAGCCCTATTATACCGTTTACTGTTCATTTTTATTCCTCCTAAACATCTATTTAGATTTATTATTATGTTTATATTATATATGATTTTCTTTGTTTTTTCAACCTTAGCTTGGAATATAAATTTCTATTTCATATCCTATTGAAAAAAGTACTCCAAAATGTTACTATATATACAAATTAATCAAGATAAGGGGAATATATCATGGAATTATTAAAAAACAAGCAAAAATTAAAAAACATTGTTGTAATTGTAATAATTGCAATCATGTGTGGAATTATCTTTTTTTATCAAACTAAAAAAGTTGGATTTCATGAAGATGAAGGATATACACTAGCATCTTCCGTAAATCCTACAAACGGATTAATGGTCGCATATGATGAAAGTGGAAACGCTGATGGTCCCGTATGGAAAACACGTGAATTTGTAAAAGATTATGTGACACTTGCTCCTGAAAATATTTTCAATTTTGGGGCTCTTTATCATAATCAAGCAGGAGATAATCATCCACCATTTTTCTATACTTTAGTACATTTTTCAACATTATTCTTTGGTGGGGAATTTTCAAAATATTCTGTATTTATTGTAAATATCATTGCTTTTGCTCTAAGCTGTTTAGTGTTAAGGCAAATATTAAAAGTATTGGATAAGGATAATCTTTCAATTCCTACATTGATTTTCTATGGCTTATCTATGGGTGCAATGTCAATGGTAATTTTCCAAAGAATGTATATGTTATTGACATTCTTTATAATGCTTTACTTTTATTACACTCTTAAATTGTATCTAAATGATTTTAAGCTCACAAAAGGGCTTGTAATAAAACTGGGTATTACTACTGTTTTAGGATTTTTAACACAATACTTTTTTGCAATTTATGCATTTTTCATTGTATTACTTATGATTATTCAAATGGTTAGACGTAAAAAATATAATGATATTAGAAATTATCTATGTTCTCATCTTTTGTATGCTGTAATTGGTATTCTTTTATTTATACCTTGTATATATCATTTATTCTTTACAGATAGAGGTTTGAAGAACTTAGGTAATAGTGGATATTTAGACCATTTGATAACATATGTAAAACATTTAGCATATGCATTTACTATAAATGATAATATGATTTTAATAAGTATCGTTTTAGTATTATTCTTTGCAGGAATTGTTTATCTATTTAAAAAATCTGATAAGAAGTTTGTGGTTTTATTAACTGTTCTTCCAAGTGTTTTTTACTTTTTCATTGCAGTTAAATTAACTTCTTTCCAAGAGCTTAGATATATTATGCCTGTAATACCTTTTGTAGCACTTACTTTTATGCTTATTTTGGACAAATTGTTACAATTCAAACATAAAAATGCAGTAATAATGGCTATTGCAGTGATTTTATCAATTAATGGTATAATTTTCTCTAAACCAAAATTCTTATATGAAGATTATGCTAAATGCTTACAAATAGCTGAGGAAAATAGCGATAAATCTTTTGTGTATGTTTATGATAATTTCTTTAATCATATGCAAAGTTTGCCTGAGATGATGATTTATGAGAAAACTTTAATAGTTAATGTAAATAATAATGATATGCAATATTTGATTAATAATGATACTTTAAATAGTGAAGATTCATATATTTTATGTATTAAATGTTATATGGATAATGAATCTATTTTGAATGAGATTAGAAATAATACCGATTTCAAAAATATTTCTCAAATTTATGAAGGTATTAATTCTTCTGAAACAATTGGTAATAACTTATATTTAGTTTCTAAATAGATGTAATTTTGAAATTTGGTAAAAATATTTTTGATTATGTATTAAAAAACTATATAATATCAATTATATAGTTTTTTATTGTACTAAATTATTTTTCCATTCCATAACATACTCTTTTTCTCCGTGTATCTTCATCAATTTGTATTTTAACATTTTTGAATCCCATTGCAACATAGAAAAGTGTTGCATTTATATTTTTTTCATAAACATGTAAAGTTAGATGAGAATATCTTTCTTTTACATAGTTTATTAATCTTCTTCCAATTCCTTCCCTTAAGCAATCATTTTTTACGAACAAAGCACCTATATATCCATTGTCTAAAAGGCTTATAAATCCTTTTATCTCTCCATCTTCAGTATATACATATGTTTCTGAATTTTGCAAATATTCATTTTTTACTTTATTGAAATTTTCAAGCCAATAGTCTTTTTCAATAAATGGATGTGCTTTAAAATTTCCTTTTGTCCACAAAGTCATAACTTTTACTGTATCTTCTTCTTTAAATTTTCTTATCATATGTACCTCCTTTTGAATTACATGTTGTCAATAAATTCTTGTATTGATATTGCTTCTTTTTTTAATTGTTTTAGGTCATTTGTTTTTTCTATTTGTTGTAACACAAATTTAGAATAACACTTGACTAATTCCATTAATTCTTCATTTTCCCAATTTTCTAATGGTATTTTTTTATTATTTTTTAGTTTTTTATTTATTTTAATTTGTTTTATTTGTTTTTTTGCTTCTTCTTCTCTCTGCTTCATTTTTTTTAGTTCCAAATTTGATAATTCCTTTACTGAGTCATAATCCCCATGGCTTACACACGCAATCATATTTTTTAATATTTGGATATATTTTTCATTTTTTATCATACATTTCAGTCCTTTTTATTTTATAATACCTAATATGTTGTTTGTTGTCGTCAGTGATACATTTTATATTATCATACAGATATTAAATTTTCAAGCATTTTTCTATCTAAAATGCCATTATATTTCATATTATTAAAAAAATATTACATGAAATATGATTTTTTTACATTCATAAAATGTAATTTTTAAAAAAATAAAAGCAGATAAATTTTAAATATTATCCACTTTTATTTAGTCAAAAAGTAACTATATTATTCTTTCCAGAATGCTTCATATGTTTTTAATGCTGAATAAATATCATATTTGCTTGTTACTTCATATGGTGCATGCATTGATAATACTGGAACTCCGCAATCAATAACATCTGTTCCTTTATTAGCTAGGATATATGCTATTGTGCCTCCTCCGCCAATATCAACTTTTCCAAGTTCAGTTAATTGATATTTAATCTTATTTTTATCTAATACATTTCTAATCCATGCAACATATTCGGCATTTGCATCAGAAGCTCCTGATTTTCCTCTTGCTCCTGTATATTTTACTATTGCTATTCCTTTTCCTATGAATCCTGCATTTGTTTTATCTGAAACAGATGCATAAATTGGATCAAATCCTGCATCAACGTCAGATGATAACATTTTTGAGAAGCAAAATACTTTATCTAAAAGGTTTGGTCTGTTTATACCTAATTTATTTAGCATTTCAGATACAAAGAAATCAAACATATGTGATTCCATTCCTGTGTTTCCCATACTTCCTATTTCTTCTTTATCTGATAATATACATACTGCTGTATTTTTTACATTTTTTAAATTCATCATAGCTGCAAGTGATGTATATGCACATACTTTATCATCTTGACCATATGCTGCAACCATGCTTTCATCTAAACCAAGGCTTCTTGCTTTAAATGCTGGCACTAGTTCAATTTCAGCACTGTTTAAATCTGCTTCAGTGATTCCATATTTTTTGTTTAATAAATCTAAAATATTTAGTTTTACTTTTTCTGTTAGTTTTTCGTCTTTATATGGAATACTTCCTATTAATAGGTTTAAATCTTCTCCATTGATTCCGTTTTTTAGTTTCTTTTCCATTTGTTCTTGTGCTAAGTGTGGTAAAAGGTCTGTTATTGTAAAGATTGGATCTTTTTCATCTTCTCCTATGTTTAGTTCGATTTTTTCTCCGTTTTTCTTTACTATAACTCCATGTATGCTAAGCGGAATTGTTGTCCATTGATATTTTTTTATTCCTCCATAATAGTGTGTTTTGAAATATGCAAGTCCTGTGTCTTCATATAATGGATTTGGTTTTAGGTCTAATCTTGGTGAATCTACATGTGAACCTATTATATGCATTCCTTTTTCGATACTTTCTTCTCCTATTATTGCTAAGTACATACTTTTTTCTCTGTTTACAAAATAGATTTTGTCTCCTGGTTTTAGTGTTTCAAATTCCATTATATCTTTGTATCCATTTTTATCTGCTAATTCTCTTGCTTTTTTTATAAATTCTCTTTCTGTTTTTGCTTGATTTAGGAATTCCATATATTTTTCTGATATATCAAATATTTCTTTTCTTTCTGCTTCGTCTGCTTCTTCCCAACCGTCTTTTTTTACATTAAATAATTTCTTTTTTAATTCTTCTCCCATATTTTATCCTCCTTCTTATAATGCAAGTATATCACTTCTTTTTTATTTTTTCTAGTTTTTTTATAATTTATTCGTATTTTTATTGACTTGTCAAGTTTTTTTTGCTAAAATCAACTCAATAAATCATATATTTATATGTTTATTTTTTGTTTATTGAACTAGATTTCTCCTTAAGCAAGTAATCTAGTTCTTTTTTGTTACTTATTAGCCATTTATGGTATAGTTTGTATCTTTGATTCCTAAGATATATATTTTTTTAATTAGATTGGGATTTTGTTTTATTATTTCTAATTCTTCGTGTAAAAATAAATTTTTGTTTTCTTCTATTCTTTTTTCTAAAAATTTTTTTAATAAATCTTTCTTTTTTGAAGCTTTCATGAATTAAATACCTTCTTTTCTATCTGTTTCCTATTTTTCTTTTTATATTTTATAGAATTTACAGAAATTGTCAAGGATTTTAATCTTGCTTTCGACATTTAAATATCAATATTTAATTCTCTTAATGTTTTTACCCTCAAATTATTCCAATTTGTTTTCATCATATATTCCAAAGATATGTGTGATAAGAAGCCCTCTTCTTTGGCAATTTTGTCCCACTGTTTAACCGGTGGAAACTTTTTAGTATTTAATACTATCTCTTTTATTTTTTGATAAGACTTTTCTTTGTATTCGTTCATATTACTATTTCTTGGATATTTTACTTGTTCAATACTTTTATAATATTCATTTATTTTTATATCGATTTCACCACTTACTCTTCTTGTTTCTATCGAATGTAGCCCATATTTTATTACGACTTTATCAAGTCTTTTTCTAATTCCTTTTATCTTTTTTAAATTATGTTTTTTCAATTTTATAACCTTCTTTTGTTCATTTAATAGATTTTACGATTTTATTAAAATTTAAATTTTATTGAATTACTTTTATATCTGTTAACTGCTTAATTATTTCTGAATAATTTTCTTTTAAGTCACTAATTAATACATTTCTTTCTTTTCTTTTACTTTCTTCTCTAATTCCTTTTCTATCTATATTTTGTATTTCATCAAGCTTTTTTATTGTTTTTGTTGCTAAAATTTTTGCTTTTGTTATTTTTAAATTATTATTCCAATTGATTTTTCTTAACTTTTGATTTTCTTTTAGTAAGTTGTTTCTTTCTTTTTCTAATTTTTTATTTTGTTTAAAAAAATTTGCAAACATATTTCCTCCTTCTACGAAATTAATGTATATTTTTTACCTTCAAAATGAATTTTTCTAAAATCTACACATTAAAATCCTTTTATTCTTTGGTTTCCATTTTTATCATTATATATCCACTTTTAGTAGACTGTCAATATATTTTTTACATTTTTTGTATACTTTTAGTTGACTTTTGTAAAAAATTTGTTGTAAACTATATTAGGTTTATGCTATAATGACTGACAAGGAGATTGGTTTTTATGAATAGGATTAAACAATTGCGTAAAGAATTTGGTTTTACTCAGCAGGATTTAGCAAATAAACTAAATTGTTCTAAAAGTATTATTGGTTTATATGAAAATGAATTGAGAAAGCCTAGCATGGAAATTTTATTGAAATTGTCACGTATTTTTGATTGTAATATAGACTATTTGTTGGGAGTGTCTAATGTTCGTTCAATTCCTGACTTGGATGATTTGGATATTGCTTTTTCTAATGGGATTAAAGGATTGAATGAAGAAAATAGGGAGACTTTAAAAAATATTATGAAAGGCTTGTTGTTAAAACAACACATGGAAGAACAGAATAATACAAATGAAGATAAATGATTTATATGAGATTTTGAATGAAGAGGGTATTTATTATATCAATCATAAATTAGTTTCTACTCGTGGTGCTATTGCATGTTTTAGGGGTATTACTGCAATTGTTGTTGATGATACTCAAATTGATTGCGAAGCATCTGAAATTACTGTTATTATTCAAGAATTAGGTCATTATTTTTCTGATTCGTATTATAGGGAAAATTCTTCTTTTGATTTGATTGAAAATATGGAATATAAGGCTGATGTGATTGCTTGGCTTAAGTTTTTTCCTTATAAGGAAATTAAGTTTCTTAGAAAGTCTGGTTTGAAGTCTGCAAGTCACATTGCCTCTTATTTTAATGTTGAGCCTGATTATATGGCTAGATGTTTGAATTTTTACTACAAGGTTTCTAATGGTTTTTTGGATGAGGATTTGTTTTTTTATTAGAAAATTGACTTTAATTCTATTCTATCCGATTTCTTTTTATATACTACCATTGGATTTTTTTCTCTTATTGATTTTTCCATCTTCGCTATATCTTTTTCGAATACTCCCACAAACTTGTATCTCCTAGTATTGGGATATTTCAAGAATAAATATGTTGTTTCCATTTCATGCATAATTATTCCTTTAACTGCTTCTTCCTTTTTTGCATTATTTTTTTCTTTAAGAGAATAGTAAAAATAATTTCCATCTGCTGATAATTCATTTTTATATAAGTTGTTTTCTGGCATTTGATAACATGATGCAACTATTTTCCAATCATTGTATATTTTTATCCAACTTCTTTGAAAACCTTTATATTGTTTATTAAATAAATCGCTTACATCTCTTATTGTTTTAAACTCCACTTTGTCATTTATATCAATAAATCCTTTATTAATATAATATTGTGCTTCTTCACAAATTTCAAATTTATTTTTCATACACTTTCTTCCTTTTCTATTATACTTGTTTATGTCCAAACTTCTTCATTCTTTCTTCTTCTCTAGTAGATAATTCTTTTAGCCATTCAGCTAATCCATTACTATCATTATTTCTTAAAAATT
>CALXZZ010000078.1 GCA_944393365.1 uncultured Clostridia bacterium
ATATCAATTCTAAATTAATTGTTTCGATATCTCTTCTAGGATCAACACTACCATCACCATGTACTACATTTGAATCTTCAAAGCATCTAACCACTTCACAAATTGCATCTGTTTCTCTTATATGTGATAAAAATTTATTACCTAATCCTTCTCCATGACTTGCACCTTTAACAAGCCCCGCAATGTCAACAAATTCAATAACTGCATGTGTAACTTTTTGTGGATTGTACATTTTTGCTAAATTGTCTAATCTTTCATCTGGTACTGGAACAACTCCTACATTTGGTTCAATTGTACAGAATGGATAATTTGCACATTCTGCTCCTGCTTTTGTTATACTGTTAAATAATGTACTTTTTCCTACATTTGGTAATCCTACTATTCCTAGTTTCATTTACTTCTCCTCATATAATTGTATTTAGGTTTTATATGGATAAACCTATAAACCGTTTAGATGTTTTTTAATTATCTAGCCATTTCAATATTAATACCTAATCTTTTTGCAACAGCATTTTCGTAAGTTGTTGGTAATTGAAATCTTTTGTTATAATTACAATAGGTTTTAAAAATTTCTTCTTGACCTTTATCTTTATCTTCGTTAAAAAGTTCCTTTAGTGTATCAAATTCAGCCTGACTATTTGTTAAAAATCCGCATAAATCATCTATCTTAGTACCACTATTACCAATTCTTAACAAATCTTTTCTACTTAATTTTAAATTTTGTAACATATATGGTACTTGTTGTATTACGTGTTCTTTTACCACAAACTTTCCAACTTCTTCTTTTGTTATAAAATTAAGCATAGTATTGTCTCTGGTATATCTAATTTTTTTAGATGGTATAAAATCTATATTGTTTTCAAAATCTTCCCAATTTAAGTTTCCTTCTCTGATTTCATATAAATATTCTATTCCATCATTATCAAACAGTCTTTTTTCTGAAATAACAGATGAATCTTTTTTATCAAATGCTTCTTTAATTGTTTCTATACCTGAAGGATTTCTCTTTATTTTTACTCTTTTATTGTCCTTTAAATATCTTAATGTTCCATCTTTTTCAACTAATAATTGTTCATCTAAGATTTTTTTCATTTCTTCATCTAAGAAAATAAGACTAAATTCATCTGAAATTTCATCTAATATTTCATAAATTCTAGGGTTGTTTAATAATCTTGGTGAAACCATCCTTTGATTTAGATATTCTTTTAAACTTTCTAATTTTCTTATATTATATATTTCATTCATGGCTTATCTTTTCTTTTCTTTAATTTCTTTTTCTAATTTTGCTATAAATTCATCAATACTTTCTGTTCCTATATCTCCATTTTCTCTTGAACGAACAGCTACTGTATTTGAGCTAGCTTCTTTTTCTCCAACTACTAACATATATGGGATTTTTTGCAATTGAGCTTCACGTATTTTGTATCCTGTTTTTTCATTTCTGTCATCTACTTCTACTCTGATGCCTTTTTCTACAAGTTTTTCTTTTAAATTAAATGCATATTCATGTTGATTATCTGTAATTGGTAATATTTTCACTTGAACTGGTGCAATCCATAATGGTAACATTCCTTTTGTTTCTTCTAATAAGAATGAGATAAATCTATCAGAAGAACCTAAAATTGCTCTATGAATTACAACTGGTCTATGTGCTTTTCCATCTTCTCCAATATATTCTAGTTCAAATCTTTCTGGTAAGGCAAAATCTAATTGGCAAGTTGGAATTGTAACATCATGATTTAGTGCAGTTTTTATTTGTATATCAATTTTTGGACCATAAAATGCTGCTTCTCCTTCTGCTTCATAAAAGTCAATATTTAATTCTTTCAAGATTTCTCTTAATTGACTTTCTGCTGTTTCCCACATTTCGTCATTATCAATATATTTTTCTTTGTTGTTTTTGTCTCTAAGTGATAATCTATATTGGAATGCTGATGCAGGGAATCCAAAGTCTTTTTGATAAACTTCTACAATTAGATTTAGAACTCTTCCTACTTCTTCTTTTATTTGGTCAGGTCTAACAAATAAATGAGCATCATTTTGGCACATTTGACGAACTCTCTCTAATCCGCAAACACTTCCACTTGCTTCATATCTAAAGTCATGTGCTAATTCTCCTATACGAATTGGTAAATCTCTGTATGAATGCATTTTATTTTTGTATATTAACATATGGTGTGGACAGTTCATTGGTCTTAAAACCATTTCCTCATTATCCATTTTCATAGCAGGAAACATATCATCTTTATAATGATCCCAATGTCCACTTGTTTTGTATAATTCTACATTTGCAAGTGATGGTGTATATACATGAGCATATCCTAATGAAATTTCTTTATCTTGAATATATCTTTCTAATATTCTTCTAATTGTTGCACCATTTGGCAAATACATTGGTAATCCTGAACCTACTAATTTATGTGTCATAAAGATTTCTAAATCTTTTCCAATTTTTCTATGGTCTCTTTGTTTTACTTCTTCTAGGAAGTCTAAATATTCTTGTAATTGACTAGCTTTAGGGAAAGATATTGCATAAATTCTTTGAAGCATTTTATTTTTTTCACTACCTCTCCAATATGCTCCTGAAGAAGATAATATTTTTATAGTTTTAATTTTTCCTGTACCCTCTAAATGTGGTCCTGCACAAAGGTCAGTAAAATCTCCCTGTTTATAGAAACTTATTTCTTCACCTTCTGGTAAATCTTCAATAAGCTCTTGTTTATATGGTTGGTCTTTCATTAATTCTAATGCTTCTTTTTTAGGAAGAGAAAATCTTTCTATTTTTATATTTTCTTTAATTATCTTTTTCATTTCTTCTTCTATTTTTGCTTTATCCTCATCTGTAAATGGTTTTTCCACATCAAAATCATAGTAAAATCCATCATCAATTGCTGGACCAATTGCAAATTTAACATCTGGAAATAATCTTTTTACAGCTTGTGCCATGATGTGTGAAGATGTATGCCAATATGCTTTTTTACCTTCTAAGTCATCATCTGAAAAAGTATGAATCACTAAATTGCAATCATCATTTAATTCATATCTTAAATCTTTGATTTCTCCATTAACTTCACCACATGTTGCAACACGCGCTAATCCTTCACTAATTTTTTTGGCTACATCTAATATAGATGCTCCTTTTTCAATTTCTAAATTTGAGCCGTCTTTTAAAGTTACTTTAATCATAATAAAACCTCCTTTTGTCCATTTGGGGACGTTTCTTTTTGGACATTTTTGTCCATTCTGGGACACATCTTTATATTTTTAATTGTCTTTGACCACAAAAAACACCCCCATGGATATTCTTTTATCCATAGGAGTGCAATATCTACACGGTTCCATCCTATTTTTCACTTAATTGAAGATTATAACGTATCTTATACGTCTAGCTTATTCACTAGAAACTTGAAGAGGTAGTTTTTCAAATATGTTTTCTTAAGTTAGCTTCCAGCCTTTGGCTAACTCTCTCTATAAGTAACCTTTATTTTACTTTTCTCTTACTCGTTTTTTATATTATGTATATAATTTTAGTACGTTTTATAAAAAAAGTCAATAGAAATTATTTACTTTTTTTATTTTGTAGTATATAATTGTCAAAATGCTTCTATAGCTCAGTTGGTAGAGTGCAGCCTTGGTAAGGCTGAGGTCACCGGTTCAATCCCGGTTGGAAGCACCAAGATTCTTTTCACTTTATAAAAAACAGTGTAACCTATATAAAGGACACTGCTTTTTATATATATTAAATTTTATTACTCATTCTTAAACATATTTTTTACTGCTTTTTTTCTAATTCTTTGTATAGCATTATCAACAGACTTAACTGGTGAATCTAATCTTTTAGCTATAACGTTATAGCTTTCGCCTTTCATAAATCTATCTAATACTTGTTTTTCAAATTTACTAAGTGATTTTTCTATGTTATTATGTATTTGCTCATAATATTCCTTTTTCATAACTGTTTCTAATGGATCTTCAATAGTATTGCTATTGAAAGTGTCTATTAACTCTACACTATCATCTTCATTGTTATCATATGCAGCCATATTTAGTGATAAATATGAATTTAAAGGCATATGTTTTTGTCTATTAGATGTTTTTATTGCTGTTATCAGCTGTCTTTCTATACAAAGATTTGCAAATGTTTTGAAAGAATTTTGTTTTTTAGTATCAAAGTTTTTGATTGCTTTATATAGGCCTATCATTCCTTCTTGCATTATATCTTCTTTTTCTGCCCCTACCATAAAGTATTTTCCAACTTTCATATTTACAAGTTCTTTGTATTTTTCTAATAAGTAAGATAAAGCGTATTCGTCACCTTGTTTAATTTCTGTTACAATTTGTTCGTCTGTTAAATTAGAATATTTATTTGTTGAAAAAAATACACTTTCATTTTGCATGTTTGTCAAATACCTCCAAAATGTGCTTTTTTAAGATTATATACGTCAAAATGCGTAATGTCAAGCAGATTTCTAGTTTTTTGCTTTTTGGGGACGTACAAAATTGCGCAATTTTTGCTTATTTTGGCATGTCCCTAATTGCTTAATTCTTCTTTTAGCATTGTCCAAAATTCATCTGTTTCCATTCCTTTTTGCCATGATGCAACACCTGCTAAGTTATTTTCAGTAATTAGTGAAACTTTTGCTTTTAATGAATCTATATCCTCTATCCAAATTTGTCTTGTATTATCTCCAACTGCGTATTCTACATAGTTTTGTTTTAACTCATCATCCCATTGTTTTTCAACTCCATCAGGAATGGCACTATCGATGTTCTTCATTGCTATTGTTGGATTGCTTACTAATTCTCCATTTGAATTTGTTGTCCAAACTCTTGTGTATAAAGGAACTGCTAAAATTATCTTTTCTGGTTCTATTTCTTCTGTTGTTAAAAATTTGTTTAGACTTAGCTCAACCCAGTTATATCCAGCAGTTGTTCCTGGTTTTGTACTTGACACTCCATATTGGTCATATGCCATGAATACTATATAATCTGCGACATCTCCTATAACATTTCTATCAAAACACATTGACCAAGTTTCGCCACCATCTGGAGCTGTTACATCAACTGAAGTAACTAATCCAATTTCTTTTAGTCTTGGTGTTAATTCAATTATAAATCTTGAATACATGTCGCTATCTTCTTGTTTCATATTTTCAAAATCTATATTTACACCATCTAAATCATATTCTACACAATATCCTATAATATCTTCTATTAGTTCTTGTCTTTTTGTATAACTATTCATTATTTCAGATGTAATATCTAAACTTTCATTTGCTGCTTCTGCATTTGCAACCATTGGCCATACTTTATATCCATTACTGTGTGCCCATTCGATATATGCTTGTCCACTCTCCCCTACATTTTCTTTTAGTTTACCGTCAGTATCTAAATAGAAAAATGCTGGAGAAACTACATTTACACCATCTATTGTAGTTCCGCTTCTATCTGGTGCTGAACCATATTGTGAAAAATAATCCCAAGTCAAGTTTATTTTTCCATCTATTTGTTTTTCTTCTTCCATATTTTCTCTTACTGTAAACTCATTTTCTAATTTCTTAGTTTTTACATATCCAAGTTTTCCGTTTGCAGTTCTAATTCTTGAATATCCATTTTCAGAAGAAACAACAACTACTGTATCACCTTTATTAACTCTATCGACTGTTTTTGCGATAAAATTAGTAGATGATTTAACTGCTAGATTTGAAGTTACTATTGCCTTTTTTTGTTCTCTATCTAAAGAATCCATTGTAATAACTTTAGTTTCTTCAATATTATCAATTTCTATGTCATATACATCATCCATTTCTGAAATAGGTAGATATATTGTTCCATCTTTATTTATTGCATGAGCATATATATTTTTTTCTGATCCATTAATATTTATTACATTATCTTCAAAACCTATTGCAGCTATCTTTTTATCATATGTTGTAATGATTTGGTTTGTTTCATCGTCTTCATATATGTATTTATCAAAAAAGTTAGCTATGTCTGGTTCTGATAAGTAAATTATATCATCTTCTATTAAAATATCATTTTTTAGATTTGAAGTTACATTTTTATTGTTAATAACTAAATTGGTTGTTTTGTTGTTGTCTAGTATAATAAAATTATTTAAAATCATTGCTATTATGAAAATTACTAATAATGCGACTATTGTTATAAATGTCCTTATTATATTTTTCTTCTTTTTTTCTATTTGTTCAGGTGTCATCTTTCTTTTTTGCTTTTGTGTTTTTCCTTCTACTCTTCTTCCTTCTCTCATATAAAATTCATTCCTTTTCTTGTTTATTTTTTTATCTGTTACAATATATCATAAATTGTATTTTTGTGGAACAGTTTTTACAAAAATTTAATAAAATTTATTATTTAGTTCTTTTCATTGTTTGAAGTTCTTCTTTTTGTTCTTTTGAAATCCTATAAGACTCTCTTGCTTTTTGTAATGACTTATTATATGTAAAATCATCTAATTTACAACTTCCGCTTCTTAAAAATTCAATAGTTCTATCATAATATTTTATAAGGCATATAGATATTGCCCAAGCAACTGCCATTTGAACATAATATTTATCACTTTTTATATTATTAAATATCTCTAAATCTTTATCTAGGTATTCTTCTTTGATATAGAAATCTAAAATCATAACTATTGCAAATCTTAAGTAAAATTCCTTACTTGACTTTAGATATTCTTGTATTAGTTGCCACATCTCTTTTTCGTATTTTTTAGTGAATTTTAAACCAGCACAAAAGACATCACAAACTGCCCAATTATCAATTTTGGGAATAAAATCTTGTATCCATTTTTTGATTTTTTCAAAATCTTTTTCTTTTGCTTGTCCTATTATCATACCTTGTAACATTATTTCTTCATAATATTCATTATCTATGTTTTCTAATAAATATTGTATGTCATTTTCTTTTACTAATTGTTTTGCATATTCTCTTAATATTGGTACTCTTACTCCTAGTATGTTATTTGTATTTGGACATAAACCACTATGAAATTCTTTGTATTTTTCGTCTGCTATTTCAAATAAATGTTTTTTTATTTCTGTTTTTAGTGTGTTATTCATTTTTCTTTTTTATCCTCCTTTATGCTACATGGCTATTGTAACATATTTGGATATTTTCATCAATAAATATCAAAACTGTATTCTTTAATAATTTTATTATAGAATACAGTTTTTCGTAATTTATAATATAGATTTTAATTAAAATTAGCAGTTATTATCATTCATATAATATTTCTTTTCAGCTAATTTATCTTGAACTCCTCTTAATGCTTCACCAAATCTTTGGAAGTGTACTATTTCTCTTTCTCTTAAATATCTTA
>CALXZZ010000079.1 GCA_944393365.1 uncultured Clostridia bacterium
CATTTTACACCTCCTAATAAAAAACTTTCTTTTATATTTTATGTTCGTACTTAAGATGTGTGAATTTGCATTTGATTAGTTTCATTAGTTTCAAATTTCTATTTATTTAAGATATATTTATTTAAGAAATTAAATAAACGCCTGATTTTACTCAGACGTTTGTTTTGCAAAATAACCTTTTGCCGTTTCCAGGCTTATTATCCGGATTTATTTAACATTTTACTCCCTGCTGACAATTACGCCGTTCTTTTCCACTCCTTCCTTTGATTTCTTCTGACATAAACCACATTGTACTTTCTATTGCATCACCTACCATCTCTGAGCCGTCATCTAACCTCCAAAGCATGTATGCTGCATTGTACATATAGTTGTCTGTCGTTCCCGGAAGAAGTTCAGTTCCTTTATCTAACTTCAAAATTGCTAAGGCATGGAATAAGCGTGAATAGTTATCAGGCATCATTTCTTCATCGTATTCCGTGGTTTTCTCATTTAAAATCACGTCAATGATTTCAATTATGAGTTCCTCCCGTATCTCTTTGAGTTCCTTTTTAGTAATGCCTATTCCAAATTCATCTTTCAACCACTCAGCTTTCTCTGAATAAAGAAACTGCTTTGGTATCTTCGCTCTATAGTCCAGAGCTTCTCGTAAAAACTCTAAGCACCGATATTGCGCATTCCTTCCATGGACAATACCATTAATAAATCTTTGATGTTTCCTCATGTTCTTTACCTCCGTTTTTTCCTGGAATTTATTAAGTTACAAATATATTTTAGCATAATTTTACATAATTATCAAGCTTTGTATCGTGCTTACTAACGCACTATTATTTAAATTTTTTTGTTTTTAATATAAACTTTTCTAATAGTAATACTGCTAAATACATTAAACCTGCAACTACACCTAAAATTATTACACTAGCCATAACTAAATCTAATTTAAAAACTTGCCCACCATAAACTATTAAATATCCAAGACCAGCTTTTGATACTAAAAACTCACCTGAAATTACACCAACTAAAGATAACCCTATATTTACTTTTAATGAATTTATGAAAGTTGAAATATTTGCAGGTATCACTATTTTAGTAAGTATTTGAAATTTGTTTGCATTAAAAGTTTTTGCCATTTTAATTACTTCTTTATCAGTCTTTAAAAATCCATTCAAATTTTCAAGTATTGTTACAACTAATGAAATTGCAACTGCCATTACAATTATTGCTGGTGTCCTTGCACCTACCCATATTATTATAACTGGTCCGTAATGCTACCTTTGGCAAACTATTTAATACTACTAAATATGGCTCAAAAACTTTAGATAAAAAATCTGACCACCATAATAATATTGCAATTCCTATTCCTAATATAGTTCCAATTGAAAATCCAACAATTGTCTCATATACTGTTACCCAAATATGTTTCATTAAATCTTCTGAGCCTAGATTTATCAATGTATTCCATATTCTACTTGGCTGACTCATCATAAAACTGTCTATTATTCCTTTGTTAGCTAGTATTTCCCAGATTCCTAAGAAAGCAATTAATATAAATATTTGAGTAAATAAAACAAGCACTTTATTTTTCTTTTTTCTTTTAATATATTCTTTTCTTTCTTTTGATTGTATAACTAATTGTTTATTCATCTACACCCAACTCCTTCCATAATGTATTAAAATATTTACTGAATTTTGGGCTTTCTCTACAATTTATAGGATTCCTGTTTTCAATTTCAAAATCTATCTTAATTATATCTTTTACTGTCTCCGGTCTTTTTGTTAAAACTAATACTTTATCTGACATACTAATTGCTTCTGAAATATCATGTGTTACGATAATTGCTGTTATTCCCTCTTTTCTCAAAATATGATAAATATCATTTGTTACCATTATTCTTGTTTGATAGTCTAATGCTGAAAATGCTTCATCTAATAGCAATATTTTAGGCTTTACTGCAAGTGTTCTAATTAAAGCAACTCTTTGCCTCATTCCTCCAGATAATTCTGATGGATATTTATCTTTGAAATCATATAAATTATATTTTTTTAACAAACTCTTTACATATTCTTTACTTTCATCATTTAATTTTCCTTTTACTTCTAATCCAAATACACAATTACTAAAGATTGTTCTCCATTCTAATAAACAATCTTTTTGTAGCATATATCCAATTCTATCTGATATTCCTTCTATTTTTTCTCCTTCTATGTAGATTTCTCCTTTTGACTTTTTTTCAAGTCCTGCTATTATTGACAAAAGTGTTGATTTTCCACATCCACTTGGACCTATTATGCTGATAAATTCTCCTCGCCTTACTCTAAAATTGACATTATCTATTGCTAAAACTTCTCCTTTTTCACCTTGATATTTTTTACTTATCTCTTTTACTTCTAATATTTTTTCCATTGTTATCAACCAAACCTTTCTTACTGTATATTATGTAAAACAACATAAAAAGTTACCTTGTATTGAATTCAATTGTTCTATTTTTCAATACTTGGTAACTAAAATTTCGAAATATTTTTTTGGCTTATAAGCTTTATTTTGCTTCTAATTTTTTTAATTCCTCATTTGTAACATTGGTTATTTTCTTCACAACATCTTCGTCCAGTCCTAGCTTTAATATCTGGCTTGCAATATTTTGTATTGCTTCTCTTCCACTTCTTTTGCCTTCTCTTATACCTCTTTTTTCAAATTGCTTCATCCTTTTCCTATCACCAGCTTTAATCCTTTCTGCTAATGTTGCCATATTACCACCTACCTTCTCATTTATTAAATTTAATAATTCATTTTGTTCATCATATTCTAAAACATTTCCGAATAGATATACAATCATATCCGCTAATTTTTCTAGCCTTACTATATCATTTTCTATTTTTATAATAGATTTTACATTTTCTACAAAATCTTTCGTATTCTTTGATTTTTCTAATATCATGCCATATCCAAACATTGTATTTTTTTCTAGCAGTTCTTCTATATTATATTCATTCACATCAATAAAATTATATCCAAAATCTATTCTATATTTTTCATATGTAGTTACTTTAATCTGCTGATACTTAATGTTTTTTGGAACATTCCACTTAACTTGTCCAGTATATATCACTATTGGCACTACTGTTGGATATTTAGATATTTTATTAATTCTCTTTCCTTTTTTCCATTCTTCCACAATATCCATACTATAATCTAATACCCTAAATGGAATATTATAATCAACTGTTGATTGATGCTCTATTAAGAAATATATATCCTTATCCTTTAATTTATATACTATATCTGCTTCTTGTGATTTAAATTTTTTAGTAACAAAACTATTGGGACACTTTTGCAAATTACTAGCTTCTATTTTCTCATTTGGTCTAAAAAATTGATTAACTAATCCTGCAACTTCTCTTTTATCTTTTAATATATCTTTTATAAGTTTATCATGTGATTTATCTGTTCTCTCATCATTATTTTTTTTATTATTAACTTTTAAATTATACTGCACTCCCGATTCAGCTAAACCAGTTATATCTTCCCTTCTAAAATTATGGATACATCTTATATAATCACTATAAGTAAAAACTTTCAATCGCAATCCTCCTTTATTATACTTTTGTTTTATTCATATGTCAATATATATTTTATAGTAAATTTATTGGAATTTTAGAATTTAAATTTTGAAAAAATTTTCTTGATATAAACTCTTTTGATTTACGATAATATATTACCATAATTTGGAAATAATTTCAAGTATTTTTAAAAACTTTTTTGAGTCAGTTAGGGACGTGCCAAAACGTTTCATTTTGCAACGATTTGGCACGTCCCCAATTAACTCATTTATCAAAATAACTACTAATTTCTTCTAATCCTTCAAATTCTTTTTGTCTAAATATATCATAGACGACGATTGATACTGAATTAGATAAGTTTAATGACCTTAGTGTTGGTCTCATTGGTATTCTTATAGTTTTATCAATGTATTTTAATAATACATCTTCTGGTAGACCTTTTGTTTCTTTTCCAAACAAAACAAATACTTCATCCATCTCTTTATAATTTGGCTCTGAATATACATGTTTTCCTTTTGTTGTAACAAAAAACATATTATTTTTTTCTGGTTTATATTTTTCCAAGAATGCTTTAAAACTATCATGTTCTTCTATATCTAGTTTATCCCAATAGTCTAAACCTGCTCTTTTTACTGCTTTTTCTGAAATGCTAAATCCTAATGGATATACTAAGTGTAGTTTTGCTCCTACTGCTGCACATGTTCTTGCTATATTTCCTGTGTTTTGTGGTATTTCTGGTTCTACTAATACTACGTTTAATTTCATTTTTATCACCTTTCTTTTAATAGCAAATTTATCATATTTTATGGAGAAAGTAAAGTTTTGAAATACATTTAATATTTATTTACTTAATACAAACTCATTTAATAATTTATTTACTAAATTATAACTATTCGCATGTTTGGCGTGCCCTTTCCATGAATTTATACAAGCTGTTATATATGGTAATTCTATTTTTCCTTTTTTATACAATTTTTGTAAAAGTTATATTTTCTTTAAACATATTATTTACTCTCTTAGGCATGATTTTATCCACCCTCCTAATATCTTTCCTATTTCTTCTAGTCTCTTTGACCATTCATAGTAGTTACTTGTATTTATGTATCTATTTTTGTATGAAAATCTAACTAAAAAACTTTGCATTGCTATTTCAGCATCTAACCTGTTTAATATATCTAATCTGTTATGTTTATTTGCTATTTTATTAGCATAAAGTATATATTTTAATGACTGATACATATTTCTTTTTACTTCACTTACTAAGGCATATTTTTCATATTTTGGATACTTGATTAATAATTTATATCCATATTCTATTAAATCTACATATTTTTGATATATCAATAATTTGCTTTCCGTTTTCTTTGGCTTATACATTTTTATCCTTTCCAGAATAGAAAAAAGAAAAAGCATATTCGTTCTTAATCATTGCTGAAATACTAGAATATACTTTTTATATTTATATTTTTACCAATGTCTATACTTATTGGAAGGAATATACCTTGTATGGCATATATGCTCTATATTTATCCTTGAACAAATATATCTGATAATGTTATGCCATATTGCAAGACATACACGGAAACCGTTGTTGCTGTTACTGTTCCCATTGTTGTTGTTGAAGTTGAATGAACCTGTGTTGGAATTGTTATAGTTGCCTCCACGTTTAAAGAATGGATAATTGTTACTGTTGTTAATGCCGACAAAATAAGAGTTCGTTACAGGTATATCCCCCATGCTTTTCGCTCAAGCTTTGCTCGAACGAAAAGTGCTTATTATCTATTTTCACTATTTATATCTAGTGTAGTTATTATATCTTGTATTACTCAGATAACAGATATCACATTACTGTACTGCAAGACATACACGGAAACCGAAGAAGCTGTCACCGTCCCCACTGTAGTTGAAGAAGTCGAATGAACCTGCGTCGGAATTGTAATAGCTGCCCCCACGTAGAAAGAATGGATAATCGTAACTGTTGTTAACGCCGACAAAAGAAGAGCTCGCTGAGTTCCATGATGTAGCTCCACTTCCTGCTGTTGAAGTTTCTATTGTTACATCTCCAAATATTTTATTTATATTTAAATTATAGTTATCAGTTAAGCTATTTGAGGTTGCCATTTGATATACTGTTGCATATTGAGTACTTTCTGTTTTGTCATTTTTTGCATTATCATCATTTGGATTATTTGATGCAAATGAGTTCCCATAATTTCTACTTGAATCTGCTATATATCCTGCTACATAATCATATGCTCCTCCTACTGTATCGAATATTCCATATTCATTTCCTGTTGTACTTTGTAATTTATTTGTTACTGGTGTTGCTCCATTTCCTCCTGCTGTATAATAACCTGCTGAATTACTTGTTACTGCTGTTCCATTTCTTCCATATTTACTTTCTGTTAAATATGCTACTGCTCCCCATTCACTATTTTTCATTAAATGGCTTTCTTTTTCTCTATCATATGCATATCCTAAATCATACATATCTCCTATTGTTTTACTTCTATAGCTACTTACTCCCGGTGTTGATTTTATTGTTGTACCACTTTGGCTTACTTCATATTTTGCTACCCAGATTCCTTCTAATTTATTGCTCCATCCCCCTTGGCTTAAATCTGTTTCAAATGCTGGGTGTGTTCTTAATTTCTTTTCTCCTACTGCTATACTTGTTACTGGTTCTTGCATATCACTTGGTGTTTTTCCTTCTTCATCTACTAATCCTCTTGCATCACTATATCCTACTATATATCCTTTTGATAAAGCTTCTTCTTCTGTTAATGTTCCTGCTCTATATTCGTTTTCATGTGTTTCTGTATCAAAGTATATTATTCTATATGCATATCTTGGTATCCATACAAAATAACTTTCTATTCCTTCTTTTATTACTTTTGCATTTGCCCATTTACTTTTATTTTCTTTTCCTGCTATTGATGTATCTTCATAACTATACCAATCCGTTCCATCACTATTACTTACATCTATTGACTCTCCAGTAGTTTCATTATATGTTACCCCTGTCATTTCATTTTTTAATATTGGGTGATTTGGTGTTTCTATTATGTTATAACTTGTTCCACTTAAGAATTCTATTTCTATTACTCCATTTGCTCTTGAAAAAGCTGTTTCGTCTGATACTTCTGGCACTTCTTCTGGTTCTTTTACTGTATATTCTGTTACGTTTCCATTTTTATCTACAAAATATTTTCTTCCATTTTGGTCATTTTCTGTTATTGTTACAACATATCCTTCTGTTCCATCTTCATTTGTTCCTTCTTGTACATCATATTTTCCATTTTCAAAATATTTGCCTAGTTCTGTTCTTAATGTATCTATGTCTATTTCTCCACCTAAGTCCTCTGCCAATGCAGCTGTTGCAGATAACTCTACTTTTTCTCTTTCTTCTGCTATTTCTGTACTTGTTTTTGCATCATTTGCTCGTGTTAATATTCCATTCTCACCTGTTAATGTTGCTATTGATACTGCTGCTAGTATTAATAACACAATAATGTTTAGTATGTTATCGATGGTTAGGCTGTAAAAAATCAGACTAGAATTACTCATTAGACCAGCCTGACCATC
>CALXZZ010000080.1 GCA_944393365.1 uncultured Clostridia bacterium
GCAGTGTTCGTAAAATTTGGAAGGGGGTAACAAATGAAAGTCTTATTTGCTGTAAGTAATGAAGAAATATCAGAATCTATTGTAAAAAAATATCAAAAACAATATAAACAAATAATATCATATAAAAATGTTTATTACTTTAATGCAATATTAAAAGAATTACAAAAAGATAAAACTTATGATAGGATTGTAATAAGTGAAGATTTAGAGGCTTTTACACATACACAATATGACCAAATTGATAAATTCATATTTGAAAAACTTGATGGTATTAGTGATGAAGCTTCAAATGTAAAAGGTAATGATATACCAATCATATTGATTTGTGCTGATAGAAGAACTAAGTCAGAACAAATATTAGTAAAATTATTTGGTATTGGAATTTATAATGCTATTATTGGAAATGATAGAAGTGTTGATGAAGTATGCAAGTTAATTAATAGACCTCGTGGAAAAAAAGAAGCTAAAGCATATTATCAAATAGATTCAGAAGAGGTTAATTATCAAGCAGAAAATGAAAATGATGTTAGTGAGATGGAAATTCAAAATATAATAGCACATTATAAAAGACTAGGAAAAAATGAGGATAGATATGTAGATAGTTTTAATAATATTGCTGCACAATACAATGATACACAATTAAGAATTATATCAAAATTTTTACCATTAAATGTTAGAGCAGTATTAGAAGAACAATCACCTAAATATCAACAAATCATGTCATTTAATAATAGTGTATCTAAAAATTTAAGACAAACTAAAAAAGAACAAAAAGAGGGTCCAAGTGAAACACTATTAAAACCTAAAAATAAAGAAGTTATAATGTCAAAACCAGTAGTAATACCATCATCTGTTAATATGGCTGGAACAAAAAAATTATCTCGCCATAAACCAGAGCAAACTGATACTCATGATGTAATAGAGGAAAGAAGAAATGCTAACTTGCAGGTTGATGATGTACAAACTAATTCTCAAAATGATTTGAAAGATGAAATTAGATCTGTAGAAAACAATACAACCCAAATGTTGGATTTAAATGATTTTAATGATGTAGAAGAAACAAAAGAGGTTACTACTCCAAGTGTTAATAAAGAGCCAGAAGTTGTACAACCTGTAAAAAGAGGAAGAGGAAGACCAAGAAAAAATCCTGTTGTTGATACAAGTAGTGTAGAGCAACCTGTAAAGAGAAAAAGAGGAAGACCAAGAAAAAATCCACTTCCAGAAGTAGAAACTAAGATTGAAAATGTAGAAAAAGAGGAAACAACATTACCGGGATTTAGTGATGTAGAGGAAAATAATGATACGGTATTACCAGGATTTAGTGATATAGAGAAAAATGACGATACAGTATTACCAGGATTTAGTGATATAGATGAAAATAATGATACTGTATTACCGGGTTTCAGTGATGTAGAGGAAAATAATAATACAGAAGAAAATAATACTGTACTACCTGGATTTAATGATGTAAAAGAAAATGATGATGCAGTATTACCAGGATTTGATTATAAAGATGAAACTGAATCAAATATAGATAGTCAACTTCAAAATTATTCTCAATACCAATCAAGTTCAGTAACTAATTATAATACAAGTAGTATAAATCAACCATTACAAAAAAATAATCAATATGAGAGTACAAAAGATTTGTCAAGTCTTTTGACACCTGATAAAAAAATAGTGACATTTGTAGGTACTAGTAAAAACGGAACATCATTTATTGTGAATAATATAGCAGAATTAATGTCATCTATTGGAGTTAATACAGCTATTTTAGATACAACGAAAAATAGAAACTCATATTATATTTATACAAAAAATGAAGAGGAATTAAGAACAATAGCAGCTCAAAGTATTACAGGACTAGCTCAAGGTATTACGAGAGGAATAACTGTAAATAAGAATTTAACAGTTTATACATCTTTACCAGATGAAAATGAAAGTATATATCAAGTTGATGAAATATTAGAAACATTATTAAAAACATATTCTCTAATATTAATAGATACAGACTTTGATTCACCTATAGGATATTTTAAGCAGTCACAAGAAACATATTTAGTACAAACATATGATATATTAACAATACAGCCATTAACAGCGTTTTTACGAGAACTTAAGGCTAAAAATATCTTAGATGAGAAAAAGTTAAGAATAATTTTAAATAAAACAGTAAAAATAAGAGGTGTGTCAGATAAAACCATTATAGGAGGAATGGCCTATTATAATGATCCTGCAATGTCTTTTATGACAGAATTATTTGATAGAAGTTTAATAAAATATGTATCTATACCATTAGATGAAGAAGTTTATGTGCAATATTTGCAAAGTATTATAGAATGTAATATTACTTTAAAAGGATATTCAAAAATGTTTATGCAAACATTAAAAGAACTTGGAAACATGATATATCCAGTGGTTAATAATAGGAAAGTAGCATATCAACCACCATCAGTAAATAATACAAATAATAATGTCTTTTCAGCAAATATGAATAACACTTTAGATCAAATGAAAAGAAGATATTAAATAATAAAACCTGAGGAGGTAAAAAAGTCGTGATAATAGCAGTAGTAGTAATATTAGTTTTAATTGTAATTGGACTAATAATATATAATGTAACAATACACAAAAAAATACAAAAATTTAAAAATATGAATCAAAAAATAACAAATTTGTATGTTGTGCAGGACTTTATGAATGCAATTGGAGAAACATCTACAGTAGATCAAAAAATAAAGAAAATTAATGATATTTTAATTGAGAGATATGAAATCAAATATTCTACTATTGTTGTATTTGATGGGGCAGAATATCAAGTAAAAGCATCAAATGTAGATCCAAAGCATTGGGATACATTAAAAAGCTTACAAGATGTAGATATGTTTAAAGATAGTATACAAACAGCAACACCTAAATATGTTACAGTAAACAACGAAAATGAAAGATTGCCTTATCAGGAAATGGAATTTGGAAGAGCAAAATCTGCAATATTCTTCCCTTTATATATAGACAATGTATATATTGGATATTGGATAATTGAAAGTGGTACACCGCATGATTTTGATAATGTAGATACAACAGTTTTGGAAGTTATAAAAGAAAATATAGTATCTGTATTAAAGACTGTAGTACATCAAAAAACTCTAGAGTCAATAGTGAGAAAAGATTTATTTACAGGTTTGTATTCAGAAGAATATCTATATGGAGAGGGAAAGAAAATAATAGATCAATATACAATATCAACAATTTGTATGTTTAAAATAATAAATATTCAAGAAATAAATAAAAAATACTGTAGAGAACTTGGAAATAAGGTAATAACTGAAATAAGTCGTTATGTACAAGAAAATTTGTCAAGTGAATATGTATTTGTTAGATATATGGGACCAAAATTTGTAATTGCATTTTCAGGAGTAGAAGCAAATAGTGTTGCTGATTTCTTGAATGAAATGAAAGATAAAATAGAAACAATGAAAATACAATTAACAGATCAAGAAATAAAAGAATTAAATTTAGATGTAGCAAGAAGAAACAAATCAATACAAGAAAAAGGTGAATCAGCTATACCAAAAATTAATATAGTTATATCTTCATATTATAAAGGAACAGCACTAGAAGAAGTACTTAAAAGATTAGAAGAATATCTTGATAATGCACCAGCAAATGAAAGTGATATCACAAATATTTAATTTATTAAATATTCAGATAAAAGACACAAAAACAGCAAAATTAATAAATAATATTATAAAAAGGAGGTCCAAAAGTATGGAATTTGATAAAACTATGAGTTTTAAAGTAGAAAGAGAAGAAAATACTAAATCTAAAGAAGTTTTAAAAGAAGTATATGAAGCATTAGTAGAAAAAGGATATAATCCAATAAATCAAATAGTAGGATATATATTATCAGGAGATCCAACTTATATAACAAGTTATAATGATGCTAGAAATAAAATAAGAACAATTGAAAGAGATGAGCTTTTAGAAAAAATGGTAAAAAATTATATAGGATTAGAAGATTAAAATGAGAACTTTAGGAATAGATTATGGGGAAGCAAGAGTTGGGGTTGCAATAACAGATGCTTTAAATATAACGGCTCAAGGTTTAGAAACAATACAAAGAAAAGGATCTGACAAAGTTGTTTTAAAAAGATTAGATGAAATTATAGAAAAATATAATAATGAAATAGAAACAATTGTAGTTGGAATGCCTTTACATATGAATGGTGATGTTTCAGAAAGAGCAAAAGCAACTGAAAAATTTATTCATAAATTAAAATGTAAATATAACAAAATAAAAGTAGAAACAGTAGATGAGAGATTAACAACGGTAGAGGCACATCGAACTATGAATTTTTTGGATGTGGACAAGCATAAAAAAAAGGATTTAGTAGATACAATTTCGGCGGTTTATATTTTGGAAACATACATAAATAAAAAATAATCATAATAATTTAATAACTTAGAGAATGTATATGGCTAATGATATATTTATATATTTTTTCGTAATCCCCATTCAAGAAAATGTAATTCACATACGTTCAAACATTTTCTAGAAAGGTCCCCACAATATACTTCAAAATATATAAATATATCATTAGCTAATAGGTATTATTCTTAAGTCATTGTGAAAATTAATAAATTAAGTTATTATAATTTAAATTAATAAATATTAAAATTAAAAAATTGAAAGGAGAATAAGAGAAGTATGGAAGAAAATTTTAATGAAGAGGATTTAGATAATGTAATAATATTAAATGATGAAGATGGAAATGAAGTAAAGTTTGAATTTTTAGATTTAATAGAGTTAGACGATGAAGAATATGTTGTATTATTACCAGTTACAGCTGAAGGAGAGGAAGAAGAAGGAGAAGTAGTAATATTAAAAGTAGAAGATACTGATGATGATTCAGATGAAGAAACTTATGTAAGTATTGAAGATGAAGAAACTTTAAATAAAGTATTTGAAATATTTAAAGAAAAATTCAAAGATGATTTTGACTTTGTAGACTAGATAAAGACAAATAAAAATAAGAGGTGGATAACAAATGAAAAATTTTTCAACAATTTTACTAGTTATGTTTGTTGCAATGTTTTGGGTATTTAGATTGATAGTAGCTTTTATGCATGAAATAGGTCAAGATCTAGGTGGAATTGTACCTTATAATCAACAAATGGAAATAATACTATTATTTGTTGTTCTAATATGTATGATACTAATTGTGAAAAGAAAATTAGTAGGAGCGTTAATATATCTAGTGGCATATGGTATGTATTTTGGTACAAATTTAGTATCAAGTTTTGCTAATATTCTAAATCCTGGCGAAGGATTAGTGGATGTAACAATTTATCTTAATGGATTTATAGCATTAATAGGAATAGCATTACCAATTGCTGTATTATTAGATTTATTATTGGATAAGAACAGAAAAGCACATCCAAAAGATAAGAAAACAGATTGGTTTTATAAAAATGAAAAATTTGATAGACAACTAGATGAAAGAGCAGATAAGAATAATTATAGAACATTGTAATGTTGTGTCCAAATGGGGACGTTTCCGTTTGGACATTTTTGTCCTTTTGGGGACACATTATTAATAGAATGTTTCAGATATTAAATCAAAACAAGGAAGTGAAAATATGTCAAAAAATGAACTAAATGAAAACAGTAGTAAAACTAATATTAATTGGTATCCAGGTCATATGGCAAAAACCAGAAGACAAATAACAGAAGATTTAAAATTAGTAGACATAGTAATTGAATTGTTAGATGCACGTATACCGATATCAAGCCAAAATCCCGATATAGCACAAATTACTAAAAATAAGAAAAAATTAATCGTATTAAACAAATCTGATTTAGCTAATGAAGGTCAAAATAGAAAATGGGTAGAATATTTTGAAAAACAAGGAATACCAGCAGTGTTAACAGATTCTAATTCGGGAAAAGGAATACAGGACTGCATAAAAAAAGTTGAGCAAATAATGAGTGAGAACTTAAAGTTGCAGGCTGAAAAAGGAAGAATAGGCAGAAAAATTAGAGCAATGGTAATAGGTATACCAAATGTAGGTAAATCATCATTTATAAATAGAATATCAAAAAGAGTTACAGCAGGAGTAGGAAATAAACCAGGAGTAACAAAACAAAAACAATGGATTAGAATCAATGAAAATATTGAGTTGTTAGACACACCAGGAGTATTATGGCCAAAATTCGAAAGTGAAGAAGTTGCACTACATTTGGCATTTACAGGCACAATCAAAGAAGATGTTTTACAAAGAATTGAAGTGGCCTATGAATTAACAAAGTTTTTATTAGAAAATGAAAGAAAATTGTTATGTGAAAGATATAAATTAGATGAAAAAAATGTAGAGCAAATATTAAATCAAGAACAGGCAGAAAATATCAACATATATGAAGTAATGTTAGAAATAGGAAAAAAACGTGGTTGTATAATTTCAGGCGGAAATATTGATGATGAAAAAACGGCTAAAATATTATTAGATGAATTTAAGAATGGTAAACTTGGTAGAATTACAATAGAAAAAAGAAAGGTATAAAAAATGGAAGAATTATTCAAAATAAAAAGAACACCAGAGGAAGTAAATTTGTTATCACCGCTAACTTGGGCATATGTGGGAGATTGTGTATATGAATTATATATTAGGACAAAATTAGTTAATGAAACAAATTTAAAACCTCATAAATTACATATAGAAGCAATAAAATATGTCAAAGCAAAAGCTCAAGCTGAGTTATTGCAAAAAATATATGATGAACTAACTGATGAAGAAAAAGATATAGTCAGAAGAGGAAGAAATGCGGAAAATCATCATTTGCCTAAGAATTCTAATGTTCAAGAATATATGCATGCAACAGCTTTTGAAGCACTTGTTGGATATTTATATTTAACAAATCAGAATAAAAGAATAAAAGAAATTCTAAAACGGTTGACGAATATCAAAAAAAATGATATAAATAGAAGGTGTCAACAAGGCCCGTTGGTCAAGCGGTTAAGACGCCACCCTCTCAAGGTGGAATCATGGGTTCGATTCCCGTAC
>CALXZZ010000081.1 GCA_944393365.1 uncultured Clostridia bacterium
AACGAAAGAAGATGGAAAGAAAACGACAAACGTTGGGAACAAAATGACAAAAGATGGTTAGACAGTGAAAAACAAAGAGATAAGGATAGAAAAGAATTATTTGATGTCTTAGATAATATGGATAAAAGTATATCAAAAGGACTTAATTATATGGAAAAATACATAGATGACAGATGTAGAAAGTTAGAGGATGAGCACTTTGAATGTAGAAAAAATTGTTTACTATTAAGTAGTGAAATGAATGCACAAAAGTCAAGATTAAATTTTCAAAATGTTAGAATTGAAAGTTTAGAAAAATGGAGAGATAATCTAGGTGATGATTTTGTTGGAATAAACTAAAAGTGGTTGGTAAGCGGTATAATTGTGCCGCTTTTTTTCAAAAAGATATTTATAAAAAATAAATTTTAAAAATATCAAAAATATGTTTGACATTTTTTTGTTTGTATGATAAGATGTGAAAAAATGAGAGAATGGAGTGAATATAGTATGCCAAGAAAAAAGAAACCAGAATTAAATAATAGGGAAAAATCAATATTACGTTTCATTGAAAAACAAATAATGACACAAGGATATCCACCATCAGTAAGAGAAATTGGAAAGGCAGTAGGACTAAGTTCAACTGCAACAGTACATAACTATTTAGAGAGATTAGAGCAAAAAGGCTATATTAAGAAACAAGATAAAAAAGGAAGAACATTAAGACTATTAAAAGGTGGTTCAGGAGAAGAAAAGAAAACTTCTAGTAAAGATTTCTATACACAAAAAGAATTAGTAGAAGTTCCAATCATAGGAAAGATAACAGCTGGAGAGCCAATTTTAGCAGTAGAAAATGTAACAGATACATTTCCAATTCCAATTGATTTTGTTGGAAACTCTGAAAGTTTCATGCTAACAGTTAGAGGAGAAAGTATGATTGAAGCTGGAATTCTTGACGGTGATTATATTTTAGTTAAAAGACAAAATACAGCAAATAACGGAGAGATTGTTGTTGCTTTAATTGGTGATGAAGCAACAGTTAAAACTTTCTATAAAGAAAAAGACCATATCAGATTACAACCTGAAAATTCAACTATGGATCCAATAATTGTTCCTACTTGCGAAATTTTAGGAAAAGTTGCTGGTGTGTTTAGAAAGATGTAAACTAAAAAAGGCATTGGACTTAAATACCAATGTCTTTTTATGTTGTAGATTTCACAAAAAATTCACAATTCGCTGGTTGACAAATAATACTAAAGAATATAAAATTATAAGATACGGAAAAGTTAAAAATGTCGCATGAGAAACGTCCCCATTGCGACAAAAAAGAAAGGAGAAGAAAAATGCTTAAAGTATTGAAAAACTTGAAAAAAACATTAGGCTCTGTAATAGCAATTGTAATCTTACTTTGTGTTCAAGCAGCAGCAGACTTAGCATTACCAGACTATACTTCAAAAATAGTCAATGAAGGTATACAAGCAGGTGGAATTGTAAGTTCAGTACCTGATATCATATCTAAAGAAGATATGGATGCAATATTGTTATTTACAGAAAATGATGATGAAATTCTAAATAATTATACATTAGTAAGTTCAGAACCTAATAAAGAACAAGAAAAAATAATTAACAAATATTTAGGCAGTGACTACAATGTAGAAAATGATACAATTTATGTATTAAATAATTTAGAAGATGAACAAAAGTCAGAATTAGAAACAATTATGGCAAGCCCTATTTTAGAGATGACAACTGTAACAAATGAAGAAACTGCAAATACTTTGAAGGAACAAATTTTAGCAAATGTTCCAGATGAGCAAAAAGTGTATTTAGAGAATATGACATTATTAGAGATAATTTCTCAAATGCCAGAAGAACAAAGAAATCAAATGCTTGAACAAGCTACAAAACAAATTAATTCAATGAGTGATTCTATAAAACAACAAGCAGCAGTTTCATCAATAAAACAAATTTATCAAAACTTAGGTGTAGACACAGATAAAATTCAAAATGATTATATTTTATTATCTGGATTCCAAATGCTAGGAGTAGCACTTGTAAGTATGATATCAGCTGTTTCAATAATGTTCTTATCTTCAAGAGTTGCAGCAAGATTAGGTAAGACCTTAAGAGATAAAGTATTCAAAAAAGTAATTAGCTTTTCAAATGCAGAACTAAATGAATTTTCAACAGCATCACTAATTACTCGTAGTACAAACGATATCCAACAAATTCAACAACTTATAGCAATATTATTTAGAGTAGTTGTATATGCACCTATTATTGGTATAGGTGGATTTGTAAAAGTTTTAACAAGTACAGATAATTCAATGGCTTGGATTATAGGAATCGCAATAGTTGCAATATTATTTATTGTTGCTACATTATTTGCAGTTGCAATGCCAAGATTTAGAAAATTGCAAGATTTAGTAGATAAATTAAATGAAGTTTCAAGAGAAATTTTAACAGGTATACCAGTTATTAGAGCATTTAACAAAGAAAAGAAAGAAGAAGCAAGATTTGATGATGCAAATAAAGATTTAATGAAAACAAATATATTTGTAAACAGAGCAATGTCAATGATGATGCCACTTCTAATGTTTATCATGAACTCAATAATGGTATTAATTGTATGGGTTGGAGGACATAACGTTGACCAAGGTGTAATGCAAGTTGGTGATATGATGGCATTTATCCAATACACAATGCAAATTGTAATGGCATTCTTGATGATTTCTATGATTTCTATTATGCTTCCAAGAGCTGCAGTTTCTGCAAGACGTATAAATGAAGTTATTGATAGAGAGCCAAGTATAAAAGATAAAAAAGAAACAAAGAAATTCGACCCATCTAAAAAAGGATTAGTTGAATTTAAAAATGTATCATTTAGATATCCAGATGCAGATACAGAAATTTTAGAGGATATCAACTTTACAGCAGAACCAGGAAAGACAACAGCAATTATTGGTAGTACTGGAAGTGGAAAATCAACAGTTGTAAATCTAATACCAAGATTTTATGATGTAACAGGTGGAGAATTATGTATTGATGGTGTAAATGTAAAGGATGTATCTCAAAAAGATTTAAGAGATATTATTGGATTTGTACCACAAAAAGGAATATTATTCTCAGGAACAATAGAATCAAATATTAAATATTCTGACGAAAACATGTCTGATGATCAAATGATTATGGCAGCTGAAATTGCTCAAGCAACAGAATTTATTGAAGGTAAAGAAAAGAAATATCAAGACCCAATTGCACAAGGTGGAGGAAATGTTTCAGGAGGACAAAAACAACGTCTATCAATTGCAAGAGCCATTGCAAAAGATCCAGAAATATTTGTATTTGATGATAGTTTCTCTGCACTAGACTTTAAAACAGATAGTAAATTAAGGGAAGCATTAGCAACAAGAACGAAAAATAAAACAGTAATTATTGTTGCACAAAGAATAAGCACAATTTTAAATGCAGATAAAATAATTGTTTTAGAAGAAGGTAAAATGGTAGGAATTGGAACACATGAAGAATTGATGAAAAACAATGAAACATATAGACAAATTGCTTTATCACAATTATCTGCAGAAGAATTAGGTGAGAAAGGAGGAGAGTAAATGCCAGGACCAATGGGAGGACCTATGGGAAGAGGTCATCAAACAACAGCAAAAGCAAAAGATTTTAAGAAAACAACTAAGAAATTGATAAAATCATATTTGGCAAAATATAAAATTGCAATATTAGTTGTAATATTATTTGCAGTAGGAAGTACAATCTTTACAATAGTAGGACCAAAGATTTTAGGTAATGCTACAACAGAGATATTTAATGGACTAATGAGCAAATTATCTGGTGGTTCAGGAATAGATTTCGGAAAAGTTGGACGGAATTGCCTTAACATTAATTGCTTTATATATAATTAGTGCATTGTTCTCCTTCGTTCAAGGATTTACAATGACAACGGTTACGCAAAAAATCACATATAAATTAAGAAATGATATAGCTATAAAAATAAATAAATTACCAATGAAATATTTTGATAAAAAGACTAATGGAGAGGTTTTGTCTGTTATAACAAACGATATTGATACATTAAGTATGAACCTTAACCAAAGTATTACTCAAATAATAACATCAGTTTGTACAATTATAGGAATACTTGTAATGATGATTTCTATAAGTTGGCAGATGACATTAATATCATTGATAATATTACCAATTGCAGGGATTTTAGTTAAAATTATTGTAAGCAAATCACAAAAGTATTTTGTTAGGCAACAAGATTATTTAGGTCATGTAAATGGTCAAGTAGAGGAAATTTATGGAGGATTGAATATAGTAAAAGTATTTAATGCAGAAGGAAAAGTAACAAAAGACTTTGAAAAAGCAAATGATGAATTGTATAAATCAGCATGGAAATCACAATTTTTATCAGGTTTAATGCACCCTATTACTAATTTTATAGCAAATATTGGTTATGTTGGAGTTGCAGTTGCTGGAGGATATTTAGCAGTAAGTGGAACAATTACAGTAGGTAATATTCAAAGTTTTATACAATATAATAGGCAATTTACTCAGCCGATAAATCAAATAGCACAAATATCAAGTATGTTGCAAGCAATGGCAGCTGCTGCAGAAAGAATATTTGAATTTTTGGAAGAACCAGAAGAAGTTATAACTGCAAAAGGAAATATTGATACATCAAAATTAAAAGGAAATGTTGAGTTTAAACATGTTAAATTTGGTTATGATTCAGAAAAGATGATTATAAATGACTTTAATGCAGATGTAAAAGAAGGTCAAAAAATAGCAATAGTTGGACCAACAGGTGCAGGAAAGACAACTATGGTAAAATTGCTTATGAGATTTTACGATGTTAACTCAGGAGAAATTGATGTTGATGGCCATAATGTAAAAGATTTCGATAGAGGCGAGCTTCGTAAAATGTTTGGTATGGTTTTACAAGATACATGGTTGTTTGGTGGAACTGTAAAAGATAATATTAAATACAGTAAAGAGGATGCAACAGATACAGAAGTTGTAGAAGCAGCAAAAGCAGCACATGTTCATCATTTCATAAAAACACTTCCAAATGGATATAATTCTTTGATAAACGAAGAATCAACAAATATATCTGCAGGACAAAAACAATTGCTTACAATTGCAAGAGTTATACTTGCAAATCCTAAGATATTGATTTTAGATGAAGCAACAAGTTCAATTGATACAAGAACTGAAATTCAAATACAATCAGCTATGGATAATCTTATGAAAGGTAGAACAAGTTTTATAATTGCGCATAGATTATCAACCATTAAAAATGCAGATTTAATTTTGGTTATGAATCATGGAGATATCGTTGAGCAAGGTACTCATGAGGATTTACTTGCAAAAAACGGATTTTATGCTGATTTGTATAATAGACAATTTGAAGTTGAAGAACGGATAGATTCTTGAAAGTCTGAAAAATAATTAAAAAATACTTGTAAAATTTTAAAAAATGTGCAATAATACTAATATCATATATAAAAACAATAGAAAAGAGGAGTACATTTATACTGGCTTTAAAGAGAATAGAAGTCAAAGGCTGAGAGCTTCTTAAGAAAAAGATAAATGGAAGGTAGCTTTTTTAGTTGATATTTTGAAAACCGTAAAAGGAAAGTAGTTATATCCGTTTAAGCAACGTTAAAAGCTAAAGAGATGTAAATTTGATAATTAAATTTTAGATTTTGTTTTAGTAACATTTAAGAGTCAATTTATAATTAAGGTGGTACCGTGAAGAAATTCGCCCTTATGTATATATATGCATAGGGGCTTTTTTGAACTAAAACAAATGAAAATCAATCAGCATCTTGCACATTTTTGCCTTATTATCAAACTTCAATGTACAAAAAGTACATTTTCAGCTTGCTAATTCAGCAAAAATGCACAATATACTAATTTTGATTTGTTTTAGAAAATTAAGGTAGATAAAATTCTAGTTAAATAATTTTATTTAAAATTAAGGAGATTAAAGGTCCGTCCCTAAATCCCTAAAAACAGGGATTTAGAGGACCGTCCCCTAATCCCGGTAAAGGAGGAAAAATTATGGAGAGTAAATTTAATCCAAAAGATTTTGAAGACAGATTGTATAAAGAGTGGGAGGAAAAAGGTTATTTTAAACCTAGCATGGATAAAACAAAAGAAAGTTTTTGTATAATGATGCCACCACCAAATGTAACAGGAAAACTTCACATGGGGCATGCATTAGATGATACAATACAAGACATTTTAATTAGATATAAAAGAATGCAAGGGTTCAATACTTTATGGCTTCCAGGAACAGACCATTCATCAATATCTACAGAAATGAAAGTTGTTCAAAAATTAAAAGAAGAAGGAAAAACAAAACAAGATTTAGGAAGAGAAAAATTCTTAGAAGAAGCATGGGCATGGACTAAACTTTATGGTGGTACAATCGAAAACCAACAAAGAAAACTAGGTTGTTCATGTGACTGGGATAGAAGAAGGTTTACACTTGATGAAGGATTATCAGAAGCAGTTTTAGAAGAATTTGTTAATTTATATAATGATGGATATATATATAAAGGAACAAGAATGGTAAACTGGTGTCCTAATTGTAATACAGCGATTTCTGATGCAGAAGTTGAATATAAAGAGGAAGAATCTCATTTATGGCATTTAAGATATAAATTAAAAGATGAAGAAAGATTCGTAGAAGTTGCAACAACAAGACCAGAAACAATGCTTGGAGATACAGCAGTTGCAGTTCATCCAGATGATGAAAGATACAAAGATATTGTAGGAAAAACTTGTATCTTACCAATAGTAAATAGAGAAATTCCAATAATTGCAGATGAATTTGTAGAAAAGGAATTCGGAACAGGATGTGTTAATGTAACACCATTTGGTACACAATCTACCGAAATGCTTGAAAACAGAGAGGTTGCCTGAATTGATAATTAATTATATTAATGAAAATTGAGAGGAGAATGTAGTATGTTAGATAAAAAATA
>CALXZZ010000082.1 GCA_944393365.1 uncultured Clostridia bacterium
ATTATAATAAAGTTTCTATTTGTGATTGTACTTATTACTACATTTCTTTTTCTTGTGTTCCTTCTATTTCTCATAACTTTCTTCCTTCTAAACAAATTCCATTACTATTTTACTACAATTTAAAGTAAAAAACAAGAAAAAGAATTTCTATTATATTTTTAATAACATAAGAGTAACGTGTTTTTAGTGGAATTCTATTACATATATTTATTCTCTTTCATCTAAGTTCTTTGTTGCAGAACTATATAATCTATTTCCTATTTTTATACTTGGTCCATCTTCACAAAAATTTTCCATATTAAGATATTTGCCAATCTCCATATCTCCTACATCTGGATATGTAACCATTTTTCTAATTTGTGTAATTAATAGATTTCTATAGTCATTCATGTCTTTAAACTCAAATCCTAAATCTTGGCTTTTATCAGCTGGCAATCCCATTATATGTATATTACTTCCTAATCTATCTGCTACTTTTTTAGTTGTAAGAACCGCTCTTAAAACATATGGCCATTCATTAATTACTATTAAGTGTTTTATATCTGGATATTTTTGCAATATTCGCAAGCAATTTTCCGCATTATCACAAGTAACAAAAGATTTTTCTTCTCTTATTGCCTTACTTTTTATGTTGCCATCTTTATTATAAACCTTATCCCAAATAATTTGCATAAAATTCGCTTCAGTGCATCTATTTAAAATAAATTGTCTAATAAAATTTTCCTTTATATATGTTTTTAGCCATGTTTCAAAACTAGCTTTATCTGTTTCTTTAGTTTGCTTTTGATACATTTTCATTAAATGTTCTTCAAATTGTTTATCTTTCATCATTTTTTGCACATATTCTTCCATTATTTCTTCTATATATGAATTTAAAAAAGTATCAAAATCTGATGAACTTTTTTTATCTCTATTCCACATTTCTTTAATCTTTTCCATTACTTCTTGTGCAATTTCTGGATAAGATTGTATAACATCAGAAATCCTTTTATTTACTCTTGTTTGATATTTTTCCGTTTTCCATGTTTTTTCTAATTCTTCTAAAGTAGCTCCTTTAAAGTTATTACCATCCCAACCAAATCCTCCACTAAATATTATTAATTTAGGATTATGTCTTTTTACTTCTGTTGCTAGTTTTTCCATTCTTCTTTTTATTGGCTTTATTGTCGCACCATATACACAGATTGCAGATTCATCCATTTGCTTTTGTGTAAATGCGTCTATTTCTCTAATATCTTGAATTAATGGTGCAAATGTTAAATTATATAATTGCATATTAGATAAATTTTCTATTTTGTCTTCTGTGAGATCTTTTAACATTGTCATATTTTTCCCCCATTCTATATTTCGCCCAAGAGGAACGCTCCTTTTGGGACGAAATTTTACCATTCTATTTCATCTATTGATATTGGATTCTCATTAATATGATGTCTTCTGATTTTCCATTTTTAAATCGTATTACTTTATCTGCCATTGGAGCTATTGCACTATTGTGTGTTATTATCATTACTGTCATTTTTTCTTTTCTACATGTGTCTTGTAATAGTTTTAATATTTGTTTTCCGGTGTTGTAGTCAAGTGCTCCTGTTGGTTCGTCACATAAAAGTATTTTTGGATTTTTGGCAATTGCTCTTGCTATTGCAACTCTTTGTTGCTCTCCTCCTGATAACTGTGATGGGAAGTTGTTTTTTCTATTTTTTAGTCCTACTTTTTCTATTGTTGTTTCTGGATCTATTGGATTTTTACATATTTGTGTTGCAAGCTCAACATTTTCTATAGCTGTTAGGTTTTGTACTAAGTTGTAAAATTGAAATACAAATCCTATGCTTTCTCTTCTATAACGTGTTAATTCTTTTTCTGAATAATTGTTTATTTCTTTTCCGTCTATTATTACTCTTCCAGATGTACAAGAATCCATTCCTCCTAGTATATTTAGGGCCGTTGTTTTTCCTGCACCACTTGGTCCAACAATAACTACAAGTTCTCCTTTATCTATTTCGAAATTTGCTCCATCTAAAGCTCTTATTTTTGTTTCTCCAACCGTATATTCTTTTACAACTTCTTTAAATTCTATATAAGCCATTTGGATTCCTCCTTTAGTTAAATTTTCGTAATTTACTAAAAATTTATATATTTTAAAAATTTTGAGGTTTCGCGCAGCAACTTGGAGCGAAGCGACAGCAAGAAACCGATAAAATTTGAAAAAATATATAAATTTTTTATTACTAAAATGTTAATCCACGCTTTTTAACGAATCTGCCATACTAATCTTCTTTAAAGTTCTATTTACTGCTAAATTTACAATCTCCGCAAATACTATTGTTATTACAATTCCCCATACAAAACACATTATTCCAATGTTATAATTGAACATCATCATATCTAATTCACAAGTTTTTACAGCATACATTGATAAGAAATATCCAACTATTAATCCTAGTAATATACCTAAAAAAGTTAATATTCTTGTTTCTTTTGTTATGTAGTTAAATACTTCTATATTATAAAATCCTAATACTTTAATTGTTGCAATTTCTCTTGTTCTTTCACTTATATTAACATTTGATAGATTATATAACACTGCAAAAGCAAGTAATCCTGCTGCTATAATTAATACATATACTACAATTTGCATTCTATCCATAATTTCTGAATAAATATCTTTTGTATCATTTAAAAAAGAAACACCTGCTACTATATCTTTATTTTGTAATAATGTTTTTCCTAAATTATCTTCATCTTGGATTGTTGCATTTTCTTTTTCTTTTATTAATAATGTATTTGGTTTATAGCTATTTTCTCCATATAAACTATTATATAATGTAGATGACATATACATATAATGATATATATAATTTTCTGTAATTGCTCCTACTTTTACTTCTTTTTCAATATCATCCGAATTTTTAATTTTAATTTCATCTCCTACTTTTATATTAAGAAGATTTGCTATTTTTTCAGATAATATTATTGAATTTTCATTAATTTTATATGTTTCTTTTCTATTTAATCTTGACCTTAGTTTTATAAAATTATCAAAATTATCTATTTTATCTGTTACTATTAAGTTAATTGTTTGTGCATTTTCTATATTTGTTATTTCTACTGTTGTCATGTAACAATCTAAAGTATCTTCTATTATTTCTTGCTCTTTTATTTTGGTAGTTTCATCCGCAATTTGCGTTGCAGATAAACCATCTTTTAACTCGACTGTTCCATCATATAAAAATAATTTGTCATATTGATTCGGAATCATTGTTCCTATAGCACTTCTAATGCCAAATCCTGCAATAATTAATGACGTACAACCACAAACACCAAGTATTGTCATAAACATTTTCTTTTTATATCTGAATACATTTCTAGCAGTTACTTTGTTGGTGAATTTTAACCTTTTCCAAATAAATGGTATGTGCTCTAAAAAAATTCTTTTACCAGGTTTTGGGGCTCTTGGTAACATTAAATTTGCAGGTTTTTCATGTAATTCTTTTATACATGTATATATAGTTGCTCCAACTGTTGAAAGTATTGCAAAATCTAAACCTACTATACCAATATCCATTCTAATTATACAATCTGCTTTTGGTAAATTATACATCATACCATACATCATAGTAATTATACTTGGTATTAATTTAAATCCTATAAACATTCCTAAAAAGCCACCAATTATCGTTGCAGAAGTTGCATATATTATATATTTCATAGAAATTTGAAGTTTGTTATAACCCAAACCTTTAAGTGTACCTATTTGTATACGTTCTTCTTCTATCATTCTTGACATTGAAGTTAAACTCATTAATGCTGCAACTAAGAAAAATACTATTGGAAATACTGCTGCAAGTTTTTCAACTCTTTCTGTATCTTGTAAATATTCTACATATCCATAGTTACTATTTCGATCTAGAATGTACCACGTTGGTTTTTCTATTTTTTCTATTTGTGTTCTTGCATCATTTAATTTTTCTTGTGCATCATCTAATTCTTGTTGTGCATTTTTTCTCTCATCTTCTAATTTTTGTTCATTTTCCGCAATTTCTATTTCTGCCTGGTCTAATGTTTCTTGAGCTTTAGCAAGTTGTGAGTTTGTACTTGATTTTGTTTTTTCTAGTTTTTCTTTTTGTGTGTCTAGTTCTTGTTGTGCCAAATTTATCTGATTTTCTGCATTTATTAACTCTTGTTTTGCAGAGTTTATTTGTGAACTTATGCTTTCTATTGTAGCATCTAAATTACTTGCAGAAATTCCTTGACTTGAAAGTGTACTTTCTATTGTTGATATTCCTACATCTATTTGTTTTAAGCTTGCTTCTAGTGTAGTCTTTGTTGTAGTTAATTCTTTTATTTTTTCTGCATTTTCTTCTGGATTTTTGTTTAGTTCTTCTAATGATGCAGTTATTTGTGCAAGTTGAGCATTTATACCACTTTTTTGAGATATTAAATTATTGTACTGAGTTTTTACATTTTGTAAATTAGCTAAGTTTTTTTCAGCACTTTCTATTTGACTATTAGCCTCTTGCCTTTTGTTTTCTAACTGAGTTTTAGAATTTTCAATTTGGGTCTGTGCATCAGAAATTTGTTTTTCTGCATTGGCAAATTCTCTTTGAGCACTACTTTTATTATTTTCCAGTTCTTGTCTACCAGATGCAAGCTCTGTTTTTGCATCATCTATTTGTTTTTGTGCATCTGCTATTTTATTATCTGCTTCTTGTTTTTGTGTATCAAATTCAGTTTGTGCTTCATTTAGTTTGTCCGTGGCTTCTCCAACTATTTTATCATATCTTATTTGTTTTCTTTCCTCAGATATTTTTTCAACTTCATCTTTTGCTTCTTCTATTTTATCTTCATAATCATCATTATAAGTTTTTAAATCTTTAGCACCATCAACAGTTAAATAAATTACAGTATATGCTTCCATATTTATATTTTCATTTGGCATATAAATATAAAAATCTACACTTCCAGAACCCAGTTTACTTGTACCTCTTGACATAGAAATATATTCTGGTGATTTTACTGTTCCCACTATTTTTACTTTATTATTTATTAATGTATTTGTATTTTCTTCTTTATTTTCATCATCTATATTTATTGTATCTGTAAGTTCTATTTCTTCTGGTGCAAGTTCTATATAATCTCCTATTTTATATCCACTAATTGAAAGTAAAGCTGGTTCAACTAAACATTCATCACTGTTTTGTGGAAAACTTCCTTCTTGTAATTCTAATTTATTCATATTTTCTAACAAAGAACTAATTTTTACTACATATTCATTTTCATTACTGTTAAAGCTTGCATCAAAACTATAAGCACCAACTGCTTCATTAATACCCTCCAAATTTGCAATTGCTGTTACATCATCTTCTGTTAATCCCAATGTTGACATTATTTGTATATCCATTACATTTTGATTATCAAAATATGTATCTATTGTATCTTTCATATCTGGGCTTGTTGCTCTTATTCCTGCAAAAAAACCAACACCTAATAAAACGATTAATATTAGTGATATAAATCGCTTATAGGTGTTTTTTATTTCTCTTAAACTATCTTTTAGCAGGGATTTTTTCATACAACCCTCCTATTTCTTCTTATGTAATTATTTTATCATTTTTTTCCAATAACTTCAATGAACATTGTGTGAATTTTATTAAAAGTAAGTCAATATCAATCTTTAAATTTATCAATTACCTTTCATCTTGCGTTTTTTCTAACTCTTCTTGTTTTTCTTTTTGATATCTTTCTTCAAATTCTTTGCCAAAGCCATTTAATGTCCATATTATATTTGGATCATTTTCTTTATATATAAGATCTAAATCTATTACAACTAAATTTCCCGGTTCTAAAGGTTTCCCTATATCTCTGTTGTCTAAACCTGTTGCATTAGTATCTGAATACATTTCTACTCCGTCTTGTATAGGAATATTTTTTTGCAATAATTTACCAACATTATCCCATCTAACATCAGTCCAAATAATGCCTTCGTCTCTAATCTTTTTCCAAAATTGATATAAATTTTCTTTTGTCTTTTCTTCTTTAGGAAAATTTGTATCTACTTTATTTGTTACTTCTACACAAGCAAAAGGCTCTCCTTTATTGCTTTTTAGTTCAACTCTTATTAATGGTTGTAAAAAATATTTACTATTTGGCATATTATATGTTTTAGGAGGTAATCCCACTTTTAATATCATATTTTTAAACTCAAATGGTTTTGCACTAGCTCCTTGACGAAGAAGTTTTATATCATTTAGCTTACTATCTTGACGTTTTCCTATTTCTAATAAGATTCTTTCTATAAATTTTGAATAACCATCTACATCTACAGTATCTTTTAAGTCTTTTAAATATAAAGTATCTCTTTCTCTAGCAAATAAATATTTTGCTAAATCAAGACTATGTTTTTGCATTATTTCTTCTAGTAATCGGTCTGTTTCTTCTGAATAACCTCTTAGTTTTGGTGCAACAATCAATAAATCACCTGGTGAATTTTCTAAACATCTTACTATTTCTGTTAAGTTATCCAGTTTTTCGTTATCTGGGGATTGTTCTAAATACTCTTCACAAAAAGCTGATAAGATTTTTGTATTTTTATCATTTTGTAACATTTGTATTATACTTGCAATATGTTTTTTTATTAAGTCATACCATTCATTTTTAAATAATATTATGAGAAAGTCTAAAGTATCTGTATTAAAACATTTTGCAATCTCACTAAAATATTGATCTACATATTCTTTTGAATCTGCATTATCCCTTATAATATAAGAAAGTTCTCTTGCAAAATCAAATTTAGTTTTTTTATCTTTTTCTTTATTTATTAAAGCTAATATTCTATTTTTAGCTATTAATCTATTTATATCTGTATCCATTTATGTTTCCTCATTATTCTATTTTTGCATTTTCTACTCCAACTAGTTCTTGTAGTTCTTCTAATATATCTTTTGTAACATA
>CALXZZ010000083.1 GCA_944393365.1 uncultured Clostridia bacterium
TACTCACCTCTTTTTGTTAAAGATTTATTATAAATTCCTACAATAACATTTTTACTTTCTTTTTCTTGTTCATCCTGTATAATTTTTAAACTATCCGCCTTTATTCCCACTAACATTCCATTTTGCTTTCCCAAGGATGCAAATGGAATTAATTTCAACCTCGATATGTACTCATTTCTTATTTCTTCCGGTATTTTAACTAGCTCACCTCCTAAAATACTTTCTAAATTATCCAAAATTTCTTTTGGTACACATTCATATAATAAGGTGTGTTCCAATACAATTACAGGTGTATTTGTAATTGGCTCTTTCAATAAATTTCCCGTATCTATCATTGCTCTAGTCTTAATTTTTTTATTATTTAACTCCACTTCTACATCACAAAACATATCTTTTTTGCTAAACTTAGTTTTTACAATTGCAAATGCTGCAATTATTATAATAAAAGCAACTATTGCTGCTAATAATACCGTTTTTAATGGATATGTTCCTAAGAACAATCCATTTTTCATTAAAATATCTTGTGGTTTCACAACATATATTAATGCAAAAGCTACTCCTCCAAATACAAAAGATGTTAAATAAAATATTAGTACGTCTTTCCACAATTGTTTTACTGTTTGTGGATTAAATGCTATATATATAATTAATATTGATAATATTACCTTTAATACCAAGTTTGAATAAATTTGTAATACCGATATGTATCCTATAATTGTATAAATAGCTCCTAAAGAACTTGCAAGTAAGATTCTTATCCATTTCAATTTCTTTTTTAATATAATTCCTGATGCTATCAATATTATTGAATTCATTACTAAGTTTTCTAAAAATACTACATCAATATAAATAGTCATGCAAATCACCTGCATGACTATTTTACTACTTACATATTAAAAAAGCTGTCTTTTCTTATTGCCGAAAAAAAGAAAAAATCGACAAACTTCGACTTTTTCATCATTTCACTTTATTGATTTCACTAAATAATTTTAATTTCTTTATTTATCCAAAGACAAAAAACTATATCAAATTTATGAAATTACGAATGCAAACGATTGGAAAAGAATTAAATTTTAGCAAGGAAAAATACATTTAAAAGGCAAGGGAGCATACTTTTTGTATGTAACCGCGTTTTAAATGTATTTTGACACAGATAAAATTGTAATTATTTTTCAATCAATTTACCCTTTGTTTCTATTCTTTCTAAGAAATGAAGGAATATCTAAATCATTTTGTGATGAACTACTTTCATTATTAACAGGAATAGTATTAATTTTCTTTTCCCAAGTTTTAGAAACAATATTATCAACACCTATACTAGAAATAGGTTCAGCCTTTTCAAAACCAGTTGCAATAACAGTAATTTGAATTTCATCTGTCATATTAGGGTCTGTAACTGTACCAAAGATAATATTTGCTTCTGGGTCTACACTGCGTTGAACAAGTTCAGCAGCTGTATTTACTTCATGTAAACCTAAATCTTCACCACCTGTAATATTAATAATTACACCTTTTGCACCTTCAATAGAAGTTTCTAGTAATGGACTTTGAATAGCTTCTTTAGCTGCATCTTCTGCTCTATTTTCACCTGATGCTTTTCCAACACCCATATGTGCCATTCCTTGATTTAACATTATTGTTTTAACATCTGCAAAGTCTAAGTTTACAAGACCTGGAATAGCAATCAAGTCTGATATACCTTGAACACCTTGTCTTAATATATCATCAGCCATTTTAAAAGCTTCTATGATTGAAGTTTTTCTATCAATTATTTGTAGTAATTTATCATTTGGTATTACTACTAATGTATCTACTTTTCCTTTTAAACTTTCAATTCCACGTTCTGCTTGTGAAAGTCTTTTCTTTCCTTCAAATGTAAATGGTTTTGTAACAACACCAATTGTTAATATTCCCATTTCCTTAGCAGTTGAAGCAACTATTGGTGCAGCACCTGTACCTGTTCCTCCACCCATTCCGGCTGTAACAAATACCATATCTGCTCCTCTTAATACTTCAGATATTTCAGATTTACTCTCTTCTGCTGATTGAGCACCAATGTCAGGATTTGCTCCTGCTCCTAGTCCTCTTGTGATTTTTTCACCAATTTGAATTTTTGTATTTGCTTTTGAAGTTTGTAATGCTTGTCTATCTGTATTTACTGCAATGAAGTCTACCCCTTTAATTCCAGCATCAATCATTCTGTTTACAGCATTATTTCCTGCTCCTCCAACACCTATAACTTTGATTGTTGCTGTTCCATCCATCATTGTTATATTGCTATCATCATTGTAATCCATCATTTAGTTTCCTCCCTTATTTTATTTATATTTTTAAAATTAATAACTTCTTTATTTAAGGATTTACATTTTTTATCCTTAAAAGTTTCACCTTTATTCCTATTAATAGTCTTTATTATGAATAGAAAAATTCTTTAATTCTTTCTATAATTGTTTTTATAAAACTTTCGTTACTTTGTGTATCTATACTACTTGAAACTGTTTTGGCAAATGGTCTTGCTGCTATATATCTAACTAAAGCATAACTTGTTCTATATGCTGGTTTAACTGTACTAATTGCCCTTCCTGTTGATATTTTTACAGGTATATTTAGATTTATCTTCCCTGCAACATCACTTTTACTTATATTAACAATTCCCTGTCCAGTTAAAACCACATTATTGATTTTTGATTTAATTCCTTGATTTGTAATGTCTTTATTTATTATTGAAAAGATTTCTTCAATTCTTGCTTCGATAATCTCTATTAGCTCTGAACTTTTAATTATTCTATTTTTATTATCATCTTTTGATGTATTTAATATTATATCATTATCGTTGTCAATATAAGATTTTAAAGCTAATCCATATTGCCTTTTTAATTTATCAGCTTCTTCTTCTGATATATTTAAAACTACTGCAATATCGTTTGTGATATTATCTCCACCTACTGGAATTGAATTTGTATATATAAAGCTAGAACCTTCAAATACTCCTATATCTGTATTTCCAGCACCTATATCTAATATCATAACATTATCATGCAATTCATTCTTATCTAACACTAAATTTCTTTCAGCTAATGTTGTTGGTACGATTCCGTCTATTTCTAATCCTGCTTTTTTAAATATATTATGCAATTGCCTTACATAGTCTTTTTGAGCTAATATTACCTGTGCACTAATTGTAAAACTAGAACTCAAATTTCCTACTGGATCGGCTACTATATTACCATTGTCTAATACAATTTTGTCTGGTACTATATCAATTAAAGTTTCTGCATCTGGTATATCTATATCTTTAACTTGCATTATTGCATTTTGCACATCTCTAACTGAAATTCCTGCATATTTATCTTTTACATCTTTTGTGATTGTATTTTGTACAATCGTTACATATTTTCCTGGGATAGTTACATAGGCTGAATTTATTTTTAGATTAGTTTCCTCTTCGGCATCTTGTATAGTTTTTGCAATACTTAATGTTATATCTTCTTCGTTTATTATTTTACCTTTCTTTAGTCCACTACATTTATAAGAGGTATTACATATAATCTCGATTTGACCAAAGTTATTTACTTCTCCTACAACCGTGCAAACCTTACTTGTTCCTATGTCAATACCTACAATGATATCTCCGATTGCCAAGTTAATTCCTCCAATTTTGTATTAAATTTCTTAAATGTATATATATTACATTTTTAGACAAATGTCAATAGAATTTGTTATATTTTTGTAATGTTTTTGTAATATAATTGTAATAAGATAACCATATAAAAACGACATGGTCATATATTCTAATTTTAGATTATTTACAACATGTCGCACATCTTTATTCTTTCTTAATATTTTCAAAAAAGATTTTTGCGTCCATCTACTTAATGTTTATTCAGATTCTGCCACTTTCTCCTGTTTATTTTTTTCTTCTTTATCCTCTTGCTGTTTAAGTTTTTTAAATTTATCTGACCATTTATCAACATAGTATCTTCTTATGATTGCTAAATTTGTAAACATTCTACCAACAAAAACTACTATTGCTGCTAAATATATATCTACATTCAATTTTTGTCCTAATATTGTTAATAAAATTGATAAAATTGCATTTCCAAAAAATCCTGTAATAAATATTTTTAAATCAAAATTTTTATTTATAACAGATGTAATTCCACCAAATACTGAATCTAGTGCTGCAATAATCGCTATTGCCAAATAACTTGAATATGTATAAGAAATCATTGGAGCATTTATCCCTATAATAGCTCCTAATATACATCCTATTAATATAGCTATAAATATCATTTTCTTCCTCCTTGATTTTCATTATTGAATATATTTTGTTGTTATCTCATCATCATATTTTAATATAGTCATTTTATCCTTTTTTTCTATTGTCACATCATGCCCAATTGTCCTAAGTTCATCAACATATCCACCTTTTCCAACTAAAGCACTTTCTAGATATGATTGATTTCCTATTGCTTTGATTATATATGGTGCTAAAATTCTTTGACCATTAATTCTTACAAATAAGTTATCTGTGTTTGCATCTATATTAACTATATCTGTCATATTTATAATTCTTTCATCATTTATTGATATAGCTTCTGCTCCGGCTAATTTTAATGCATTTACTATTACAAGTAAATCATCTGCATTTATTTGACTTATCTCTTCATTATCGGTCTCTCTTAATGTAACTATTATTCCTTCTCCTTCAACATCAGTTTTTCCTAAATTCATATTAACTGTAGCTAACTCGTCATCAACCAATTTTTCTGTTTCTTCATTTGACTCTTTTGTCTTTTTATATTCCTCAATTGTACTTTGAACTTCTTCATATTGTGCATTTGTATCATCATATCTTGATTTCCAATTGGCAAGTTCTGTTCTCAGTTCTGTTTCTCTCATATTTTCTATCGAAGTTATATCTGTTTCATTTACAATTTTAAACTGCATAAACATAACTAATACTAGCACAAAGCATGCAATTCCAATTGTAATTGTCATTGTTATCTTACCTTTTTTTATATTTAACTTTTTCTTCATAGCAATTATTTTCTTTACTAAAGGTCACATCTCGCTTTGCGAAACCTTTTCTTTACTCTTTAGAAAAGAATTCCTCCTTTCTATAATATTTTGAACTTTATTATTCTATATTTTAATTAACAGTTTTTGCATATTCATAAGTGATAACGCCTGTATATTTTGGAATTGTAATATTATTTGATTTTTTCAATTCAACACCAACTGTAGCATTTTTTAAAATCTCCAAATATCCTCCAGGTCTTGATAAAGCTGCTAACTGTTCTGGAAGTCCTATTGCTTTAATTTCAAATGGTGCTCCAACTTTTTCTCCATTTATCTCTATTATATTTCCACCACAAACTATACTGCTTGTTGGAACTAATCTTTGGTCATTTATTGATATAGCTTCTGCTCCTGCATTTTTTAATTCGTTTATTACACTTAGTACATCTCCATCATGAACCAGTAACTCACTTGCATTTAATACAGAATTTGCATCTCTTGTACTATCGCTTAATGTTATTATTACCCCTGGTCCTGTAACTTCAGTTAGACCAATCATTTTGTTTCCTTGTTGTATTTCTTGTTCTTTTGCTTCTAAATCCTCATTGTTTTGAGTTGATTCTTGTCTTACTTTCTCTAATTCCGCTTCTGCTTTTTCTAATTCTTTATATCTATTTTCGTATCTCTCTTTATATCTTAAAACTTCTGCTCTTAGGTTATTTTCTTCATAATTTTGGCTTACTGTTGAATCTGTCCCTTGAACTGTTCTTACTTGTACACATATTCCTAATGTCAAAGCAAAACACATTATTCCTAGTACTATACTTATTGTCCTCTTATGCGTCATTTTTTCACCTCTTCCTTATATATTTTTTCTAAACTTTTTGTCTAAAATATGGTTGGAATTTATTATTTAAATCTCCATTTACAAATATATCTCCTGCATTTTCTTTTTCTTTTTCTAAAATTGCTACTACATATAGCATCTTATTACTTAAATTTGAACTATCTCCTAAATGTACATATTTATTTTCTTGCTCTAAATATATAATATATTCGTTTTTGTTGCTAATGTCAATATTTGTGACCTCTGTGTCTAAATTATTTTCTTTTGCTGAACTCATTATTTTCAAGACATCTTCTAATTTTCCTAAATCTTCATCATTTAATCTTTGATTAAGTGAAACTTCTTGTTCTGCTGTTGATGAATTCAAAATTATTGGAAGCCCTTTATTATCCTCAGATATTTCTAGAATATATCCTTGATTATTTATTATAGCATATTTTCCCATATAATCCACACTATATGTTGGAATTCTTTCTTCTATTTCTATTTGTACTGTACTTGGTATTTTTCTATGTACCTCTACATTTTCTACATATGGATTTTCTTTTATTTTTTCTATCACATTATTTGAAGAAAATTTGAATATATTTTGGTCTGTCCTTAATTCAGATAAACTTATAATTGTATCACTACTAACTTGACTATTATTTAATACTTGTATGTCCTTTATGTTAAAAATTGGTGAAGTTAATGCAAAAGTTATTCCTCCTGCAATTACTCCAATTAGTAATATTATTTTTAAAACAAATTTAATCCTTCTGTTTCTTTTTTTACGTTTTCTTTCTTGCTTAGTTAATTGTTTTCTTCTCTCTTCTTCTTTTTTTAATTTGTTTTTATTAGTCATATTAATGACTTCTTCTGTTTCAAAGTCAAAATCATTATTCTGCTCTCTTTGCATTTTGTTTTGCTTGATTCTTTTTTCCCTTTCTTTCTGCTTCTTTTTCTTCACTAAGTCTTCTATATTTTCTTTTCTAGCTTGTCCATTTTTCATATAATATAAGTTCATATCTGATTCTTTAGACTTCAATTCAAATTCCTCCTTTGGTCACTTTGG
>CALXZZ010000084.1 GCA_944393365.1 uncultured Clostridia bacterium
GTTGATGTAGCAATTGAGAAATTATATAGTCCTGCTAAAAATCCTGTTTGATTTGCTATATCTGGTACAAATATTTGGATTATCATTGCTGGGAATGTCATAAATGATGAAGCAAAGATAACTGGCATAACTCCAGCCATAGCAAGTTTTAATGGTATATGTGTGCTTTGTGCACCAACCATTTTTCTTCCTACTACTTTCTTTGAATATTGTACAGGTACTCTTCTTTCTGCTTGTTGTACAAATACAACTCCTGCAACTAAGATTATTGCTCCAATTACTATTCCGATTGCAGTTAATAATCCTGTTGTACTAAATCCTGCTTCTGGCATAATTAATCCCCATAATGTTGTAAGTAAGCTTGGTAATCCTGATATGATACCAATAAAGATTAATAATGATATTCCATTTCCTATTCCTTTTGCAGTTATTTGTTCTCCTAACCACATTAGGATAGATGTTCCTGTTACTAGTCCTGTAACAACTAATGCTCCTGTAAGGAATGAATCATTAACAAATATTCCTGCTGATTTATATGATAAATATAATCCAATTCCTTCAACTAAAGCTAATATAATTGTTAATATTTTTGTGTATCTATTTATTTTTTGTCTTCCAACTTCTCCACCTTCTTTTGTTAATCTCTCTAAAGATGGTATTATCATTGCTAAAAGTTGGATTACTATTGATGCTGTGATATATGGTGTAATTGACATTGCAAATACTGAGAATCTAGAGAATGCTCCTCCAGAAATAGTGTCAATTAAACTTGCAATACCTGTTGTATTTCCCATTGCATCACTTAATGCTATGCTATCTACTCCTGGTACTGTTATATAACATCCAAATCTGAAAACTACTATTAATAATAATGTATATAATAATCTTTTTCTAACATCTGGTGTTTTAAATGCATTTTTTATGGTTTTAAACAATTAAATCACCTCAGCCTTTCCACCTAAAGCTTCGATTGCTTCTTTTGCCTTAGCTGTAAATTTAACGGCTTTAACGTTTAATTTTTTCTCTAATTTTCCAGTTGCTAAAACAACTATTCCATCATTTATTTTTCCGATTATTCCTTCTGCAAGTAAAGTTTCTGCTGTTACATCTGTTGCTTGTGATTTATTTAGCATTTTTAATGTTACCTCTGTGTAGTTTTTGCTATTTATGTTGTTAAATCCTCTTTTTGGTAGTCTTCTATATAGTGGTGTTTGTCCTCCTTCGAAGCCTCTTCTTACTCCTCCACCACTTCTTGCTTTTTGACCTTTATGTCCTCTTCCTGATGTTTTTCCATTTCCAGATGCAATTCCACGTCCTACTCTGTTTCTTTTTACTCTTTTTACAGCTGGTTTTAATTCGTCTAGCTTCATTTTCGGTTTTCCCTCCTTCTTCTTTTTGACAGGGGACACACCTTTACCTCTTGGTCTCTTCCACTTAGTTTAAGGAATGTCCCCTCCCCTCGTGAATTGGTGATTCGCCCTGTATTTTATTTTTGTTGTACAATTAATTATACTATTTCTTCTACTTTTTTTCCTCTTTTTTTAGCAACTTGTTCTATTGTTTGCATTGATTTTAATCCTTCTAATGTAGCATATACAACGTTTCTTGGATTGTTTGTTCCTATAACTTTTGTTCTTATGTTTTTGTATCCAGCAAGTTCCATAACTGGTCTAACGCTTCCTCCTGCGATAATTCCAGTACCTACTGCAGCTGGTTTTAACATAACTTTTGCACTTCCAAATTTTCCAATATATTCATGTGGTACTGTTGTATCTACTATTGGTACTTCTACTAAGTTCTTTTTAGCTTCTTGGATTGCTTTTTTAATAGCATCTGGAACTTCTGCAGCTTTACCATTTCCAACTCCAACATGACCATTTTCGTCACCAACTACAACAACTGCACTAAAACGGAATGTTCTTCCTCCTTTTACAACTTTTGCAACTCTGTTGATGGCAACTACTTTTTCTTTTAATTCTCTTTTATCTTCCATTGGTTTTTGTTTTCCCTCCTAACTTAAAATTCTAGTCCGCCTTCTCTTGCAGCTTCTGCTAATTCTTTTACAACTCCGTGATATATGTATCCACCACGATCAAATACAACAGATTTGATATTTTTTTCCATTGCTCTTTTTGCAATTAATGCTCCAACTTCTTTAGCTGCTGCTTTATTTGAATGTTTAGTTTTGATTTCTTTATCTAATGTTGATGCTTGTGCTAAAGTTTTTCCTGCTACGTCATCAATTACTTGTACATATATATTGCTATTGCTTCTATATACACATAGTCTTGGTCTTTCAGCAGTTCCAGATATTTTTCTTCTAACACGAATATGTCTTCTTGTTCTTTCTATTTTTCTATCTGTTTTCTTAACCATTTTTAATTACTCCTTTCTAAAAAATTGAGCTATACTATTTATGTTTTATAATAAAAATTTGATTATTAATTATATTTTTTATATTTCAGTTATAATTTGAATTTTGATTCAAAATGGTAAGATGTGCATTTTGGATTAGTCAGTACAGATTGAAGGCGTACGATGGTACGTCGAAATCTGAACTGGATAAACAAAATGTGCATATTGCCGTTTTCAATCAAAATTAATTTATTTACCAGTTTTACCTTCCTTACGTCTAATAACTTCATCAGCATATTTAATACCTTTACCTCTATAAACTTCAGGTGGTCTTTTTGTTCTAATAACAGCTGCTGTTTGACCAACTAATTCTTTATCAATACCATTAACTATTATAGTATTTGCATTAGGTACATCAAAGCTGATTCCTTCAGGTGCTTCGAATATAACAGGATGTGAATATCCTAATGTTAAATTCAAGTTATTTCCTTGTTTTACAACTCTATATCCAACACCATTGATTTGTAATTCTTTGCTATAACCAGATGTTACACCTATAATCATGTTTTGAATTAATGTTCTTGTTAAACCATGTAAACTTTTGTTAGCTGGTTCGTCATTTATTCTTTTTAATGTTATAACATTTTCATTCATTTCCATTGTTATGTTTTTATGAATGTCTCTTTCTAATGTTCCTTTAGGTCCTGTTACAGTAATGTGTTGTCCATCGATTTTTACTTGTACTTCTGCTGGTACTGTTATAGGTTTGTTTCCTATTCTTGACATTTTAGTTTTCCCTCCTTCTTGGTTGACAAGGGTCACTTTTTTACCCTAGGGTATTTCCACTCTGCATAAAGAGTGTCCCTTACCCTTGTGAATAACTGATTTGCCCTTGTTTTTATTTTTTATTTTAACTTCCACTTAGTTTAAGGAATGTCCCCTCCCCGCGTGAATAGATGATTGCCCTGCAATCTTATTTCTTCTATATTTATAATTACCAAACGTAAGCTAATACTTCTCCACCAATTCCTAAAGCTCTTGCTTCTTTATCTGTTTTTAATCCTTTTGATGTAGAAATAATTGCTACTCCTAATCCATTTAATACTTTTGGTAATTCTTCTTTTGAAGCATATACTCTTAATCCTGGTTTACTGATTCTTTTTAAACCATCGATTACTCTTGTTCCTTTTTCATCATATTTTAATGTTATTCTGATAATACCTTGTGTATCATCCTTTATTTCTTCAAAAGATTTTATATATCCTTCTTTGTATAATATTTCAGCTATTCCTAATTTCATATTTGATGCTGGAATATCAACTGTTTTATGTTTTGAACTGTTTGCATTTCTAATTCTTGTTAACATATCTGCAATTGGATCTGTAGTATTCATTTAGTTACTAACCTCCTTTTCTTTCTTTTTGACAGGGTTAATGATTCACCCTTTTTTATTTTCATTAATTTGTTAAAACTGATTTAAAGTAGTGAGATGTGCATTTTTGTTATTTATTGCAAGCCGAAGGTGTACTATTGTACATCGAGGTTTGAAATAAATAGCGAAAATGTGCAGATTGCTGCTTTTAATCTGTTTTAATTACCAGCTGGCCTTCTTAACCCCTGGAATCTCTCCCTTATGAGCTAATTCTCTAAAACATACACGGCATATACCATATTTTCTAATATATGCATGTGGTCTACCACATAATTTACATCTATTATATTCTCTAGTTTTATATTTTTGTGGTCTTGCTTGTTTTACTTTCATTGATTTTTTAGCCATATTATATATATCTCCTTCCTTAACTAACGCGTGTTACCGCGAGTCAAAAATTAGTTTTTAAAAGGCATTCCTAACAACTTCAACAACTCTCTTGATTCTTCATCAGTTTTAGCTGTTGTAACGAATATAATATCCATACCTCTTATTTTGTCTATTTTATCATATTCTATCTCAGGGAATATTAATTGTTCTTTTACTCCCATTGAGTAGTTTCCTCTTCCATCAAATGAATTGTTAGAAACTCCTCTGAAATCTCTTACTCTTGGAAGTGCAACATTAAATAATTTATATGCAAAGTCATACATTTTGTCTGCTCTTAAAGTTACTTTACATCCAATGTTTGCTCCTTCTCTTAATTTAAATGCTGCAATTGATTTTTTTGTTTTTGTTATTACTGGTTTTTGACCTGTAATTTGAGCTAAATCATTCATTGCATTTTCTAATGCTTTAGGATTTTCTTTTAAATCTCCCAAACCAATGTTTATAACGATTTTGTCAAGTTTTGGTACTTGCATAATTGATTTATAATTGAATTTTTTCATTAATGCTGGGATTACTTCATTTACATATTGTTCTCTTAATTTTTCCATTATTTAATTAATCCTCCTTCCTTATTTTAATTTTGCACCGCATTTTTTACATATACGAACTTTTTGATCTTTTTCTACGCTGTATCCTACTCTTGTAGCTTTTCCACATTTTGGGCATACAACATTTACTTTTGAAGCTGGAATGCTACATTCTACTGGTATTATTCCGCTTTCTTCTCCTTGTCTTCTTGCTTTAACATGTTTTTTTCTTATATTTACGCCTTTTACTACTACTTTGTCTTCTTTTGGCATAACTTCTAATACTTCTCCTGTTTTACCTTTGTCATTTCCAGATAAAACTTGAACATTGTCGCCTTTTTTGATTCTCATTTTAGAGTTTTCCCTCCTTCTTCTTAACGTCAGGGGACACACCTTTACCTTTTGGTCATCTCCACTTAGTTCAAGGAATGTCCCCTCCCCTCGTGAATTGGTGATTACCCTGTTATTTTATTTTGTTTTATTACTATAGTACTTCTGGTGCTAAAGATAATATTTTCATGTAATCTTTTTCTCTTAATTCTCTTGCAACTGGTCCAAAAATACGTGTTCCTCTTGGTGTTCCGTCTTCTTTTATTATAACAGCTGCGTTTTCATCAAATTTTATATATGAACCATCTGATCTTCTTAATCCTTTTTTAGATCTTACGATAACAGCTTTTACAACATCACCTTTTTTAACAACTCCTCCTGGTGTTGCTGATTTAACAGAAGCAACTATTACATCTCCTATGTTAGATGTTTTTCTGTATGAACCTCCTAAACATCTGATACACATGATTTCTTTTGCACCTGTGTTGTCTGCTACCTTTAATCTTGATTGTTGTTGTATCATTTATGGTTCCTCCTTTCTTAACTAATGTCAGGGGACACTTCTTTCCCCTAGGTCACTTCCACTATGGATAAGAAATATCCCCTACCCTTGTGAATCAGTGATTCTTCTTTAAATTATTATTTTTTTATTTTTATTTCGTAATGGCTTTTTCTGTAATTTCAACTACTCTCCATCTTTTATCTTTAGAAAGTGGTCTTGTTTCCATTACTTTTACTTTGTCTCCTATTTGACAAGCATTTTTTTCATCATGAGCTTTTAATTTATATGTTCTTTTTACTGTTTTACCATACATCTTGTGACTCACACTTGTTTCTACTGTTACTACAACTGTTTTGTCCATTTTGTTTGATAATACAGTTCCAATCATAGTTTTACGAAGATTTCTTTCTTCCATTTAGATTTCTCCTTTCCTCGTTTCTGACAAGGGACACACCTTTACCTTTCGGTCATTTCCACTTGGTTCAAGGAATGTCCCTTCCCCGCGTGATTAAGTGATTCACCCTTGCTATTATTTCATTAATTACTTCCACTCTGGATAAGAAATATCCCCTACCCTTGTGAATTAGTGATTATCTATGTTTATGCTTTCTTACTTTCTTGAATTTTTCTTTCTGTTAATACTGTATTTATTTTAGCTATATCTCTTTTAACTTGTTTTATTTTCATTGGATTATCTAATCCGTTTGTAGCTAAACTAAATTTTAATTTAAATAATTCTGTTTTTAGTTCACCTAATTCTTTTTCTAAATCTGGTGAAGACATTTCTCTTATTTTATCTATCTTCATCATTTTCACCTACCTTTTCAGTTTCTCTTGCTACGAATTTTGTTTTATTAGGTAGTTTATTCATAGCTAAACGTAAAGCTTCTCTTGCAGTTTCTTCTGGTACACCAGCTATTTCAAACATAACTCTACCAGGTTTTACAACTGCTACCCAATATTCAGGAGCACCTTTACCTTTACCCATACGAGTTCCGATAGGTTTTGCTGTTATTGGTTTATCTGGGAAAATTTTTATCCAAACTTTTCCTCCTCTTTTTATATAACGAGTCATAGCAATTCTGGCTGCTTCAATTTGATTTCCTGTAACTAAAGCTCCTGTTACTGCTTGGATTCCATATTCTCCATCTGTAACTTTATTACCTCTTGTTGCTTTTCCTCTCATTCTACCTTTTTGTACTTTTCTGTGTTTTGTTCTTTTTGGCATTAATGGCATTATTTTTCTCCTCCTTCCACTTTCTTTTCTGGAAGAACTTCTCCTTTATATATCCAAACTTTTACACCGATTTTTCCATATGTTGTATCTGCTTCTGCAAATCCATAATCTATAT
>CALXZZ010000085.1 GCA_944393365.1 uncultured Clostridia bacterium
GACAAGGATCATTTCTACCAATCTTAGGACCTTCATTACGAATAGTTCTATCAACATCAGTACCAATTTTAGCTCCTCCGTCAACACTGTGGATAGCCTCTAATGCTGCACCTGTAATCTTAACAGTTTCTTGTCTCTTTGTCTCACCTTGTTGTCTAATATGCATCAAAATCTTAGTTACATCATATTTGATATCATTAATCATCTCATCAAACATATCAAAACCTTCAAGTCTGTATTGAACAACAGGATCTTTTTGACCATAAGCACGTAAACCAATACCATTTTTTAATTCATCCATGCTGTCAATATGATTCATCCATTTTTCATCAACAACTTTAAGCATAACAACTCTTTCAAGCTCTCTCATTTCGTCTGAACCAATATCTTGTTCCTTTTGGTCATATATTTCCAAAGCTCTTTTTCTTAATTCATCTGAAATTACCTGTGGATTAGTTTTGTTTTCTTTTACGAAGTCTGACATATCAATTCCAAATACATTTAAAATTTCTGTATTTAAAGACTCTACATTTACTTCTGATGTTTCACCTTCTATAAACATATTTGATATGTTTTCTGCAACAAAATCAATCATTGCAATTATATTATCATGGATATTTTCTCCATCAAGAACTTCTCTTCTTTGTTTATAAATAATTTCTCTTTGAGCATTCATTACATCGTCATATTTTAGGACATTTTTACGAATACTGAAGTTTCTACCTTCTACTTTTTTCTGTGCATTTTCTACTGCGTTTGAGATAATTCTTGAATCTATTGGCATATTTTCGTCTGCACCTAGTGTATTATATACTTTAGTTATCGCATCTCCACCAAAGATTTTCATTAAGTCATCATCTAATCCAATATAGAATTTAGATTCTCCTATATCTCCTTGACGTCCAGCACGTCCACGTAACTGGTTATCAATTCTTCTAGATTCATGTCTTTCTGTTCCTATGATCTTTAGTCCACCAGCTTCAATTACTTTTTCTTTTTCTTCTTTTATTTGCTCATCAAATTTATTTACTAACTCTTTAAATTGCTCTCTTGCTTTTAAAATGTCTTGGTCATCTGTTTCATAATATGTGTCTGCTGCTTCAATTAATTCAGCTGGAACTTTATTTTTTCTCATAGCTTCTTTTGCTAAATATTCACTATTTCCACCAAGCATAATGTCAGTACCACGTCCTGCCATGTTTGTTGCAATTGTTACTGCACCATATTTTCCTGCTTGTGCAATTATTTCAGCTTCTTTTTCATGATATTTAGCATTTAATACTTCATGCTTAATTCCTTCTTGTTTTAATAATCTACTTAATTTTTCAGATTTTTCAATTGATACTGTACCAACCAAAACTGGTTGACCCTTTTTATGACTTTCTTTTATGCTTTCTACAATTGCCCTATATTTTGCATTTTCATTTTTGTATATAACATCATTTTCATCTTTACGAATCATTGGTTTATTTGTTGGTATTTCAACAACATCCAAATTGTAAATCTCTTCGAATTCTGCAGCTTCTGTCATAGCAGTACCTGTCATACCTGATAATTTATCATACATTCTAAAGAAGTTTTGGAATGTGATTGTTGCTAAAGTTTTTGACTCATCAGCTATCTTTACATGTTCTTTTGCTTCGATTGCTTGATGTAATCCATTATTATATCTTCTTCCATACATAATACGTCCTGTAAATTCATCAACAATTAAAACTTCACCATCTTTTACGATATAATCAATATCTTTTTTCATAACACCATGCGCACGTAATGCTTGGTTTACATGGTGAACTAATGTAGAGTTTTCTAAGTCATTGAAGTTTTCTAATCCAAATGCTTCTTCTGCTTTTTTAATACCTTTTTGTGTTAATGATGCAGATTTTGCTTTTAAGTCTACAATATAATCATATTTTTCATTATCTTCTTGTTGATCAAAATCTTTTACATCTTCTTCAACAATAACTTTAGGTGTTAATCTACGTACAAAGTTATCTGCCTTTTTGTATAAATCTGATGACTCATTTGCTCTACCTGAAATTATAAGTGGAGTACGAGCTTCATCAATTAAAATGCTATCAATCTCATCGACAATTGCATAATGTAATCCCCTTTGAACTAATTGATTTTTATATATAACCATATTATCTCTTAGATAATCAAATCCAAATTCATTATTTGTACCATATGTTACATCTGCATTATATGCTTCTTGTTTTGCCTTAGGCTCCATTCCTGCAATTACTAAACCAACTGATAACCCTAAGAATTTATATAATTTTCCCATCCATTCACTATCTCTTTTTGCTAAGTAATCATTTACTGTAATTACATGAACTCCTTTTCCTTCTAGTGCATTTAAATATACTGGAAGTGTTGCAACTAAAGTTTTTCCCTCACCAGTTTTCATTTCTGCAATTCTTCCTTGGTGTAAAATGATACCACCTATTAATTGTACATCAAAATGTCTCATTCCTAAAACTCTTTTTGATGCTTCTCTAACAACTGCAAATGCTTCTGGTAATATGTCATCTAATGTTTTTCCATTTTTTAATTGCTCTTTGAAGTATTCTGTTTTTCCTCTTAATTCCTTATCGCTTAATTTTGACATTTCGTCTTCTAAGCCATTAATTTTTTGTACTATTGGCATTACTCTTTTAACTTCTTTTTGACTGTAAGTTTTGAAAATTTTTCTTATTATACTCATTTCGAATTGATTCCTCCTAAGTTTATATTTTTACTTTGTTACTATATCACTAAAATATTAATTTAGCAAGTAGTTTGAACAAAAAGTTTTCTATTTAAACATTATAGTTAAATTATTTAAAACTCCTGTCAGCAATTGATTTCAAAAAAATTGGTGGATATCCTTAAAAGGGGGACCAATTTTTTTGAAACAATTATGACATAAATGTTCTTATTTTTTACTTTACCACATATTATTTACTATAATTCACAAAACGTAGAAAATTTAATTGCATAACTGGAGGTTACGTTATGTTTGTATATAATTTTAAAATTAATGGAAAAAACTTATTTAAATTCTTTTTTATTATAATTTTAATAATCATCACCATTATTGTTGGGATTGTGACTTTTAAAATATTCCATGGTGCTAGCACTAATAAAAATAAATCATCATGTTTGCCTCAAAACAATATTTCTACAATTTCAGCATCAAATTATACAAATGTTTTAAAAGCTGTACATGATGACATTGATAGTTATGTTGGATTAAAAATTAATTTTATTGGATATGTTTATAGAGTTTCAGATTTAAATGAAAATCAATTTGTTTTGGCTAGAGATATGATCATTTCTTCTAATCGTCAATATGTAGTGGTTGGTTTTTTATCTGAATATGCAAATGCAAAAGATTACAAAGACAATACTTGGGTTGAAGTTACTGGTGAGATTACTAAGGGGGATTATCATGGTGATATGCCTATATTAAAGGTTACTGATATGAAAGAGACTTCTTCTCCTAATGAAGAGTATGTTTATCCTCCTGATGAAAGTTATATTCCGACTGATGGTGTGTTATAAAAAATAGACATTAATGAAGTTATTAAACTTTCGTTAATATCTATTTTTTAATTTACTTATTTAATAATCTATGATACAATACATGAAAGTAAAATGAAAGGATGATTAATATATGAAAAGTAATGAACTAATTTTAATTCTAGACTTTGGTGGACAATACAATCAACTAATAGCAAGACGCGTAAGAGAATGCAATGTATATTCAGAAGTAGTACCTTATGACATATCAATCGAAAAAATCAAAGAAAAAAATCTAAAAGGAATCATTTTTACAGGAGGACCAGCAAGTGTTTATGGAGAAGAATCTCCTAGATGTGCAGATGGAATATTTGAATTAGGAATACCCGTACTTGGAATTTGTTATGGTATGCAACTTATGACATATACTCTTGGAGGAAAAGTAGCTAAGGCAAGCAAAAGAGAATATGGAACAACAGATGTAAAAATAGACAACAACTCTTTATTATTCAAAGGTTTTGGAAATAACAATGGCTTTTTAATGAGTCACACAGATTATGTAGAAACCGTACCAGAAGGCTTCAAAAATATTGCCTCTACCCCATCTTGTCCAAATGCTGCAATGGAAAATCCTGATAAAAAACTATATGGAATTCAATTTCATCCAGAAGTTAATAATTCAGTTAATGGAACTCAAGTAATTAAAAACTTCTTATTCGAAATTTGTAATTGTAGTGGTGATTGGCAAATTTCTTCATTTGTTGATGAAAGTATTAAAAATTTAAAAGAAAAAATTGGAGATAAAAAAGCCTTATGTGCTTTATCAGGTGGAGTTGATTCTTCTGTTGCCGCAGTTTTATTAAATAAAGCTATCGGAAAAAATCTAACTTGTATCTTCGTTGACCATGGCCTACTTCGTAAAAATGAAGGTGATGAAGTTGAAGAAGTATTTAGAAATCAATTTGACATTAACTTAATTAGAGTAAATGCAAAAGATAGATTTTTATCAAAACTTGCTGGAGTTACTGACCCAGAGAAAAAAAGAAAAATTATTGGAGAAGAATTTATACGAGTTTTTGAAGAAGAAGCTAAAAAAATTGGAACTGTTGATTTTTTAGTGCAAGGAACTATTTATCCTGATGTAATTGAAAGTGGATTAGGTAAAAGTTCTGTAATTAAAAGCCATCATAATGTAGGTGGATTACCTGACTATGTTGATTTTAAAGAAATTGTAGAACCTTTAAGAGATTTATTTAAAGATGAAGTTAGAAAAACTGGTTTAGAATTAGGTATTCCAGAAAATTTAGTATATAGACAACCATTCCCTGGCCCAGGTTTAGCTATAAGGATTATTGGAGATATAACAGATGACAAATTAGATATTTTAAAAGAAGCGGACAGTATTTTCAGAGAAGAAATTGGAAATGCCGGATTACACAAAAGTATTAATCAATATTTCGCAGTTTTGACTAATTTAAAATCTGTTGGTGTTATGGGAGATGAAAGAACTTATGATTATACAATAGCTCTTCGTGCTGTTGAGACTACTGATTTTATGACAGGTGTTTGGAGCAAAATTCCTTATGATGTTTTAGAAAAGGTTTCAAGCAGAATTGTCAATGAAGTTAATCATGTAAATAGAGTTGTTTATGATATTACTTCTAAACCACCTGCAACAATTGAATGGGAATAGAGCATTAAAAAAAGACATGTGAATTACACATGCCTTTTTTCTACGGAATAAAATAGATTTGTTTGACTCTTTGTAACTCTTTGTCAATTTCTTCTTGCTTTGAAGAATCTTTAACTAGTTCAACGAATTTTATTGCTGCAAATTTTTTCTGATCACTTAAACCTGCCAAAGCATATGCTACTGGTAACTCAATATACTCAAAATGCCCTGAAAAACTCAAAAATTGTTTCTCATCATCAAAATCTAATAATTCTAAATACAACTCATGGTTTTCCCCTATATCACCAAATAAAACATCATTCGTTAAATAGCCCTCAAAAGAATCATCTGTGAAAATCATATATCCATCACTGAAATAATATAATTCTCCATATTCTACATCTTCTTCATGTAAAACCCATTCACCTATCCGTAATTCAATTTTGTAATATATTTTCTTCATGTCTACTCCCCACTTTCTTTAATTGAAAAAAGTTTGCTGTTACAAAATATATTAATAATACTATATTAACATAAATTAAAGTTTTTTTCAATACTATTTCTTATCAAAAATAGTCTTAAATACACCTTGGTCAATCAAATTAGAAAAAATATTTTTAACTATAATTAAAACTATTGGTCCTACTAAAAGGCCTATGATACCAATCACTTTAAAACCTGTGTACATAGCAATCAAAGTAAAAATTGGATGAACACCAATATTTTTACTAACCAATTTCGGCTCCAAAACTTGCCTAACTACTGACATTATTATTAATAAAACAATAATAGCTATACCTAAATTAATATCTCCATTCAAAGCACAAATAATTGCCCAAGGAATCATAACTGTTCCAGAACCAAGTATTGGAAGAGCATCAACAAAGCCAATAAATAAAGCCATAAGTAATGGATATTGAATATTAAATCCAACTATTTGCAAAATGTATAATCCAATTAGAGAAATTATAAAAGAAACTAATATAAGTGTTGCTTCTGCTTTTAGATATCCTCCTAATGTTTGAATTAATTCTTTTAAATGTACCGATATCTTTTTCACCCATAATCTAGGTAAATGATGCTCAATTTGGTCCAAAATATATATTTTATCCACACAAATAAAATATAGTGCAATTACTGTTATACCTATACAAATAGCTATTGATGGTATACTTGTTACAAAGTTTATTAAATTATTCAATATATTTCTTAACCAATCAGAAGCGGTAGTCAGAAAATCTCCTGTAGAATTTTGTATTACTTCTAATATTTCATCTGATAAATGTATATTGTCAAAGTCAAAATAATTTATTAAATTTTGAAACTGCACATACAGCTTATCAAAGTAATCGTTTAAGCTCTGCAATAAACTAGAAGATTCTGAAAATAAAGTTATCAATAGCCAAGCTAAACCACCTATTATAATAACTGAAACCAAAAAAAATATAATAATTGAACTTGTTCTTCTTGTTAAATGTGTTTTTTTCATTATTTTTTTAATTGCTGGTTCAATCATTAATGATATTATAAACGCAATTAAAAATGGCATATAAAAAATAGATAGCTCTAAAGCTATATATAAACCTAATAATATCAATACTACATATAAAATATTTTTTAATACTCTTGTCCAATATGACATATTAATAATCATGCTGTTCACCTAATTTTAATATATGTAAAAA
>CALXZZ010000086.1 GCA_944393365.1 uncultured Clostridia bacterium
ACATAATCTCTTGGAGCGGGCTTATTAAATCCCTGAGCATATTTTATTCGCTTAGCTTCTTCCCATTCTGCTGGAAATTGCAAATTTAAATCCACACCATTAAAGTTTGCTTTCCAACCATCTGGAAAAGGAATATTAGGGAAGCTTGTAGCTATTTGTCTATAATTATCAAAAATTTTACTATCTTGAGGAATATTACCTGTCACTAAATCAATTCCATCGGGATTAACCATAGGCACAATGTATAATGTAGTTCTATTATATAAATCTCGTATATTAAAACCATGCATATTATTATTTTCTTCATAAGCAATACAAAAGTTTTCTATAAATTTCATCATGAGTAATGATGTAATCCACTCATTTGCATGAATTCCGGCGTGATACAATACAACATTACTGCCTTTTCCAATTTTTATACAAGGAATGCTTTTTCCAAGGACACTATTTCCAATAATAATACTTTGAATAAAAGTATATCTTGATAACAACTCATGAATATTATAAATTAATTTATTATAATAATATGGCTCAGCAGTATTAATAATTTCACTACTAGCAATTCTATTTGATTTATTTTCCATACTTACCTCCAAACATAAATAAAAAATATTTGAATTGTTAATAAAATTTGTAAAAAAGTTAAAAATTAAAATAAATATTTCTTAATTTATAATATGAAGGTAAATATATTTTGGTAATTATTTTTTATAATTCTTAAATTTATATCCGACTTTTTTAGCTATAAATTCTTTAAATTCATAAGGATTGCCTATTTCAAATTTGTCTTTTTCAACTATAAAAACATCTTCTTTATTTATATAAAGGTAAAATACGTTTTCATTTTCATAGACTTTAAATAGTTTTCTGTATTTAAAAGTATCTTTTCCATATTTGTTTTTTATAACAAAATTTTTATCATAAAAAATATATGTATTAACTAAATTTCCCTGTACTTTTTCGCCTTTCATTTCTTTTTCTGCTTTTCTATATGGTTCTATAAATCTATATGCTAAAAATCCTATAAAAATTAATGCAAGCAAAGTTAAAGAAATATAGTTTCTTAAAATAATTTGGTAAGACATTCCTATTATAAGAATTAAACCCATTATTGCAGTATATAAATAATATTTAAAATTATTTTTCTGTCCATGAAATTTAATTAATTCTATGTATTCGTCTTTATTTAATGTAGTAACATTTTTAAATAATATTTCCATAATTACCTCTAACTTAAATTTTATTTGATTTTTTTATTTTATGGATATTGTTATAGCACTTATATAATTTAGCTAAATACATTTATAATTATATAATAATAAATATTTGGTGTAAACTTTATAGTAAAATAATTGTTAGAAATGTAATAACTAATTTGGAAAAATGTATCGCCCTAAAATTATTTCTGTGATATAATTTTTGTATTGTTAACTTTATGTTTAAATAGGAGGTATACGAAATGGAAAGAACAGAGGCTTTAGAATTACTAAAAAAATATAATAAAGAGGAATTTCATATTAGACATGCTCTAACTGTAGAAGGTGTAATGAGATATTTAGCAAATGAATTAGGGTATGACCAAGATTTTTGGGGATTAGTTGGCTTACTACATGACGTAGATTTTGAAAAATATCCTGATGAACATTGTAAAAAGGCACCAGAATTATTAAAAGAAATTAATGCTAGCGAAGAAATGGTACATGCTATATGTAGCCATGGATATGGCAGTTGCTCTGACATAAAACCTGAACACGAAATGGAGAAAATACTTTATGCAGTAGACGAGCTTACTGGACTAATATGGGCTGCAGCGAAAATGAGACCATCAAAAAGTACAAAAGATATGGAAGTTTCAAGCTTGAAGAAAAAATTTAAAGATAAAAAGTTTGCAGCAGGTTGCTCAAGAGATGTTATAAGCAAAGGAGCAGAAATTCTTGGAATTAGCTTGGAAGAATTATTTGAAAAGACAATTTTAGCAATGAGAAGTTGTGAAGATACTGTTGAGGAAGAACTACTTGATAAACCTACAAATTTTTAAGATTATCGAAAAGAGGTGATTGATAATCAATTTTATATATGATAAAATTAATTTTTTTAGTATAAAAAAGTATTACTAAAGAAATGAGAAGGACTGTTAAAATATGGATAATAAATTATATGGAAAATTTAAAAGAAAATTTTATAACAAAATGACTGATGATGAAAAAAGAAATTTAATTACGCAAACAATAAGAGCAATTCAAAAGGAAAAAGATTTAAGAGAAGTTGATATAGAATTTAAAGATGGACTATTTGGTTTTGATTTTAAAAATAAAAAAATTATAATTGATTTAGTTAGCGATAATTCTTATGAAATTCTTACAGGAATAATTCACGAACTAAGACACCAATGGCAAGATGAAAAAAGAAATTTAAAATCATTAAATAGTTATGGTTATGAATATATTTTATCGCCTCATGAAAAGGATGCACATGAATACGCAATTGAAGAAATGCAAAAATATCAAGAATTGTTTAACGACGATGAATTTGATTTGTATTTAATAAATTTAAGAGAAGAATATTTGGCAAAGAGAAACTCTGCTATATATGAATATCAAAGATCGGGTTATTATGATGTAGAAGATATATCTAAAGAAATGAGTTTATATAAAGAACAATCAGCACTTTTTACTGAAGAAGAATTTGAAGAAAGTGGAGAACCAGAAAGTGCTATGGCTACATTTGACAATGGAATTGATGGTATAATCAAAGTAAATAAACATAATAATAATGTCTTACTTCAAACTCATGGGATGACGGGAACAATAATTGGCACAGATTTGTATATAAACCAAATTTCTGTAAGAAAAGAAATAACGACAGGTAATTTTGTTAATATTATACAATTATATATGGAATGTTTAGCCGAATTAAAAGAAATAGGTATAAATGTAAACTGTACTCAAATTCATTTTCCGCCTGCAATTATAGGAATGGGAGGATTAGAAAAAAAGAATATGAAGGCTTTTTAAAAAGTTTGAATTGTGAAGAAGAGACTATTACAGTTGAAAGTATTGAGGCTCAACATTATGATAAAAATTATGTATTAAGAAGAACTATAGATATGTGGCCAAATGGAAAAGAATCTACTTTCGGAATTAATTACCTTAAAGAATATACTAAGGAGCAAATAGAAATTTTAGATATGGCTAAAGAATGGGAACTCGAACTGGATGATTTAAAACATTCAGAAGAAGAATTAGAGACAAGTGAGATTTCTGTAAATGGTTTCTTTGCAGCATATCAATATAAAAAAGAATATTCTCCTAGAAAATTAGCATTAATTTTAGCTGGGCAAAAACGAGGATTGAATACATTTTATTATGAAAATTTAAATGAAGAGCAAATAGAACAATTAATGATATTGCAACTAGAGGAATTTAAGAGAGAAGATTGGATTAAATTCATGGAAGATGGTTTAGATATGGCAGATATAAGAAGAAAATTAGAAGAAAGAGAAGGACTTGTAACTACAAATGAAATAAAACTTGATAAAAATTGTAATATAATTTCACAAGATAATGTTCATAATCCAACTAGCTCTACTGTAGTCGAGGCTGAAAAAGAAATTTATAGTGCATCTGATATTTCCGCTGCATTACAAGAAATATCACGAGAAGGACTAATAGATAAAACACAATCAGCTTTGATTGATTTTGTAGAAAATAGAGATAATAGTGTTGAACAACAAAAAGAAGAATAAACAAAGAAAATAGGTATTTTTCTGTCATTAATAAAAAATATTGGTGTGATGAAGAGAAGAGAAAGAATTTTGAATTAAAACTAAAAATATTTAAAAAAATTAAAAAATTATTTAGAAAATAAATCAATCCCACATAAATACTTATGTGGGATATTTTTATCTATATTTCAATAATCGGAGTAACTATCATTGCGTTTGCCTTAGTTATAGCATTAGCAATAATTTTGAGCAAAAGCAAATAAACCAATAAAAAAGACACATCTGTAAACATTGCACCGTTTTTGATGTGTTTTTTCATATCAATTCCGAGGTAAACCACGTTTGCGGTTTCTCCATTTCCTATTTTTATTTTGCTACTATATTAATTAAAAGTCAATCGTAAAGTTAAAAAAATTTAAAATAAAAAATTAAAATAAATTAAGAAAAATTATAAAAAAATACTAAAAATTAACTAAAAAAGTATCGATGCTGCCTTTGGATAATCCTCTCTCTATTCGACTGATATGTCTGGGTTCTAACCCAGTTAATTCTGCTACTTGATTTTGAGTTAAATTATTTTTTAATCTATATTCTTGACATACTTTACCAATATGTTTGTTTATATCCAATTTTTCCATACAATTCCCTACTTTCTATAATATACTATAACCTTTTATATCACGTTTGGGAATGATTTTATATTTGAATAAAGTCAAAAACGATGCGACAAAAATCGTAAAAAATATTTACAAAATATTTCGACAATGATAAAATATGAATTGATAAATATCATATTTAAGATGTGCTTTATAAACAAAATGGATAAACTTAAGAAAAAATATAAATACTAATGTATATAAAAATACATAAGATTAGGAGGAAAGTAAAAAATGAATGTAAAGAAATTAAGGCAACCTAACAAAGGTATTACATTAATAGCATTAGTTGTAACAATAGTACTAAATTGCTCGTTCCTCGCAATGGTCGTAAAAAGCTGAATATATATAATTGAAGAAAAAAATAGCCTCATGGTATAATATAATTATGTAACCTTAAATTACAAATATTATGCTAGGAGGTATTTTTTTATGACAAACGAAGAAATATTACAGAAGATGGAGGAGGATATGAAACTGAGGAATTTTTCAAAGTATTCATTTTATACATATTCACATAAGGCAGCAGAGATGATGAAATACTTTAATAAGCCAATGGAAGAAGTAACAACAGAAGAAATGAGAAATTACTTACTAAAGCTAAAAGAGGAAAAACACTTGGCAAATAGAACAGTAAATTACTACAACAGCATCTTAAGATTTATGTATGAAGTAACATTAGATAAAGTCCTAAATAAGAAACAAATACCAATGTTAAAAAACAAAAGAGAAATATGTAAAGTACTAACCAAAGAAGAGTTAAGTGCTTTTTTTAATGTTTGTGATGATCCAAAATATAAAATGATATTCATGTTAATTTATGGGTCTGGACTTAGAATAGGAGAAACAGCAAATTTACGAATAAAAGATATAGATAGTAAAAAAATGAGAATTTTTGTAAGAGCAGGTAAGGGCAATAAAGAGAGATATACCATATTGCCAAAAGTAAGTTTAGAGATGCTAAGAGAATATTACAAAAAAGAAAAACCTAATCATCCAGAAGGATATTTGTTTCTAAATAGTGATTGTAATCCATTAAAAGTAGAAAGAATACGAGTATTTTTCAGAAAATATAGGAGAAAAGCAAAATTAAACGATAAATTTGTTGTACATAGTTTGAGACATAGTTTTGCAACAGATTTAATAGAAAGGGGAGCAACACTAATACAAGTAAAGGAATTGCTAGGACATAGCAATATAAGGAGTACAATGGAATATGTACATGTAGCAAATATAGATTTAGGACTAGAAAGTCCAATAGATGAATTTTTAAAGGAGGAGAAATAAAATGCCAGAAGTACAAGATATATTTAACAGATACGGAGAAAGATATAGAGAAACGAATAAATTGATGCCATATAAATTAAAAGTAATGAATGCAATTGAAAAATGTAGAACAGAACAATTAGGATATCATAAAGAGATTTGCGACGAATGTGGAAATGAAAAAATAAGTTACAATTCATGTAGAAATAGACATTGTCCTAAGTGTCAAAGTATAGCAAGAGAGAAATGGATATATAATAGAGAATTTGATTTGCTAAATGTAAAGTATTTCCATGTAGTCATGACAATACCTTCAGAAATGTATTTGATAGCGTATCAGAATCAAAGCAAGATCTATAATATATTGTTTAAATCAGTAGCAGAAACGTTAGAGGGACTAGCAAAAGATAAAAAATATTTAGGAGCACAAATAGGATTTATGGAAGTGCTACATACATGGGGACAAACATTAGTATATCATCCACATATTCATTGCATAGTACCTGCAGGAGGAATAGATAAACTTCGGGAAATGGAGAAATAGTAAAAAGAAGTTTTTCATACCAGTAAAAGTATTGTCAAAAAAATTTAGAGGAAAGTTTTTGTATTATTTAAAACAGGAAAAACTAGAATTTTATGGTGAGAATAAGTATTTGGAAAATAGACAGGAATTTGATGAATTAATAGCTAGAATGTATAATCAAGAATGGGTAAGTTATTGCAAACCACCGTTTAAAAATGCAAAATGTGTTATACGATATTTAGGAAGATATACTCATAGAGTGGCAATATCGAATAATAGAATTATAAAAGAAGAAAATGGAGAAGTGACATTTAAATACAGAGATTACAAAGATAATAAAAAAATAAAAGAAATGACAATAAAAGTAGAAGAATTTATAAGGAGATTTTTAATGCATATATTACCACCAAGATTTATGAAAATAAGACATTATGGATTACTAGGAAATAGAAATAAAAGTACAAAGTTAGCTGAGTGTAAAAAACTTACAAACACAGCCAACCTTGAAAAACTAGAGATTAGTACTCTAGAGATACTAAAGAAAACATTAGGTGTTGACTTTAATTTATGTCCCA
>CALXZZ010000087.1 GCA_944393365.1 uncultured Clostridia bacterium
CAAGAAAAACAAGAATCACAAGATGGTAGAATTTTATTATATGATGATTATAATATCCGTGTATCTTCACAACCAAATGTATATGGAGAAAAATTTGTTTTAAGATTACTAAAGAAAAATGAAAATATAAAAAATATTTTTGACTTAGGTTTTCCTGCAACAGAAGATGAATTAAAAAGAAGTATAAATAAAAGAAATAGTATAACAATAATGGCTGCACCAACAGGTGAAGGTAAAACAACAACATTATATAGTATAATTGATTATTTAAATAGCCCAGAAATAAATATAACAACAATAGAAGACCCTGTAGAAATTAGAATAAGAGGATTAAACCAAATTGAAATAGATGAAAATAAATCATCATTCTCAGGATCACTTAGAACAGTTTTAAGACAAGATCCAGATGTAATATTAGTAGGAGAAATAAGAGATAAAGAAACAGGAGAAATAGCAATACAAGCAGGACAAACTGGACATTATGTTTTATCAACAATACACACAATAGATGCAGTCGAAGTAATTACAAGATTGAGAAAACTAGGACTTTCTGATTATGATATAGCAAGTACATTAGCTACTGCAATATCACAAAGACTTGTAAGAAAATTGTGTACAAAATGTAGAAAAGAAAGACCATTCAATGATGAGGAGAAAAAAATAATTACAAACCTTGGAGAAAAATATGGTGTAGAGTTTGATTTGAATGGAAAAACATATGATGCAGTGGGATGTAAACATTGTAACAATACTGGATATTATGACAGAATAGGAATATTTGAAATATTAAATATTACAGATGAAATAAAAGAAGAAATAATGAATGGCAAATCAAGTTTAGAAATAAGAAGAAAAGCATTAGAACAAAATTATAAACCGCTAGTAATAGATGGAATACGAAAAGTAGTTAAAGGACTTACAACATTAGAAGAGTTAAATAAAAAATTACTATTTTATTAATATCCACAAAGGAGGAAAATAAATTATGAACTTAAGTGAAATATTAGATAAAGCCATGGAAGTTGATGCGTCAGATGTGCATTTAATATGCGGAAATAAACCAATGCTTAGAATAGCAAGAGACTTAGTACCAGTAGAAGGCAGTGAAATATTAACAGAAGATGATATGTATGAATTTTATGATACACTAGTACAAGGAAATGTAGACAAAGATGAAGTATTTAATACTAATAGAAGATTAGATATGTCATATGTTCACAGAGATATTCGTTTGAGAGTAAACATATCATTATCTGATGATATACCACTATGTACATTAAGATTAATAAAAAATGAATTACCAACATATGAGTCATTAGGAGTACCAGATATAGTAAGAAGAATGACATATCAGCCACAAGGTTTGATACTAGTTACTGGTAAAACAAACTCTGGTAAAAGTACAACATTAAATGCTTTAGTTAATTATATAAATGAAAACCAAAATAAGAAAATATTGACACTAGAAAATCCGGTAGAATATAAACATCACTCTAAAAAATCCTTAATAGTACAAAAAGAAGTTGGAAAAGGAAGAGATAGTTTAACATTTAGTGACGGTGTTAAGAACTCTTTAAGAGAAGACTGTGATATTCTAGTAATAGGAGAGATACGTGATAAAGTTACTATGGAAGCAGCAATTGAAATGGCAGAATCAGGACACTTAGTAATAGGAACACTTCACACAAAATCATGTGCAGAAACTATTGATAGAATGATAAACTTCTATGAAGTACGAGATCAAGCAAGTGTTAAATATTTGTTATCAGCATTATTAAAATTAGTTGTATCTCAAAGACTTTTAAAAGGAAGAGATGGAAAACTAGTATTAGTTCCTGAAGTAATGGTTGTAGATAATGTTGTTGCAGGAATAATCAGAAAAGAAAAATTAAGTGTATCAGAAATAGAAGATGCAATACAAAGTGCTGCAGACAAAGGAAGTATTGGTCTAATAAATTCTTTAGCAAAGCTATTTGTAGAAGATAAAATAACATTAGATCAAGCTAAATCACAAATAGAAGAAAAAAATATAGAAACATTAAATAGAACTATAATGCAACTTAAAATAAATAAAAATAAATAAAGACAGGAGGTATAAAAATGCCTACTTATATGTATAAGGCTGTTACAAAAACAGGTTTGGTTGTAAGAAATAGAGTTGAATCGGCAAGTAGACAAGGGCTTATAAAAATGTTGAAAAGTAACGATTTATTACCAATATCAATTGAACAAATTTCTTATATATCCAAAAGAACACCTAAAAGACAAAAAAAGAATATTACTAATATTCAAGAAATAATGAAAAATGTAAATACAACACAAATAGGAGTAAAAAGCAAAACACAAACAGCAAAGGAAAAAATAAACCTATACTTAGCTAAAACAGAAAAAATAACACAAAGAGATTTAGTCGTATTTACACAAAATTTCTATCTATTGAAAAAAGCAAATTTTAATAATATACATGCTTTAAATACAATTATAGAAAGTACAGAAAATATCACATTTAAAGGAATTTTGGAAGATATATTAGCTGGATTAGAAGCAGGAGAAAATATGTATACAACAATGGAATATTATTCAAATGTATTTCCATATATATATGTAAATATGATTAAAGTTGGAGAATTATCAGGTTCTCTTACAAATTCCTTAGAACAAGCAGTTAAATATTTAGATGATACAGAATCATTAAATAAAAAATTAAGAGGAATCTTAATTCCAAACATTATACAATTTGTATTATTAATAGTAATGCTATTTGTAGGAACTTTATTTGCAATTCCTGCAATACAAGGAATATTTGATGAGTTGGGAACAGATGAAACTCTACCTGCAATCACTTTATGGTTTGCAGATGTTGTAGATTTGTTTCTTCAATATTGGTATATTCCTGTATTAATTATAGTAGGAATAGTAGCAATTATTCTATTTTATATTAATACTCCAAAAGGTAAATATAATTTTCACTACTTTAAATATAAAATGCCTATATTCGGAGAATTAATATTTGCACTTGATTTTTCAAGATTTTTAAAAGCAATGTTATTAAACTTACAAAATGGAATGAGAATACAAGATGCAATAGATGTAAGTAAAAATGTTATAAAAAATTATGTGCTATTATCAATAATAGAAACATCATTAAACAATATATTAATAGGAGCTTCATGGGTTGAACCTTTTGAAAAATCAGGACTTGCAAAACCTATGATAACAGAAATGTTAAAAATAGGTATGCAAACAGATTTAACAGAAATGATGGAAAAATTAGTTGAATATATGGAAATAGATATAGATAATATCATGACTAAGATAATGAAAGCTTTACCACAAGTGGTATATGCAGTAGTTGGAGCTGTATTAATATTCTTCGTACTAGTAGTATTAGTACCATGTATCCAAGTTTATATGGGTAACTTCTTGTTCTCTGCTTATGATGTGTAAGTAAACAATGGAATATTATATTAAATAATTTTTTGTACCTTGTTGTCGCAACCTATGATTTAAAAAGAAAAATAAATTTTTCTTTTCATAGTAAGAAGGTTGCTTCAATCGCACTCGCCTAGAAGGCTCGTTTGGGCGCTACGCGGTACTGCAAAATTATTTAAATATAATATTCTTTTTAAAAAATTTGAAAGGAAAGGGAATCATATAATATAAATGAAAGTTGGAATTGATTTAGGTGGAAGTCATATTGCAATAGGAGTTGTAAACGATAAAGGAAAAATTATAGAAAAATTTGAGAAAAGAATTTTAAATAATGAAAAAAAGAATATCGAAAAAGCAATAGAAGAAAATGTATTTCAACATATAAAAGATTTAAGCAAGAGATATAAAATAGAAAAAATAGGAATTGCAGCACCTGGAACTATACAAGATGGAAAAATTATAAAAGCATATAATTTAGGTATAGAAGAATATAATATAGTAGAAAATTTAGCAAAAAAGATAAAAATTCCTGTAGAAATAAAAAATGATGCAAAATGTGCGGCTATTGCAGAACATAAATACGGTTGTTTAAAGTCATATAAAAGAAGTTTGTTTTTAACATTAGGAACAGGAATTGGTGGAGCAGTAATAATCAACAATGAATTGCTAGATACAGGAAATCTTCCTGGATGTGAATTTGGCCATATGATTATAGAAAAAGATGGTCTACTTTGCAGTTGCGGAAAATTTGGATGTTGGCAACAATATGCTTCAATGAAAGCACTGAAAGACAATTTAAGAAAAGCTTTAGGATGTGATGAAAAAACAGATAGTAAACAATTGCTTAATATTTTAAGAAATACAAAGAAAGAAGATAAAAGTTTTACTATCATAAATAATATAATAGAAGAATATATAGAAAACTTAGCTATAGGAATATCAAATTTAATAAATATTTTTGAACCAGAGATAATTGGTATTGGGGGCAGTTTTGTATATTTTAAAGATATATTATTGAATAAACTAGAAAATAAATTGTTAAAAGACAATTTGTTGTTTAATTCAAGAAATGATATGAAAATTCAAACAGCGATTTTGGAAAATGATGCAGGAATAATTGGATCAACTTTATAAAGAATAAAAGGGGAAAAAATTGAAACAAAAGAATGATAATAAAATTTTAATAAAACTAAAAGACAAAAAAGATTATACTATAAAAGATATTGTACTATTTTCATTACTTTTTATTTGGATGATTATTCCAATTTTAAAAATGATTCAAGGTGTTTCATTATTTACAGTAATTTATGAATATAGATTCATGGAATTTGTAGGAATAATTGGAATATATCTTTTTGCTTTTGAAATCTATAAAAAGATAAAAACAAGTGATAATAAAAAGTTACTAATAAAAGAATTACTGCCTATAATAATTTTAGTAGGCTATCTAATTTGGACATTAATTTCATGTATATTAGCACAAGATAAACAAAAAGCATTCTATGGAGATACATATAGAAAAGAAGGATTTATTACATATTTAATATATTCAGGATTTTTTGCATGTGCGTTTTTGATTAAATCAGATAAATTAAAAAGATGTTTATTGAATTCCTTTATAATAATAGCAATTATAAATATTATATTAATAAATCTAACTAATAATAGTATACAAATGTTAAAAATATTTCATTTTAAAAATATACAAGTTGGGGTATTTAGCAATCAAAATCACTATGGATATTATTTACTGTTAGCAACTATGACAGCGAGCCTTTCTTTTATTTTAGAAAAAAATAAATTAATAAAAAGCTTTTATGGATTAGCATATTTAATATTAATATATAATTTGATACTTAATAATACATTTGGATGTTATATCGCATTTGCAATAACAATGATATTATTTTTTGTATATTGCATATATCAAAAGAAAAATAGATTAATAAGTGCGGTTTCCATTTTTATATTTGTAATAATTTCATGTTTTGTACAATATAATGGAAAAAATATAGTAGTTAATAATGCAAAAATTTTGTTTAAAGATATTGGTAGTATATTTGATGTAGCTAAAAATAGAAATGACTATGAAAAAGATGAACAAATTGAAAATATCGTAAATGATAAAAACGAAAAGAATGATATAAGTAAAAGCAAAAATCATAGTATAATTAGTAGTGAAACAGAGAAAAAATTTGAAAATGCAGGAAGCGGAAGAGCTAAACTTTGGAAATACGGATTGAAAATATTTTTAGAGAAACCAATACTAGGCTATGGTGCAGATAATTTAGAAAGTGAATATAAAAAATATGATATAGAACAAGATAGACCTCATAATTTAATTATTCAGCTAGCAACTACTTCAGGTTTACCAGGGTGTATTTTATATATGATTGCAATTGGATTAATACTTGTTAGAACTTTCAAAAGATTAAATGATTCTAATTGCATATATACAATAGTGTTTTTTGCAGTTATTGCATATCTAATTTCTGCTATGTTTGGAAATTCAATGTATTATACATCTCCATATTATTTTATATTTTTAGGAATAACTTATTCAACTATGAGAAGTAAAACTTTTTGATAAAATTCACAACTATTAGATTAATATATACAACAAATGATATATTTATATATTTTTACGTAATCCCCATTCAAGAAAATGTAATTCACTAGAGTTCAAACATTTTCTAGAAAGGTCCCCACAATATACTTCAAAATATCTAAATATATCATTTGTTAATATATATAACATATTAATAAATGTGAATTGTAATGAATTCCAAAATTTTCTATAAAATTTTTTAAAAAATGTATTGACTTTAAAAAATAATCGTGGTATTATAAAAAAGTACCGAGCAACAAATGAAATAAAAAATATAAATTAGTAATAAAAAATGCACAAGAAAAATATAATAATACATAAAGATTACTAATTTTTATTTTGCACTTTTTACTAGACAAACACACAAAATAATTATTAAAATTATATGTTATAAACTTTAAAAAATTAAGTTAAAAAAAAATTTTTTAAAAAAATGTCGAAAAAGTGTTGACAAAGAAAAAAAGGTATAGTATAATGCAAAAAGTTCACCGAAAGAGGGAACATAAAAGTACATTGAAAAATAAACAATAAAATCCTTTAGAGAATAAACCGAAGCGGTAAATTTCTTTGCAAAAAGAAAAGTACCGAACAAGTAAATTTTTTAAAAGTTTTTTAGCCAAAAAAGTAAGAAGTTTAAGAGCTTGAAAAAACTCT
>CALXZZ010000088.1 GCA_944393365.1 uncultured Clostridia bacterium
AATCAAATGCAAATTCACACATCTTAAGTACGAACATAAAATATAAAAGAAAGTTTTTTATTAGGAGGTGTAAAATGAGTAAAAAAAGAATAATATACATCATTGTGATAGTTTTAATCGTGGTTTTAGCAGTAGGAATATTTATTGCAACAAGACAAAAGGGTAATAATGAAGGAGAACTAAAAACAATAGCTGTAAATGAAGTAACACGTTCAGTATTTTATGCACCACAATATGTAGCCATAAACAATGGATATTTTGAAGAAAACGGAATGGAGATAGAACTATCAACAGGTCAAGGAGCAGATGCAGTAATGACAGCAGTCTTAGCCGGGCAATGTGATATAGGTTTTGCTGGACCAGAAGCATCGATATATGTATATAATGAAGGAAAAGAAGATTATACACAAGTATTTGCACAGATGACGAAAAGAGATGGCTCATTTTTAGTTGCTAAAGAAGATACAGAGAATTTTAGTTGGCAAGACTTAAAAGGAAAAGTAGTAATTCCTGGAAGAAAAGGTGGAGTGCCATACATGACATTAGAATATGTACTTAAGAAAAATGGAATAAATCCTCAAACAGATTTGACGTTAGATGACAGTATCAAATTTGACTTAATGGCAGGAGCATTTGCAAGTGGAGACGCAGACTATGTTACATTATTTGAACCAACAGCATCATTAACAGAGCAAGAAGGAAAAGGTTATGTTGTAGCATCTATAGGAGCTGAATCAGGAGAAATACCATATACGGCATATTTTGCTAAGAAAAGTTATATAGAAAATAATGAGGATACAATTCAAAAATTTACAAATGCGATATATAAAGGACAGCAATTTGTAAAAGAACATACAAGTATGGAAATTGCAGAAGTAATTCAAAGTTTCTTCCCAGATACAGACATAGAGCAATTAGCAAATGCAGTTCAAAGTTATAAAGACATAGATGCATGGAATGAAACACCAGTATTAAAAGAGGAAGCATACAATAGATTAGAAGAGGTCATGACAATGGCTGGTGAATTAGATGAAAAAGCACCATATGAAAAAGTTATAAATAACAAATATGCAGAACAAGTGCAATAAATTATTAAATAAAAAGACAGATTAGAAATTTTCTAGTTTGTCTTTGTTTTTAAAAGAGAAAAAGAAGAAACTATAAAATAAATTTTTACACATTAATTTCATGAAATATATTGACAACAAAAACTTATGATGATATATTTACTCTAGAATAGGAGTTGGTAATATGGGTATTGATTATAACTTAATTGGAGAGAGAATAAAAGAAGCAAGAAAAAACAAAGGATATACACAGGAGAGATTAGCAGAAGAAATTGATGTAGCAGTTACATATGTATCAAGACTTGAAAAGGGATATCCTATTAATTTAAAAAGGTTAGCTCAAATAAGTCAATTGTTGGATGTATCTATAGAATATTTATTAACTGGTATAATTCCAGAAGCAAATAATTATTTAAATAAGGATTTTGAAGAAATACTAGAGAGATGTACTCCAGAAAAGCTAAAATTAATATATAATATCGCTAAAACTATTGTAGACCAACCAGAAGGAGAGATTATGGAGGAAGATATATCAGATGAAGAAACTAATGATAGAAGTCAGGAAAAGCAAATAAAAAAATATGAAGATATAAATGGATTTCGCTTCGTAGAGAAACTAAAGAAGAAAAATTAAAGAAGTAAAATGTTGACTTTTCTATGTAAAATAGTATAAACTAAACAGGTAGAAAACTAAAAGAAGATGTTATATTTATAATAATAGAAAAGAAAAACAAAAGGTGATAATAAATGTATTTAAAACGATTAGAATTACAAGGATTCAAATCCTTTGCAGACAAAACAGTATTAGAATTCATGCCAGGAATAACAGCAGTAATAGGACCAAATGGTTCAGGAAAAAGTAATATTTCAGATAGTATAAGATGGGTGCTTGGAGAGCAAAGTATGAAATCCCTAAGAGGAACAAAATCTTTAGATATTATTTTTGCAGGAACTCAAAATAGAAAATCTTTAGGATTTGCTGAAGCATCATTAGTTTTTGATAATACTGATGGAGCACTTCCAATAGAATATACAGAAGTAACAGTTACAAGAAAAATATATAGAAGCGGAGAAACTGGATATTATATTAATAAAGTACCATGCAGATTAAAAGATGTCTTAGAATTATTCATGGATACAGGAATAGGAAAAGATGGATATTCTATAATAGGACAAGGTAAAATTGATGAAATTTTGAGTAATAAATCTGAAGATAGAAGACACATATTTGAAGAAGCAGCAGGTATTGTAAAATTTAGAACTAGAAAAGCTGAAAGCGAGAAAAAACTAGAACATACTAAACTTAATTTATTACGTATCAATGATATTTTAGCAGAAATAGAAGCAAATATTGAGCCATTAAAAGCTCAATCAGAAAAAGCAAAGAAATATTTGAGTTTAAGAGAAGAATTAAAAAGTATAGAAATAGGTTTATTTCTATACAATATAGAAAAATATAAAACAAGTTTAGAAGAAATTATAAAAGATGAAGAAATATACACAACTCAATGTGGAGAAGAAGAAGAAAAGTTAGAAAAAGTAAAACAATTGAAAGAGGCATTAAAAGAAGAAGTAGATAGAATTACAAACCAAATTGAAGAAATGTCAAATATAGGGTTTGAAAGTCAAAAAGAAATTGAAATGCTAAATTCTGATATAAATGTCGCAAATACTAGAATAAATAATAACGAAGAAAACAAACAAAGATATGAAAAAGAAATAGAAGAATTAGAAATAAGAAAAAAAGAGTTAGAAGACGAAATAAAACAAAAAGAAGAAAAAAGAGATAACTTAAAGCAAAATAGAGAAAAATATGAAAAAGAGTTGGAAGAAAAAGAAAAAGCATTAGAAGAGATAACAAAGAAATTATCAAGTAAAGAATTAGAAATTGAAGGATATAAAAAGCAAGTAGAAGAGAATACAGATAAAAAATATGAATTGCAAGCTCAAAGCCATGAACAAGACATAAATGTTGAAAATGACGAAAAAAGACAAAGACAAATAAAATCTGAAATTTCTAATTATATCTCTGAACTTGACTCAACCAGATTACAAAAAGAAGATATTTCAAAAGGATTTTATGAAATAGACAGCAAAAGAAATAACATATTGAAGTCATTAGAAGAAATTAATGTAAAAAAACAAAGTTCTGACCAAAAAATTAAAGCTTACAATACTCAAATTAATCAACTAGAAAATGAAATGAGAATAAAAGAATCAAGATTACGTTTTTTAGTTGAAACTGAAAAAGAAAAAGAAGGGTATGTAAAAAGTGTTAAAAGTCTTTTAAAAGATTGTGAAAATGTAAAAGAACTTGGAAAAGGAATGCATGGAGTTTTAGCAAATATAATAGATGTTCCAGAACAATACCAAACAGCAATTGAAATGAGTTTAGGTATGTCTTTACAAAATATTGTAACAGATACTGAACAAGATGCAAAAAGATTAGTTGAACACTTAAGAAAAAACAACTTAGGAAGAGCATCATTTTTACCAATTGCGTCTGTAAGAGGAAAAAAACTAGATAAAATAAAAGGAAAAGAAAATGGTGTTATAGGAATTGCATCAGATTTAATAAAATTTGATAAAAAATATGAGCAAATAATTATAAGTTTACTAGGTAGAACTGTAATTGTTGATAATATGGATAATGCTATAAAAGTTGCAAAACAAAATGGATATACATTTAGAATAATGACACTTGATGGAGATATGATAAATCCATCTGGTGCAATTACAGGTGGTTCTGTTGCTAAGAAAACTGTAAACATTTTAGGTAGAGGAAAAGAAATTGAAAAACTACAAAAAGAGATAAAAGACATCAAACAAAAAATAGAAAAAATAAAACAAGAAAAACAAGAATTTGAAAATTCAATTGAAGACACAATAGAAATGGCAACAAGCTTAGAAAAAGAATTACAAGAAATTGATATAACATATGCAACAGAAAAACAAAAAGTTGTGGCAATAGATGAGAACATTGAAAAATTAGAAAAAAGACTACAGAAGTTGAAAGATGAAGGTCAACAGTTAGAAGAACAAAAAGAAGAGTCTAAAAATACGAAGCAAGAAATAGAAAAGAAAATTGAAGAATTATCAAGTCAAAATGAAGAATTAACAAAAGTTATTACAGAGTTTGCAGAACTTAATAAAGATAATCAAAAATATGTAGATGACTTGAATTTTGACATTACAAATTTAAAAATATCTGTATCTTCTTTTGATGAGAGTGAAGCTTCTATTGAAGAAATGAAAGAAAGAATAAATATGGATATTGAGAATACTTTAAAAAGTATAGAAAATAAAAAGTTGCAGATTGAACAAATAAAAAGTGATAATTTTAATTTACAAGAAACTATAAAAGAAACAAAACAAAAAATTGAAAATATCAAAGAAGAGGTTAAAAATAGTGGAAGTAAAATAGAAGAGTTGAAAAATGATAGACAAGATAAAAATAAAAAATTATCAGAACAAGAAAATGAAATCACTGAAAAGTTCAAAGTTATAGAAGATTTGAAATCTCAAATTATTAAAATTGATGTGAAAAAGACTAAATTAGAAGAAGATATACAATCAATTATTAACAAAATGTGGGAAGAATATGAATTAACACCAAATAATATAACTGAAGAGTATAAAAAGCCTGAAAATGTTGCAATGACTCAGAAAAAGGTAAATAATTTAAGGTCAGATATACGTAATTTAGGAAGTATTAATATAGATTCAATTGAAGAATACAAAAATACCAAAGAAAGATATGACTTTATGTGTGAACAAAGAGTTGACTTAGAAAATACTATGGCAAAATTGAGAAAGATGATTCAAGAAATGACAACAACTATGAAACAACAATTTAAAGAACAATTTGAGTTGATTAACAAGAATTTTGCAGAAGTATTTAAAGAGCTATTTGGTGGAGGAAATGCATCTTTGAAACTTGAAGATGAAGAAAACATTTTGGATTGTGGAATTGAAATAACTGTACAACCACCAGGAAAGAAATTACAAAATATGATGTTATTATCAGGTGGAGAAAAGGCATTTACTGCAATTGCTTTACTGTTTGCAATATTAAAGATTAATCCAGCACCTTTCTGTGTTTTAGATGAGATTGAGGCAGCTTTAGATGATGTTAATGTTTATAGATTTGCAGAGTACTTGAAGAAATTTTCTAAAGATACTCAGTTCCTTGTTATTACTCATAGAAAGGGTACTATGGAGGCAGCTGATACTGTTTATGGTGTTACTATGGAGGAAAGCGGAATTTCAAAATTACTTTCAATGAAATTGGCAAAAAACTAAAGGTTGAAAAATAATTACAATTTTGGCGTCGTCAAACTTCATTTGAAATTTAATCAACGTACAGATAGTACGCCTCATAAATTTCAAACTTGTTTTCCTAGCCAAAATTTAATTCTTTTCCAACCAGATTTGTGCCTTAGAAATGAAAATTAGCAAGTAGGCACTTCTCAAAGACAAGTTTGAGATTTTCCTACTTGCTAATAAAAAAGATTTATAATATTATTTAAAAATTAGTCTTTTGGATGTGTTGGACTAAGTAAATCATCTATAGAAACACCTAATGCTTTACTTAATTTAACTAAAGTGATAACACTAACACCTTGTTCTATTTTTTCACTTTCTAAATTACCTATAAGAGCTGTACAAACGTCAACTGCTTCGGCTAGATTTTCTTGTGTCATTTTTCCAGTTTTTAAGTTATACAATTTTCTGTAATACTTAACATTTTTTCCTAATGTTTTAAATAATTTTTTTGCATCTACATTTTTCATCTTAATCATTCCTTTATTATCCTATTTGTAAATATATAAAATATTTTCTAATTTTATGACAAAAATATCAATAGACCACAAATGTAAAAACATCATCTCAAATGTCAAAAAATGTCGAAAATATACATATTACACTATATATGGATACATAAAATATCTTTTATAATGTTATTATGTATGAAAAATTATAATTTTATTCAATTGTACTAAAATATTAAATAATAAGAATTAAAAAAATTTAACTATACCAATAATTATCAACAAAATCCCAGATATAATAGACCAAATAGATTGTGGAAATTTGCTAAAACGATTAAGAGTAGATCCAAGCAAATTTCCCAAGCTAATAAAAAGCAATTGAAAAACACTAACAACTAAAGGAAATAGAATTGAGTGAATTCCTAAAATTCCACTACTTATACCGATTGCAGAACTATCAAGAGAAAGAGCTACACCTAAAAATAAAGCCTCTTTTCCATCAATTAAATTTGATTTATCCAAATCAGAAGTAATAGGATTTTTTATAATTTGTATAGTAATTCCTAAAAACTTAATAAAAAAACGATAAATTTTTGGTTCTGAAAATACTTCATTACAGACTGGATTTTTAGTATCTTTTTTAAAACTCTGAAAACAAACAAATCCACCAAGAAAAATTAGTAAACAACAACCTATGTAATTTGCAATATTATCAGGCAATAAATCTTTTAAAAAGTCACCAAAGTATACAGCAAAAAATGATACAATAAATGAAAT
>CALXZZ010000089.1 GCA_944393365.1 uncultured Clostridia bacterium
CACTTAAAAATAATAACATAACCTTTTTTAGAATTTATCTCTAAGCCTATTGGCTCTAAATCTCCATGACATTCTTCCTGCCTATCTCCCGGATTTTTATCCACATGCTTTGAATGTAAGCAATATGGACAATGATTTCTACAAGAATATCCTAATTTAGGCACTTTTTTTCCACAATTGTCACATATAAATTCTTCATCTATTTCTGTAAAATTTCTAGTATTCAAAGTTGCCTCCTCCTATAAATTCTTTCAATAGTGAGTTTGTTGGAACGTATTCTTCTGGTATTTCTTTAAAATATTTTAACATGTCTATCATTCTTCTTGCTTCTGCATATTCCTTTTCTTCTTTTGTTATTTCTTCTAGCAATGGCATTGCTATTCCTTTTAATACATTTAGTTCATAGATTAATGATGTATTGAATATGCTGTTTGCTTCTTCTTGGAATGGGAATATATTTTTTTCTTCTCCATTATTTACCATATTCCAGTTTGCTATTGTGTGTTTTGCACTATATCCTCTAAATTTATGGTCTCTAACTATTCTTCTAACTAATCTTGTGTCTGTTGTTGATATTCTGTTATATCTATCCATATTTAATACTGTTAATGCACTTATATATATTTTATATTTTTGTTCCTTTGGAATTTTACTTGTTAATTTATCATTTAAACAATGAATTCCTTCTATTACTAGTACATCTTCTTTTCTTAATTTTAACTTTTTACCTTTATATCTTTTTGTACCTTCGTGAAAGTCAAATTCAGGCATTTCTACTTCTTCTCCATCAAGTAGTTTTGTTAAATGGTCATTGAATAATTCCATGTCAATTGCTTCTATACATTCAAAATCATAATTTCCATTTTCATCTCTTGGTGTATCTTCTCTCTCAACAAAGTAATTATCTACTGATATTGTTACTGGTCTTAATTTGTTAATTCTTAATTGTAGTCCTAATCTTTGTGCAAAAGTTGTTTTTCCAGATGATGATGGTCCTGCAATTAATATCATTTTTACTTCTCTATTTTTTGCTATTTCATCTGCTATATTTGCTATTTTCTTTTCGTGTAATGCTTCGTCTAACATTATTAAGTCTTTTATTCTATCTTCTTCTATTGCCTTATTTATTTTATATACTCTATCCATATCTAAGATTCTGTGGATATCTTCATACTCATTTAATGCCCATGCTAATTTCTTTGTTTGAATTAATTTTGGTAATTGTAATGGTTTGTCTGAACTTGGATATCTCATTAATAGCCCATTTTCATATTTCACTATTTCAAATATTTTTGCAATTCCAGTTCTATTTGCTATTGTTCCATAGCAATAGTTATAATATCCATCACATTCATACATATATATTTTTTCATTACCTTCTAAGTCTAATTGTAATCTGCCTTTTGATGTGTCATATTTTTTATAAAATTCTGTTGCTTCTTCACGGTTCCTTACAATTTGCTTAATTGGTAAATCTTCTCTAACTATTTTTCTCATTTCTTCCGTCAAATTATGAGCCATTTCTTCTGTTACATCTAATTTTTCAACATCACAAAACATTGAATTTGTTAGTTGATAATCTACATTCATTTTATTATTTGGATATAACTTTTCAAATGCTTTTGCTAATATATATACCATTGTCCTTCTGTATATTTTGCTTCCTTCTTTTGATGAAATATCTATTAATTCTACTTTTCCATCTTCGTGAATTTCATAGTTTAAATTTTCATATTCATTGTTAAATATTGCTCCAACAACTGCATATTCACTTGCCTTTATTTCTTCTGCCAATACCTCTTGTATTGTTTTTCCTTCTTGTACTTCAATTTCTTTATCTTTATATTGTATCTTCATAATTATTCATCCTTTCCATTTTTATATTTCTCTATTTGTAACTCAATAACTCTTTTAAGTTTTACTTTAACATTTTATATTAAAACTGTTTATAAGTCAAATTAATTTCCAGAGAATTACATTTTCTCGAATGGGGATTACAAAAAATATATCATTTGCTAATTATATCATTGTATTAAAAATTTTAAAAAAAATTAAGCTGTAGGTATATTTTCAAATTAAATGGATATACTTTAAATAAAATATAACACATTTATTCATAGGAGGTATGTTTATGAATTACGAAAGAATTAATTATATTTTAAATAATGATAACAAATTTGATATTTTTTATGATGATAGACCTGTGTGGATTCAAGAATTAGATGCTAATAATCAAAAAGCAAAAATTGGATTTGTTGATAATTTTGAAGAAAGAGATGTTTTTATTAAAGATTTATATGAAAATGATTAGCTTTAACGTATTTAAAATATTTTCAGGACAAGAAAAATTTGTCATTTCTAACAACCTGTTTGAATCTATCAAACCGGCCTTTTTAGCTTAATTAAGTAGTTTCAAATATAAATTTTCATTTATGAAAATCATATTATTATTTTTTATCGTATTTTTCTAAACCTACTCTAACTACAATATTTATTTCGTTTTTATCTTTTTTATGAATTACTATTTTTTCCTCCATTTTAAAATCATCTACACAAGCATCAATAATCTTATTAACAGATGCATCCAACTCTTTATCTGCAATTTCTTTTAATTTATCATAAAGTTTTCCCTCTATTTCTGCTGACTTTTTTAACCATTTTTCATATATTTTATATATTTTTTTACAAATATTTTCAGTTAGAGTATAGCATAAAGGAAAATTTTTCTCAAGTTTAAAACCACATTTTCTCGGTTTTTACTTCATGTTATTTTTAATAACTTTTTGATATGCTTGATATATCAATTATCTAGGCCATATATATTTAATTTTTTTGGAAAACTATATTTATAGATAGGAGAATTTTTATGAGCAGGAAAAAAAGTAAAAAACAATTTGATAAAATTAATATAGGAAAAATATTAAAAAATACAAGAAAATCTTTAGGGATGACTCAAGAAACTGTCTCTGAAGCTGTTGAGCTTGCTCCTAGATATATTTCCGATATTGAAAGAGATAAATCTAAAGGTAGTATAGATACATTAGTTAAATTATGCAATTTATATCAGGTTACTCCTACTTTTATATTGCAAAATTATCTAACTGCTCCTGAAAGCAGAGCTGATAATCTAATACAAGGTTTTTCTACTCTATCACCAGAAGAAAAAGATTTCATTATCAATTTAATTGATTTCATCAATCAAGAAAAGAAAAAAGAGTTGAAAAAGAAAAAGCAGGAACAAAGAAAGAAACAGCAACAAAAGAAAAAGGATAATTCTAAAAATTAAATACCACATTTTTTATATAATTAGGACGTGGAGATCTTTGATTTCATTATATGTTTCTATTCTTTCTCGATTGATTTCATCCACGTTTCCTAAAATTTGCTTTTCTTTTTTTATTTCCTATAATTGGTATCACAACTCAATCATATTATAACATTTTATACTAAAATGTCACATTACTACCGAATCTATTTACTAATTCATTTTTATCCTCTTGACTTAAATTAGGATTTCCTGATAGAGTAATCCTTGTACTGGTGTCAAGAACTAATAAACTACTAGCATCTATTATTGAATTATTATCTAAATTTATTATCATATTTTTATTATTTTTTAGTACTTCTAGTTTTTTCAAATCATCTGAAGATAAATAATTATTTTTCAAATTTAAAGTTTCTAATTTTGTAAGTTTAGAAAAGTCAATCATTTTTCCATGCAAATCACAATTTTGTAAATCTAATTTTTCTAAATTAACCAAATTTGATATACAACTATAATCATCTGTTCTCGAATTTCTTATTAATAATTCAGACAGTTTACTAAATTTAGATATATCTGGAAATTTTTCTATTTTTTCACTTTCTGTTAAAGAAACTTTTAGTTTTGTAATTTTGGTTGGGTTACAATCTGTAATTGTTTCAAATACATTTTTATTTAAATATATAATATTTAAATTTGATATTATATCTTCAATTTGTGACAAATTAACATTTGTATATTGTAACATTAATTCTGTTAATGTTGGTATTTCATTTAAAACTGAAATATCCTTTAAATTTTTATTATTCATAAAACTTATAAATTGTAAATTGGTCATATTTTTTAAAATTTCTTTAGATTTATCATCTTCTAACCTTATATCATTTCCATATAAATCTAGTCTAGTAATTTGTGTCATACCTTCTAAAATATCTAAGTTCTCTAATCCCTGATTTCTTAATGACATTGTTTTGTAATTATTAAATAATCCTAACTTATCACTATCTAATATTATATTTCCTTCCCTGTCTAAAATTTCTCCTATTTTATCAATTTTATCTATAGTTCCATTATTCTCATAGTAGCTTCTATTTCCATTTATTTTTGGATTCTTCGATAAATTCAGTTGATTTAATTTTTCGATACTAGCAATTGGAGTAATATCTTCTATATCATTATTTGATAAATCTAAAGATGTTAAATTTGGGAAACTCTCTATTCCTTTTAAATCTGATATTTTGTTAGTATTTAAATTTAAGTATGTGATTTTATTTGCAGATTTGCAATTTACTAATTCCGACATTCCCACTAACCAATTATTTATATTATTTCCATAAGTCAAGATTTCAATATTTTCTAAGTCTTTAAATTCCTTCAAGAAATCACTTTTATTTATTTCTATAGAATTTATGTCTAATTCCTTTAAATTTAAACATTCACCCAAACCTACTAAACTTTCAATTTTTCCTGATGAAGCACTAAAACTTTTTAAATTCAAACAACTTCCTACTTCACTTATATCGTTTATACGTAATCTTATAAATGCTATCTTTTCTAATTTAGTACAATTTTCTATTCCTCCTAAATTATCCATGTTCATTATTCCTGTATTGGGATACATTACCGTATCCCAACTTCCTATTTGTAATTCCAATAAATTTGGAAAAAACACTAAATCTTCTAAAGATGTTATATTTACATCTGCTATAGTTAATGACGTTTGATTTTTCATCCATTTAAATTTCATTTCATCTTCTGTTACACCTGATATTTTTGATATATATTCACTAAATGCTTTACTACTAAATCTTATCTCTGTTTCATCTTCTAATATCTTATCCTCTATATTATCTCCGTATTCTTTTCCATTCTTTGCTATATATTTTACATTTAAATCATCATCTATTAGAAATACATCTCTTAAACTTGCTACATTTCCTTTTCCTAATCCTTGCATTCCTTCTACTGCATCTTCTTTTAGTGCGTAATACATATAATAGTTTTCATCTTCTGCTTTCTGTACTGTTCTTTTTACTTTTCCCTCTGCTAATAATGTCTCTGCTGTTAATTCTTCTTCATCCATTGTTTTTTCTATCTGTTCTAAATGTAAGTTTTCTTTTACTGCTGCTACCACAGTTTCTATTTTCGCATCACTTGCTCTCGTCAATACACCATTCTCTCCTGTTAATGTTGCAATACTTACCCCTGCTAGTATTAGTAAAACTATTATAGTTACTATTAATGCAATTAATGTAATTGCTTTTTGTGTTTTTAGTAGATTTCTTTTTGCTTTTGTTTTTCTCATTCTATTTCTTCCTCCTTATATTGTTTTCATGTGTAATTATATTTTTTGAAACATTATTTTACAATATTTTTGGAAGTTTTATCTTATACAATTTTTACATAAAAATAGAGCTTATTCTATTCTTTTAAAGTTTTTTCAAAGATTTTTATATAACTTTAATTTTTGGAATATTATTTAATTTCATTGCCAATTCAACAATGGATAACCATTATTTATATTATTTGTATCTTCTTTAAAATAACTCTCAATGTTTACTATAGATAAAACTGATGGCATATCTTCCGCTTCTGTTGTTTCTCCAGCTCCTTTTCCTATACTTTTTGAATATGTCCCTTTTTTCCATATGCAATTACTTAATGTTGCTGGATTGCCACCATATTCATTATCTCCTAATATAGATCCTACTCTTTCTAAATTTATTTCACTGTTTATTTCTATTTTTCCACCGTTACAAGAATTTTTTATGCTTCCTGCATTTCCTCTCGCTTCTATCCCTCCAATATTTGCTATATCAGATTTCGCAATTATATTTATATTTCCAATATTATAACAATTTTCGATTATACATCCTATGCTTGCTATTCCACTTATATCATTATCCTTATTATTTTCTAAATCTACTATTATTGCACCTGCATTATAACAATTTTTTATTGTTGTTTGATTCCAAGATGCAGCAATTCCACTTACATAATGTGCATAGTTATCATTTCCTGTTGTGACATTTATTTCTCCAGTATTATAACAGTTAGTAACACTATTACTTGCGTATCCTATTCCACTAATATAAATTTCAGTCTTGGACTCAGAAATAATTTTTCCATTATTATAACAACTATTAATTGAATTTGATGATGTAGAGATTCCTGCAATTGATGCATTTCCTTTCAATGTTCCTTGTATAATATATTTAGGTTTTTAAAAGGTTACCCATAAACCTTGATATTCAATTATATCTTTCTATGATATA
>CALXZZ010000090.1 GCA_944393365.1 uncultured Clostridia bacterium
TCTTCTATTGGTAATGGATTTTCATTGTATTCTACTTTTTGTACTGTTCCGTTTTTAAAATGTATTACTTTATGTGCCATTGGTGCTATTGCACTGTTATGTGTTATTATTATTACTGTCATATTTTCTTTTTTACTTGTATCTTGTAATAGTTTTAATATTTGTTTTCCAGTCTTATAGTCTAATGCTCCTGTTGGTTCATCACATAATAGTAATTTAGGATTTTTTGCTATTGCCCTTGCAATTGCGACTCTTTGTTGTTCTCCTCCTGATAGTTGTGAAGGGAAATTTTTCATTCTGTCTTTTAATCCTACTTTTTCTAATACTTCTTCTACATCTAGTGAATCTTTACAAATTTGTGTTGCTAATTCAACATTTTCTTTTGCTGTTAAGTTTTGTACTAGATTATAAAATTGAAATACAAATCCTATGTCTTCTCTTCTATATTGAATTAGTTGTTTATTTTTTAGTCTTGTTACATCTTTTCCATCAACTACTACTTTGCCTGATGTTGCTGAATCCATTCCCCCTAAAATATTTAGGGCTGTTGTTTTTCCTGCTCCTGATGGTCCAACTATTACTACTAATTCTCCTTTTTCTATTTCAAAGTTTGTGTTGTTTAGTGCATTTATTGTTATTTCTCCCATTGTGTATTGTTTGCACACATTCTTGAATTCTATATATGACATGGAATCACTTCCTATTCTTCTTAGATATTTTTATTCTTTATTTGTTTTTTTTATATCATATTTTTTTGTTTTTTTACAGTCTTTTTTGGAAATTTTTGCGAATTAAATTAAAGTTTTCAATTTTGAAAATTACTAAATCTTTTTCCTTGAATTTTATTGTTTTTATATTCAAACTATGTTATATTTGGATAAATTAAATTATGAGGAGGTTCACTATATGAACAGACAAAATCGTCGTCATCCAACCCATCCACTTCTTCCAGTCTTGTATCCTTCTAAGAAACGGATTTTAGATGGCCCTTGTAAAAAGGCTTCTACCGCTTCTAAAAAGAAAAGACATCATTCGAGAAGAAAAGGATGCTGAAACCTTCAAAAAGCTCTACTTTTGTGGTAGAGCTTTTATATTTTTTTTAATATTTTTGCTTCACTTTATTTCTATAATTTGTACAAATTTTTTAATTATTTTATTAAAAATTCAACTTTATCACCTGTAAATGTGTTTAACGTATATTCAATTGTAATACTAGTTGCATCTATTGGTACTTCAAAACATACTGTACCTTTTGCTTTTTTCCCTGTTGATAATGTTGAACTAAAACCACTTCCTTCAAAATACCAAAATGCTTCACTATCATATCCATCTGCATAACAATCAAAATCATAAGCTGAAAAATATTGATCAGATGTACCTAGATTTTCAGCTTCAAAATCTGCTTTTACTATTTTGTAACCTTCTTTTATATCTGCATATTTGTTATATCCTGTAAAATTTTCATCTACTGAAACATATTTTATTGCAATACTATTATCTTGATATATTTCTCCTACGTTATATGTCTTTTTTTCTTCATTAGTTGTTGTTTGCGTATTTTGTACTGAGCTATTTCCTTCTGAAAGTGTTGTTTGAGTTTTATTTTGTCCTTGTGAACCTCCAATAATTCCTATAACTACAATTATTACAATTAACCAAAACCACCATTTCTTATAAATTGGTTTTTTTTCGCCATCTTCATACCTTGCCATAATTAATCCTCCTTTTATTTATCATTTTATATAAGAATTATACAACAAAGTTTTGTGAAAATCAACACACTTTTACAAATTTTAACAATTTCATAAGACAATATAAGCAAAAAAACTTTATTTTTTTCCTTAGTTCTAATATGTTATTTAATATAATGGAAATGGTTTTATATTCAACTCATAGAGTGATTCTTAAAATTTCATTTATTTTAAATTTGCTTTAAAAAATTCTTCTATTTTATCAAATGGAATTATATCTACTTTATCATATAAATCAGTATGAACTGCATTTGGAATAATCATTAATTCCTTATTATCTTTATAATTGGTATCTTTTATCATATTGTTATAAGCATCTTTACTAAAATAACATGAATGAGCTTTTTCTCCATGAATCATTAAGACTGCACTTCTTATTTCATTACTATATTGCAAAATCGGTTGATTAACAAATGACATTGTTCCTGTTACATTCCATCCATCATTTGAATTTCCTGATCTGATATGATATCCACGTTTTGTTTTATAATAATCATGATAATCTTTAACAAAAAATGGTGCATCTTCTGGAAGTGGATCTACAACTCCGCCTGCTCTTTTATATTCTCCTGTTTTGTAATCTTCTATTCTTTGAGCATTTAAACTTTTTTTCATTTCATAACGTGCATTTTCGTCCATGCTATCAAAATATCCATTTGCATTTACACGGCTCATATCATACATTGTAGATGTAACTGTTGCTTTAATTCTTGTATCAATTGCTGCAACATTTAACGCCATTCCTCCCCATCCACAAATTCCGATGATGCCAATTCTTTCTGGGTCTACATTATCTTGTACTGATAAGAAATCTACCGCTGCTGAAAAATCTTCTGTATTTATATCTGGTGATGCAACATAACGAGGTGTTCCTCCACTTTCTCCTGTAAATGAAGGGTCAAATGCTATTGTCAAAAATCCTCTTTCTGCCATAATTTGTGCATATAGTCCTGATGCTTGTTCCTTTACCGCTCCAAATGGTCCACATACAGCAATTGCTGGAAGTTTTCCTTCTGCATCTTTTGGCTCATATAAATCTGCTGCTAATGTTATTCCATAACGATTATGAAATGTTACCTTTCTATGATTTACTTTCTCACTTTTTGGGAATGTTTTATCCCATTCTTGTGTCAAATTTAATTTTTCTTCCATAATTATACCTTCTTTCTTATAATAATTTTTCCTTTAACTTCCATAATGGAATCTTTGTTAATAATCTCTCCTACACTATCAACTGTAATTGTTCCTGATTTTGGATTTTTAATTGAATCCACATGACCTTTTATATCTGCTTCTACATCTGAATATTCAAATGCTAAGTCACAGGCTTCCATAGTGCAATTAATTAATTTTAAATTCTTACAATAGCAAAGTGGCTGAGTTCCTATTATTTTACAATTAATAAATGTTAATCCATCTGAGAACCAACCTAGATATTCTCCTTTAACAACAGAATTTTTTACTATAACATTCTTACTATGCCAAAATGCATCTTTTGTATCAAGACTTGATTTCTCTATTTCTAGGTTTTCTACATATTGAAATGAATACTTACCTTGAAATTCTACGTTTTCTAATTTAATATTTTTACTATCTAAGAATATATATTCTGATGTAATTTTTGTATCTTTCATTTCTATATTATTACATTTCCATCCAAATTCTGGTGAAATTATATTTGAATTTGTAACTTTAGTATTAGTACACTCTCTTTGAAGTTTTATCCCATTCAAGTTACATTTATCTATTAGACCGTCATGTGAATACCAAATTGGTGCTCTTGTGTTTTCATCAAATTCTGAATTTACTAATTCATATCCTTTTGCATGCCATAATGGATATCTTAACGAAAATTTGCTGTCTACAACTTTTATATTTCTTGTTTCTTTTAAAACTGATTCTCCATCTTTTGGTCCTGCAAATGTACAATTTCTAACTTCTGTATCTTTCAAATTATATAGTGCTCTTTCTTCATCAAATATCTGGTTTTCTATTATTTCTTTCACTTTTGTTTTCACCTCCTGTTTTTAATTTGCTACTTCAAATGTTACTGTTATATTTCCGCTTCCAACTACATCTGCTAATCCTTGTGGATTATCTATATGACCTAATCTTGTATAACTATAAGATGTTGAAAAACTTTTGTAGAATAGTACTAAGCAATCTGATCCATATAGCATTAAATCACCTGTATTGATCTTTCCTATTCTTTCGCTGTTTGTAGGTAAACTTTCATTAAAATAATAGTATTTTTCATTTCCATGCAATTCACTCATGTTTATTGTTAATGGTAATTTTTCTAATAAACTTTTTGTTGTATTATTACTTTCTAATGTCGCTTTGAAATTTTTATCTCCAACTTTAATATTCAATCTCATACTTTCTTCTCCTCCTTCATTTTTATTTTCTAAATTACTTGCTATTTCATTATTAATATTTAAACTTTCTTTATTTTCAGAGTTTTCATTTGTTAATATATTACTATTGTCTGTATTTGTGGTTATGTTTTGAACTAGATTCTCATTATCTTTTATGTTTTTTAAATAGCTATTGAGTAGCAATAATAAAAAGATAATTAATATAATTAAAACTATTGTAATAATTATTATTTTCTTTCTTTTCATAGCATCACCTATCCCTAAATGTTTTTATGATTATTATTTTTTAGTTCTATTATTAAATAATCTAAGTCATCTAATTCTTTTTGATTTTTATGTATTTTTTCTAATAACTCTCTTCTATATTTTGCTAATAAATTTAACATTTCATTCTTATTATTTGTAGAAAATAAGCCTACAAATTCTTCTATCATCTTTTTATTACAACCTGCATCTTTTAAATTTTGTATAATTGCTTCTTTTAAATTTTGTTCTCCTCTCATCCTTTTTCCTCTTTTCTAATTTATATTATAAATCAGGATTTTTCACTTGACAAATACTTATTTGTTATGCTTATTCATAATTGACAGTTATGTGAAAAAATAATATAATATGATTATTAAAGGTGGGATATTCATGGAACTTAGAGAATATAGATATTTTCTTGCAGTAGCAAGAGAAGAAAGTATAACTAAAGCAAGCGAATTTCTTCATATCAGCCAGCCTGGACTTTCTAAGGTTATTATGAATATAGAAGAAGAACTTGGTAAAAAGCTTTTTGTTAGAGAAAATAGGAAAATAACTTTAACAGATGATGGTATTCTTTTAAGAAAGAGAGCTCAAGAAATCGTCGATTTAGTTGATAAGACAGAAGCTGAATTTATAAGTGTTGATAATGATATTTCTGGTGAAGTTTTTATTGGTGGTGGAGAGACTGAAGGAATGAGAATTATAGCAAAAACTATAAAAGAATTAAATAATAATTATCCAAATATTCATTATAATCTTTTTAGTGGAAATGCCCAAGATGTTACTGAAAAACTAGATAAAGGTCTTCTTGATTTTGGAATTTTAATAGAACCTGTAGATGTAACAAAATATGAATATATACACCTACCATTTAGTGATACTTGGGGACTTTTGATGAGAAAAGATAACCCCTTATCTAAAAAAGATTTTATAGAACCGAATGATCTTTTAAATATTCCATTAATTTGTTCAAGACAGGTTTTTATGGAAAACGAACTTTCTAACTGGATTGGTTCTGATTTTAATAAATTGAATATAATTTCTACTTATAATCTTATTTTTAATGCTGCTTTAATGGTGGATGAGGGTGTAGGTTGTGCTATTACTCTTGATAAGTTGGTTAATACTGGAGAAGATAGTGATTTATGTTTTAGACCTTTGAAGAATAGTAAAAAATCTAGTTTAATACTTGTTTGGAAAAAATATCAGGTTTTCTCAAAATCTTCTCAAAAGTTTTTAGATGAATTAAAAAATCAAATTAAAATCTAACTGATAATAAAAAAAGATAGAAAATAAAATTATTTCTAATTTTATAACTATCTTTTTTATTTATTTATCCATAAATTTTTTTCCACTTTTCCAAGCAGTTCCAACTTTTTTACCTATCTCATAATATCCATTTTGAAATTGGTCAAACACAAAAGCATTTAATTTACTAGGATCAACTTTTCCATTATCATCTAAAACATTTTCATCTGCTACAACATTTACTATTTCTCCTAATACTCTAAATCCATAAGGCTCATTTTGAAGCTCTACTACTTTACATTCTAAAGTTAGAGGATATTCTTCAATTATTGGAGCATCTACTCTTGAACTTTTTACTGCATGCATTCCTGTCCTTTCAAATTTATCTTCCATATTATTTTTAAATATTATCACTTTTTACTTTGATTTACAATTAGAATTTTAATTAAAAAGTGTTATTTGTCTATCATCTATTATCCACGATTTTTGTTTTGCTTCTGTCACCTTGTCTTCAGGCTCTTCTTTTCCAATTAGAAATGGAGAAGTTTCTATATGTTTTTTCATATTTTCTTTAACTAATCTTTCATTAGCATTTGCATAGCAATATTTACACAAATGTCCGCAACTGTCATATGTACCAATATCATTTCCCATTAAACAATTGCATCCTTCTCTTATATTCTTTCTTTTAGCATCCTGTAATAAATGAAAAATGAACTTTGACAACAAAATACCCCCTAATATATAATTTCAATATAGACGACAA
>CALXZZ010000091.1 GCA_944393365.1 uncultured Clostridia bacterium
GTCATAACATATGCTAAAAAAGAGAAAGATCTCTTTGAAATATTAACGATGATGAAAAAAGAACTAGATCAAAAACATCAAATCTACGTTATTGCTCCATCAATCGAGGAAGATGATGATAGTTATAGTGTCATTGAATTAAAAGAAAAAATGGCAAAAGCTTTTGGCAAAATTGCCAAGATTGAAGTTGTTCATGGTAAATTGGAGTCAGAAGAAAAAGAGAAGGTAATGCGTAATTTTGAAAAAGGGAAGATCGATATATTAATTTCAACGACTGTAATTGAAGTCGGCGTTAATGTTCCCAATGCTTCGATGATTGTCATCTTTAATGCTAACTTATTTGGCCTATCAACCTTACACCAATTAAGAGGTCGTGTGGGTCGTGGCGATATTCAAAGTTACTGTATTCTAATTTCTAAGGAAAATTGTGATCGTTTAAAATTCTTAGAAAATAATAACGATGGTTTCAAAATTAGTGAATACGATTTTGAAAATCGTGGTGAAGGAGATCTCTTTGGTGTCCGCCAAAGTGGTGAAACAGGATTAATTCTAGCTAACATCAATCGTGACTTCAAGATGCTAGTTAGAGTCAAAGAAGATGTTGTCAACTTTATGTCAAATGCCTTTAATGAGCAATTAGAACAATATAACCATATATATAAAGAGTTAGATAAGATTGGCAATTTAAATTAGTTTACACAAAAATCAATAAAAAATGTAAAGTTTTGGAAAAGGTATTGTTATTTACTTAATAAAATGTTATGATTAAGATGTCATAGGAAACATAGAAATATGAGAATATGACCACTCGCTACGACTTAATGTAGGAGTGAATTCAACCAAAACCCCCTGAAATTCCCCTCGAGAGAGGGGAATACTTTTGTTTATAAGGGATTTTTAACTATTTTGGATTTATCTAGATACCATACTAGATACCAAATATTAGTTTTTAGATACTAAATTATTTTTTTATTTGAGTTTATTTAAATACTTAGATTTAAATTATCCATAGTATTTTTTACATCAGTTAGATTATTTGGAAACATATGAGCATAGGTATCTAATGTTTCTTTAGTACTAGCGTGTCCTAAATATTTTGATACAGTTGTTACAGGTTGTCCAGTATTTATTAGTAAAGAAGCACAACTATGCCTAAAAGAGTGTAGTGGAATTCTTCTAATATCTGCATTTTTAGCAATCCTACCATTAATTCTAGACATCATACCGAAAGTTAATGGTTCATGTTCTCCGAAGATAAACCATTTGTCATTGAATCCATAGTACTTCTTTTTTTCATTGTATAAATTTACTAAATCGTTATATAAAACTTCAGTGAGAGGTAAAGTTCTAATACTTTTAGATGTTTTAGGTGGTGTTAATTCATAATACTTTTGACTATCTTTGATACTATTAGCTTGTTTAGTAATAGATACTAACTTATTATTCCAATCTATATCAGACCATTGAAGACCTCTTGCTTCACCACGACGTAATCCACAATAATATAACATTTCAAACATTGTTTTATCATTTAGATTAGTAGTTCCTGTTATATATTTTTGAAACTCTTCAAAAGTGTAAACATCTTTTTCTTCTTTCATTTCATTAGGGTCTTTAAAGAACTCTATTTTTTTATAAAATTTCATTAGATTGATATCATACATTTTCATTCCCCAATTAAGAATAATTTTTAAAAACTTTTGAACATCATTTCTAGTAGAACATTTAATAGGTTTATTCCATAAATCCTGTTGGAACTTATGATATAGATTCCCATCCATATCTTTTAATTTAACATTTTCAAAATCAGCAAAATATCTTCTCCTTTTTAAATATGTTTCCATTGTTCTTCTTCGAACCTTATTTTTTTGAGATTCAATATATTGGTCGGTAAGAGTACCAAATGTCATATCCATATCTCCACCAAATTCAACTTTACTATTTAAAAACTCTCTTTCAGCATTCATAGCATCTAATTTAGTTTTATATGCTTTAGAAAAACTTTTTTTCCATTTTCCGTTTTTATCTTTTTCATTCCAATAATATTTATATTTACGACCATCTTTAGTCCATTGGTTTTTTGGTAATTTATATATTCCCATATTTCATTCCTCCTTTTTGTTGGGATTTATAAATATACCAGTTCGTAACAATTATATTTTATCATACAAACTACGAATATTTATAATCATCTCTCAAAATCATCTTTAGATTTTGAATGTTTCTTTAAATAACTATTAGTTTTATCAATAGCAAAATCAATATCATTTGCTTCATACCAAGTATATGGTATATGAAGAATATCAAATATTTTAGAAGTTAGTGAGAATATTTTCTTTTGAATTTTCTTTTTAAACATCTTAAATTCATTAGTTATTTCTTCAAATTTATTTTTCCATATATTTATTTCATTATCTTTTTCACTAATAATTTTCTTTTGACTATCAATAATTCTATTTTGTTCTTTATAAGTTCTACCTGATTTAAAATCATTAACTTCTTTAGTTAGAAGTTTAATTTCTAAATCCTTTTTAATATTATCTTCAGCAAGTTCTTTTGAGTAAGTAGATAGATTATCTATATCTTCATCTTTATATTGCTTTAAAATACCTTTTTTAATAGGATTTAAGATATCTTTTGATGTTTCTTTATCAACTTTATCAATAAATCTATTCTCGGCTTTATTTGCCTCTTTTAATAGCTCATTTTCTTTTCTTATTTCTTTATTTAAAGCATTTAATTCAATTTGTTGTTTCATGGCATTAGTTAGATGAGTTTTATCTCCACCAATTTCACCTCTAAACAAGTTATAACCTTTTGACTTAATAAATTCGTTATAATCATCTTGAAGTAGAGTATAAGAGGCATTACCACCTTTTTGTTTCCAAAATTGATCAGAGTTTAGAAATTTACCTTCAACTGTTTCATAGATATTATTTCCATTTTTATCTTTCTTTTGAAATGGTACTAATTTCTTTTCTCCTTTTTTATTAGTTATTTCGTGTTTTAATTGATGACCATTTTCATCTAACTTAAATACTTTTCTTTTAACTTCATTAACTACTGGAGTAAAATATATATGCATATGTGGAGTAGATTCATCAAGATGTATTGCTGCATATCTTATATTTTCACTACCTACATATTCTTTAATAAAATTTAAACTTTCATCAAAGAACATTTTTATTTCAGCTGGTAAATTATGATTTTCATCTATAACTACGTGTCTAATAGGTTGACATGCATTATCTCCAGTTTTATAAACTTCTCCAGTATCTTTAAATTCCATTCCGTAATGTTCAAAGAATTCTTGACCACTTGTTATGATTAAACCATTCAATACTTTTGTACTTTTTTTATTTGGGTTATAGTTTATATTGTTAGAATAAAGATAATCATATGTAGAACTTGCTAGAGTAGGTCCATCATAATTTATTAATTCTATATTATATGGAGTTCTAGTACTATCATATTTACCAGAACCTTTTCTTTCCTTTAATTCTTTATCTAGTCCACCAATATCTGATGCTTTAAACTTTTCTAATCGTAGTGCTTGTTTTCCTGAGTACATTTATTTTGACCTCCTTTCAATGCTTGTTTTAAAATAATACTCTATCTCACTAGGGCATAATATATGCCCAACCGTGAGCTAAGGAATATTCCTTAGAATCCTTTATGCTTGTAATAGCTAGAGCCAATACCTAATAAATAGGTAAAGGCATTCGCTATCACAAGATTAATTAAACGATATACTATATCATTTAATTAATGGATGATGAATTCACTATCGCCACTTCCAACCTTACAGGTCAGAACGTGCCACGTTCATTCATTATTTTCGGAAGGTTCTTCATAAGAACAATGCCATAATCTTTCATTAGCAGTTCTTTTACTTGTTATATGAAGACCTTCTTTCTCCAACAAACTTAGGTTTCTTTGAATTAAACCTCCAAGTTGTGTTGGAGTTAATAAAATATTTGTTTTAGACAAGATATCTGATATTGTGTAATCAAAATCCTTTTTAGCAACTGCATATTTTATAAATAGTAGTAGATTATAATCAGTCTCATCATCAGTATTCTCATTTATAACGCTAAATGTTTGATTTTCATTTCTTTTTAAATTCAATTCTAATCTACTAAAATCTCTACCTTTATAATCTAAAGTTAGTTTATTACAATTATTTTTTGATTCTTTTAATTTCATAATTCCAGATGCGTCAGCAGTTAGTCCGACACTACCCATAATTCCATTACTTTTATTTAAGTGATGTGTAACAAATAATGTACAGTTATATTTTCTACATATTTCTTTAAACTTTTTAAATACAACATTATTTATTTCTTGATAATCATTTTGATTATAGTCACTATCAAATTTAATGTCTTTAAACATATCAATTATTACGAATAAGGGTTCTTTATCAAAGGTTAATTCATGAATATCTCTTTCAATATCTCTGATATAAAAATCTGGAATATCATCTATATCTATAATGTGTAATTTATCTACATTAGGTTTCAAATTCATTAATTTAAATCGGTCTTGTAATTGATTTATATCGCCCTCTGTGGTAATATATAAGACATGAGAGGGATTTACTTTGAATCCTAAAAAATCTTCTCCAGTAGTAAGAGAGAAGGCAAGTTGCTGAGCAAACATTGACTTGCCAACCTTAGGATGAGATACAAGTAGATAAACTCCATTTGATATCATTAGGTTTTCGACGATGATATCTTTTTTTATGCTTTTATTTAATTCATTTATCTGTTTCAATTTGTATCTCCTTTCTTACATGTTTTTAATTAATTGTTTACTAGAAACTCTAGATTCTAAATAAGGAATATCTATATCAAAGAATGCTACAACTTCTTTTGTTGGAACAACAGACTTTGGAATAAGATAACCTTGTTTTTCTAATTTATCTTTTATTTTCTTTTTAGCCTTTAGTGCAGAATTCCTACCTAGATGTCCTAACTTCATAATATCTTCTAGGGTGCACCATTGCTTAGCTATTAATTTTAATGTTTCTTCTGCAGACATATTATTTTCCTCCTTTCGTATTAATTTTTTTGTGGTGATACATAAACGTAATATGTATCATCTAATGAATTATAGATAATATATTTTTTCTTTCTTAATTCTCTAAATGCTAGAGCAACATCTTTTCTACTATCATTACTAAGAGAGTAGAGGTTAGTATTTTTAAGTTCATCATTAGTTCTAACTAATAATGAATTAAGCATACCAGTTGCTCCGATAGATAAATCTTTAGGAATTATATAATTATCAATATTATCTTTCTTAAATAATCTCATATTCTTTACCTCCTTTCTTTAAAATGTCCGATATTAAGGACAGTTTAAATATAACACCGTCCGAAAATGTTGTCAATACAATTTGACCGAAAAACTAGACATTTAAACAAAAACGTGGTAAAATTAAATTGTCGAGAGAAAAAAGGGGAGAAAGAAGTGTTATTATGAACTCAGAAGAACTTAAAAATTTAATTGAATCAGCAAGAGAAACAAAAGGTATTTCACAAAGAGAACTTGCTAAGTTAACAGGTATTAGTAGAAGTACTTTAAATGATTTAATTAATGGTAAAATAAAAAAAGTAGATATTGATGATCTACGTAAAATTGCTGAAACTTTAGATATGTCATTACAGAAACTATTAAAGGTTGCAGGATATGATGAAATGCTTTTCTATTTTTCTAAAGATAAATATGCAAATAAATCTAGTAAAGATTTAAAAGACTTAATTGAACAATATAAAGAATCAGAAACAGATTTATTACAATTCGATTTTAATAAAAGAGAAAGAGCAAGAGAGGTTGGATTTATAATCTTTGAAGTAGCAGAACATTTAAAATTACTTAAAGATGGAAAAAGTGAATATACTTTAGAACAAGCAATAGAAGAATTAAATAAAGCACAAGAATTACTTAATCCAATTATGGATAAGTATGATTATGATAAACTACCTAAGAAAAATTAATACTATGATATGTTTAGCTAATAATGGTAAATAAGCTATATCATAGTATTTTTTTTTGTAAAATTAAGAAAAGAGTAACTATTTAATGAATTTTGTGCTATAATAGAAACCAACTTTTAAGGGGGATTTATTATGAATTTTTTAGTAGTTAATCCAGCAAACAAACCATTTACAAATAGGTCTATTTTAGCTGAACCATTAGATGTATTACAAATAGCAACAATTATAAATAAAAAATTTGATAATGTAAAAGTAATTGATATGGACGTTAATAGAATGAGTAATAATATCAATGACTATTTATCAGATGAAAATATAGTTGTTTTTGTCTATGATTATCAATTACCATTACACACTACTGAAACAAT
>CALXZZ010000092.1 GCA_944393365.1 uncultured Clostridia bacterium
ATTTCAATACTTTCTGGGATTATAGGTGATTTATTTTTACCGTTCTGGAATGTTACTTCGGTGTGTACTGTACTTTTACTTATTCCAAATTTTTTTGCCGCTCCTCTTACTGTATCTTTTGAATCTATAATATAATGTGCAAGTTCTACTGCACGTTCTTCTATTGATACATTTTTCATATTGTTCTAACTCCTTTATGGAAATACTTTTGTTTAATTGTATTCCCATATATTTATCGTTAGAACTTTTTACAAACATCTTTACAATTTAATTCTTGGATATATAAAACTTGTAAACAATATAACTAACACAATTCCTAAAGAAAATCCAGCAATTACATCACTAGGATAATGCACTCTTAAATAAATCCTACTAATTCCTATCACTATTGGTATTAATGCCAATATGACACATAAAAAATTTCTTAATCTATGATTTTTAACATTCAAACAAACTAAATAAATAGCAAAACCATAAAAAGCCATATTATTAGTAGAATGTCCAGATGGAAAACTGAAACCAGTTTCATCTATCAAAATATCTCCAGTAATTGGCCTTGTTCTCTGAAAAACTTGCTTTAAAAAAATATACACATATGTACTTATAGCTAAGTTAAGCATAATTCCAAGTGTCTCTTTTTTTCTGCCTTTATACAATAATATTATTACTGTAACTAGTAGTATAAAAAGTAAACCAAAAAATCCACCAATTTCTGTGATAATTACTAATATATTTGTCAGCATAGGTGATTTAACACTACTTATTGCATCATATATTTTCTCATCAAATCCATGTATATTACCATTCTCTACTGCAATCCATAAACTACTAAAAATAGCAATCAAAATTATAACAATTCCAAATTTAATATATTTCTTATAATTTATTCCTTTTTGTTTCTCCATTTAAAATTATAACGTATATTAGTAAACCATAATATACATTTACTCCCTTCTCTATTCTTTTTTTATTATATCTTTTACAACCTCTCCTGATATTATTAAACCTGCAACAGATGGAACAAAAGAAATACTCCCCGGAACGGATTTTTTTCTATTTAAATTATCTTCTTCAATTTCTGTATTTACTTTTATTGGCTCCTCTTTTGAATACAAAACTTTTAAATCCTGTATATTTCTCTTTCTTAATTCTTTTCTCATAACTTTAGCAAGCGGACATACTGTAGTTTTATAAATATCTGTAATTTCAAATTTTGATGGGTTTAATTTATTACCAGTTCCCATGCAAGATATGATTGGCACATTTTCCTTTTTTGCCCTTTCTATTAGCTTTATTTTAGTCGTCACTGTATCTACGGCATCAACTACATACGAAAAACTAGAGTTTATTATATTTTCTTCTCCATCATCAAACTCATTTCCTCTATATATTTCTACATTAGCATCTAGATTAATATCTAAAACACGCTCTCTCATAACTTCTACTTTACTTTTTCCAACTGTACTATGTGTTGCAAGTATTTGCCTATTCAAATTAGTAATTGAAATATCATCTGGATCTATTAAAACTAAATTTCCTACACCAGCTCTAGTTAGTCCTTCTACTACAAAAGAGCCTACTCCTCCTATTCCGAATACTGCAACTTTTGCTTTTTCTAATTTTTGTATTGCTTCTTTTCCTATTAACATTTCAGTTCTTTGATTCCACTTTTCTTGCATAATTAATCCTTTTCTTTATTAATATATTTAGGTTTCAAAAAGGGATACCTATAAACCTTTGTAATCATATATTTTCCAACGTTTATAGTATTATAACACAAAAAGTAGAAATATTAAAACTAATATTCCTACTTTTTATTGCTTTTATTCTATGTGTTGTATTCAGATTAATACATTCCATCCATTCCTGATGGCACTCCTTCTCCATGATTTCCACAATTACATTTTTGTTCTGGTGCATCTGTAACTAAACTTTCAGTTGTAAGTACCATTGAAGCTATTGATGCAGCATTTTGTAATGCACTTCTTGTAACTTTTGTAGGGTCTACAATTCCTGCTTTTTTCATATCAACATATTCTTCTTTTCCTGCATCAAATCCAACACCTACATTTGAAGTCTTAACTTTTTCAACTATAACTGCTGGCTCTAGTCCTGCATTTATAGCAATTTGTCTAGCTGGTTCTTCTAATGCTTTTAATACAATCTCAGCACCTAATTTTTCACCATCTTTTAGACTTTCTACTAATTTTTCAACTTTTGGTATAACATTAATTAAAGCTGTTCCACCACCTGCAACTATACCTTCTTCAACTGCTGCTTTTGTTGCAGATAAAGCATCTTCTATTCTTAATTTTTTATCTTTCATTTCAACTTCTGTTGCTGCTCCAACACCAATTACTGCAACTCCACCAGCAATTTTTGCTAGTCTTTCTTGTAATTGTTCTTTATCATAATCGCTCTTTGTTTCATTAATTTGAGCTTTAATTTGTGCAACTCTATCAGCTATTTGTTGTTTATCTCCTGCACCATCAACAATTATTGTATTTTCTTTTTGAACTTTAACTTGTTTTGCACGACCTAATTGTGCAATTGTTGTATCTTTTAATTCTAATCCTAAATCTGATGTAATAACTTCTGCACCTGTTAATGTTGCAATATCTTGTAACATTGCTTTTCTCTTATCTCCAAATCCAGGAGCTTTAACTGCTACAACATTTAATACACCTCTTAATTTATTTAAGATTAATGTTGATAAAGCTTCTCCTTCCATATCATCACAAACTATTAATAGTTTTCCTGATTCTTGCATTAAACTTTCTAATAATGGTAATATTTCTTGAATATTACTTATTTTCTTGTCTGTTAATAATATGTATGGATTATCTAAAACTGCTTCCATTTTTTCTGTATCTGTTGCCATATATGGAGATAAATATCCTTTATCAAATTGCATTCCTTCAACAACATTTAATTCAGTATTTGATGTTTTTGATTCTTCAATAGTAATAACACCATCTTTTGAAACTTTTTCCATTGCTTCAGCAATTAAGTTTCCAATTTCTTCATTATTTGCAGAAATACTTGCAACTCTTGCAATATCATCTTTTCCATTAACTTCTGAGCTAATTTCTTTCAATCCTTCTACTGCAGTATTTACAGCTTTGTCCATACCTCTTTTAATTGCCATAGGATCTGCACCTGCTGCTACATTTTTAACGCCTTCTTTAATCATACTTTGTGCTAAAACTGTAGCTGTTGTTGTTCCATCTCCTGCAACATCATTAGTTTTTGTTGAAACCTCTTTAACTAATCTTGCTCCCATATTTTCAAATTTGTCTTCTAATTCAATCTCTTTTGCTATTGTTACACCATCATTTGTAATAAGTGGTGCACCAAAACTTTTGTCTAAAACCACATTTCTTCCTTTAGGTCCTAATGTAACTTTAACAGTATCTGCTAACTTATTAACACCTTCTAACAAAGATTTTCTTGCATCTTCTCCAAATTTAATAACTTTTGCCATTTTTAATTACCTACCTTTCATAACAGGGATTTTGGGACGGTCCTAAAAATCCCTGTTTTTAGGGATTTAGGGACGAACCTCAATCCTTTATTAAATAACTCTTTTTTATTTATTTTACTCAACAATTGCTAATATATCTTCTTGTTTAACAATTATATAATCTGTTCCTTCATATTTTACTTCTGTTCCTGAATATTTGCTTACTATAACATTATCACCTTTTTTAACAAGCATTTCTTCTTTTTTACCATCTATTACTTCTCCTGGTCCTACTTCTATTACTTCTGCTATTTGTGGTTTTTCTTGAGCAGCTTGTGCTAATATTATTCCACTTTTTGTTGTTTCTTCGCCTTCTTTCATTTTTATTAATACTCTACTTCCTAATGGTTTAATCATTTTAAATTACCTCCTTTTAGTGTTTTTAGCACTCTTATTGTTTGACTGCTAATAATTTATACCCAATTAATAAAAAAGTCAAGTGTTTTTTATCAATTTTCACAAAAAGTTCACATTAATAGAATTTCCTTTATTAGTTCTAACGTTTATAACTCTCATTTTCCATAATTTTCATTTTATTATATTCAACATGTTTTCTAATTATAACTCAATACTAAAATATCAAAAGATATAAAAACTGGCATCTAGAATAACTCTAGTGCCAGTTTGATGGTCTTTATTAATCAATTGGAATCAACTTGTTTTCATTGTTCTCAAAAATAACTTCACAACATCCAAGCGGATATATATTATTTTCTTTGAAAAACTCTTCCACCCATCTACGTACCTTTTGTCCATATCTTTTTCTGATAACTAAATTCCTTGAAAAAGTAAAAGTTATTGCTCCAATACCTTTAAAAATTTCTTCAATTTCATCAACTGACGGTTTGGCTGGCTCCACATCTAATATTGCAATAAATTCCGCTGTTTTCAAATTGAATATTGCAACGCTCATAGCACCTTCCTCATTAACAAGAGGATTCGATTCTCTAATCTTTTTCTTTAACTCTTCGTCAGTATACTCTGCCATAACGTTGACAAGTGGTATGAAATGAGATGTATCTTTATCAACTAAAACATATTGACTAGCCGCAATCTTCTGAGTACTTCTTACCAATTCGACATCTTTTGCAATTGGTACAATTTGCCGCATTAATAAGTTGTTTCTCTTATCTTCAAAATACAATATGCCATCAGTGTCACCCTTGTAATCCCGATAAATACGTCCCTTATTCTCCTTTCCAATGCCTTCCAATGTCATAAAATCCTTTTTATTCATCTTGACCATCCTCCTAATGTAAAATTTTTTGATACAATACTATTTTAACATATTTTACATAATTTTTCAAATTTTATCAATTTTCTTGCCTTTTATAGCATTTATTTATATAATATATCTATGAAAAATTTAATTGTAGATAAAAAATATGATAATAAAAAATTGAATACATTTTTAATGGCTAAATTGCCAACACTAACAAACAATTTATTCTATAAAACATTAAGAAAGAAGGATATAAAAATAAATGGAAAAAGAATAAATGAAAATGTTAGTGTTTTTGAAGGAGACCAAATCTTAGTATATATTTCTGATGATATATTGATGCCTTCTATTAAACTCAATATTTTTTATGAAGATGAAAATATTTTAATCATAGACAAGCCATATAATATAGAAGTAACTGGAGAAAACAGTCTAACATCATTAGTCCATAAAAAATATGAAAATTTAGAATTTAAACCTATGCCCTGCCATAGATTAGATAGAAATACAACTGGATTAATTCTATTTGCTAAAAATAATGAAAGTCTAAAAATTTTATTAGACAAATTCAAAAATCATGAAATAGAAAAGCATTACAAAGCTTTAGTATATGGAATTCCAAAAGATAACTTTAAAAGATGTGAAGCATATTTATTTAAAGATACTAAAAAATCACAAGTATATATTAGTGATACATTTAAAAAAGGATATCAAAAAATAGTTACTACTTATTCTGTTATTGAGAATTATTCAAATAATACAAGTCTATTAGATGTTCAAATTGAAACTGGTAAAACACATCAAATTAGAGCTCATTTAGCTTATCTTGGATATCCTATTATTGGTGACGGTAAATATGGTATAAATAGTATTAATAAAAAGTTTGGTAAAAAGTATCAAATGCTTTGTAGCTATATTTTAAAGTTTAATTTTAAAACTGATAGTGGCATTTTAAATTATTTGAATAAAAAAGATTTTGTATTAGATGTGAAATTAAATTAATTGTTTGAAAATTAAAAATAACTAACATATTAAAAGAGTGATTATAAAAATCACCCTTTTTAATTTATATATTATTTTTTTTATCTGTTATAGTATCCTATTGGAGCGGGTAGCGAGAATCGAACTCGCGCGACCAGGTCGGAAGCATGGCATTCTACCACTAAATTATACCCGCATTTCTTATAATGTTGGTGGAGATGAGGAGAGTCGAACTCCTGTCCATAATACTTTCCATATAAACTTCTACAAGTTTAGTTTATCTTTTAAATTCATCTTATTTTCACCGA
>CALXZZ010000093.1 GCA_944393365.1 uncultured Clostridia bacterium
TCTTTTATCTTCTACACTTATTACTGCATTTACATACATTTGTGGTAATTCTGAAAATTCTGCATAATTTTCTTTTGCTCTTATTTCTGCAACTTTTTCTTTAAGAGGTGTATCTTTTATTGCTTCTTTATACATGTTATATCCATTACCTATGAATAGTAATGCTATACTCATTCCAATTAGAAATAAGAAAATCAATACTTTAAATAACTTTTTCATCTTACCACCTCATTTCTTTCTACATTCATTTTTGATTATTCAATATTCATTGCTGTTTTTACATCATCTGGTAGTTCTTCTACTTGTACTTCTCTCCAGTTTACTACTCCTCTCATTTGCATTATATCTAATTCTAAATAAGCATCTTCTCTTAATTCTCTGCTGGTTTTAAATTGTACCTCTTTTTCTTTTCCGTTTTTGTTATATGCAGTTAATGTATATTGATATTTCATATCATCTGAACCTGAAATTTCTTCTATTTTAGTGTTATCTATTTGGGTATAATACAAGTCTTTATGCACTACCAAAAAGTAATATGCTCCAACTGCTAAAGCTATCACAATGATTACTGCAATAATCATTGGTATTTTTTCTTTAAAATCTTCCATTTTTATTCCTCCTCTTTAATTATGTTCTTGCTTCCAAAGTATGTTGCTAAGAAATACACTCCATAAATTACGCCAATAATTAATGCTGTAACAATAATTGAAGGTAGTAGTTCATCTGGTGATGCTAATACTTCTAACATTGATAATATAAATTTAATTCCAAATATTGAGTGTATCATTGCAAGTATTAAAGGCATCATAAAGAAAATAAATATTTGTCTAAATAGGGCTTGATTTATCATCTTTTCATCACAACCAATTTTTCTTAAAATTGTATATCTTTGTTTGTTATCAGAGCTTTCTGTAAGTTGTTTTAATGCTAAAATGGCTGCACTTGCAATTAAGAATACAATTCCTAAATAAATTGCAATAAATATGATAATTGTTGATAATCCTTTACTAGATTCTGTTATGCTGATTTTAGAAGATCCATCAAGGTTTATTCCTTTTTCTTGGATATTTTCAAAAAATTCTGTATCTCCACTTCCTATTAATGTATTTTCTATTTCTTGTTTACCTTCTTCTGTTTCTGCATTATAATTTGCCACTAAAAGGTATTGCTCTGTCCATTCATTTTTAAATTCAAAATTATCTGGTACTAATATAATTCCTGCATTTATTTCAGTTGTTGCCATAAATACAAAACCATCTTTACACTCATTGTATTTTGAATGATATGTTTTTCCATTTATCTCTATATTCGAATTTGCTCTTAGTGTTTGATTTCTTATATCTGTCATTTGATCATAATTGCAAAGTACAATATATTCATCATCATTTAATGTGTATTGTTCTTCTCCATATAGTTCTGCAATTTTGTTATAGTCTGATATTTTAATTATAGATTCTGATGTTTCATAAGAAAGCATTGGATATTGACTTTTTGTAGTTTCATAATAATCTCCTAAACTATATGCCAAAGTCCATTCTGGTATTGCATAGATAGGGATTTCTATAATATCTTTCAAATTATTCATATCATATCCATTGGTTTCAAGTGTATAACTTACTGGCTTTCTTGAATCTTCTCTTTGTTCTTCTGTATAATATACAGTTTGCTCTGTATATGAGTTCACATAGCTTTCTGGTAAATATGCTGGTTTATATAAGTTTACATCTACTGGTGTAAATTCTTCTAATTGAGAGTCTAGTGCTGACTGTATTGATAAGCTACTAGACAACGCACTAATCGTCATAAATAACATTAAGCAAATTATACTCATACTAATTATATTTGTATTAATTTTGTTATTAAGTTGCCTTAATACAAACATATTTGTTTCTTTTAAATAAATCTTTTTACTTGATTGAATAATTCTTAATATAAATCCTGATAAAGACCAGAATATTCCTACTGTTCCTACTATTCCCATTAAAATTGGTTTTAATAGTTTTTCAGCTGTTTGTAGCTCATGCACTCCACCTGTTACTAAGTAATAAGCATATCCTAATAATATGCTTGATGCTATAAATACAAGTATTGATATGATAGGATTTTTCATTTTTATTTTTTCATTTTTTCTTACAGCTGTTAATAAATTAATTAATTTGTATCTTGAAATCGTTAATGTGTTAAATATAATAACAGCTATATACATTACTGCAAAATATATGCAAGTTTTTATACAGGCGTCTTTTGAAAATACAAAAGTAAATTCAGTCATATCTGCTTCAAATAGTTTTGCTACTAATATAGACATAAACTGTGATGCAAATACACCTATAAAAATACCTACAATCAATGATAAGATTCCTACTAATATTGTTTCTAATAATATGATAGTTGATATTTGCCTTCTTCCCATTCCCAATGTCATATATATACCAAATTCTCTTTTCCTTCTATTTATTAAGAAGTTGTTTGCATATACAATTAAAAATCCAAGTACAATCGCAATAAATACAGAAATCATCCCAATCAGTTGTACCATTAATTGTATCATTGACCTTGTTGACTCAGATACTTCAAGCATTGCTTGTTGGCTGTCTAAAGAGTTAAACATATAGAATATTGCTACACCTAATACTAATGTTAAAAAGTATATAGCATAATCTTTAAAACTCTTTTTCATATTTCTTATAGATAACTTAAATAACATCGTTCAAATCACCTCCAAGAAGTGTTTGCACCTCGATTATTTTTTCAAAGAATTGTTTTCTTGTATCTTCACCTTTTATAAGTTCATTGAATAACTTTCCATCCTTGATAAATATTATTCTATCTGCATAACTTGCAGTAAAGGCATCATGTGTAACCATTAATATTGTTGCACCTAAATTTCTATTCAAGTTGTCAAAACTTTCTAGAAGTTGTCTTGCAGATTTTGAGTCTAATGCTCCAGTTGGCTCATCTGCAAGTATTATTTTAGGGTTAGTTATTATGGCTCTGCTTGATGCTACTCTTTGCTTTTGTCCACCAGATATTTGATATGGATATTTGTTTAATATTCCTGTGATATCTAATTTTTCTGCTACTTCTTTTACTCTTTTATCTATTTCGTGTGGATTTACTTTTTGAATTGTTAATGCTAAAGCAATATTTTCATAAGCAGTTAAAGTGTCAAGTAGGTTGAAATCTTGGAATATAAATCCTAATTCTTCTCTTCTGAATTTGTTTAATTTGTTTCCTTTTAACTTTGTTATGTCTTGGTTATTTATGATGATTTTTCCTGCAGTTACCCTATCTATTGTTGAAATACAATTTAATAGTGTTGTTTTTCCAGAACCTGATGCTCCCATTATTCCAACAAATTCTCCTTCTTCTATATTGAAACTAATTCCATCAATTGCTTTTGTTAGATTTGATTTGTTTCCATAGTATTTTTCAATGTTTTTCACCTCTAATACATTGCTCATTATAATTTCTCCTTTCCTATGTTTTATTTATATTATAAATCATCTTCTAAGTCTTTGCTATTTTTTAATCTTACATTTGTATTACATTTTTGTAAGATATCAAAAACTAGAGGATAGTATATATGCTACCCTCTAGTTTTTCTTCCCACCACTGCAAACCTTCCATCTTCTACATGATAAGAACATGTAGATAATGTAATTAGTTGGTCACCAAATTTCGCTGTTTTATCAATATCATATAATGATGCTTTTTTTGCATTTTGTACAAATTCATTGTATTCCGCTTCTGAATTCGCATTTACAAAAAAATAATATCTAAAAACATTTTTCTCTGTTTTATAATAAACTCTTGATTTAAAAACTGAAATAATTTCATACTCTGCATCTTCTTTATTTGTTGTAAAACGAATAATTGGATGTTCTTTGTAAAACTCTTCTTTTTCATACTTTAACAATTCTTGAAACATTGTTCCATTATTTAAATTATGTCCATATATCAGGAGATTACTACTTGGTATTGACCAGTCATAATCTTTTGTTAAAAATATAGAGCCATTTTTAGATTTTTGTTTTTTATAGTTATGAGTCATGTAATATTCATTATCTGTTCCCTGTAATACTGGATAATTTATACTTGTTCCTTCTATTTCTAGCCATCCAACAATATCAGAATTTTCTTCTTGAAGTTTTTGTACTTTTAATATTCGTTCAGTTTGTTGATTGATTGTTTCTTCTATATTTTCTTGTGTAGTTATATTTGCTTCTTCTGTTGTTTCGTTTGCTTCTTTTACTTGATTTTCATCTATTTCTATTTTGTCTAATAATTGACTTTCTTGTATGGCTTGTTTTTTTGATAAAAAGTAATTTGCAATGTATATAATTGATAAAATAATTAATAAAGCTAATATAGTGTATATTGAATAATATATAATTTTTCTTTTTGTTTTAGAAACCTTTTTCATTATTTTCACCAATATAATAAAAGAATAGACATTTAGCCTATTCTCTTATATCCTTCTTTTTCATGAATAAAATAACTACTAACGAGAATAATATTGTACATAATGCAATGCCTAAATAGTTTTCTACACCTGTTTTTGGAGTTTCATCTTTTTGTGGTGTGTTTTGGGTATTTTCAACTTTAGAAATTTTTGCATAAATACTTGTGTCTGTGTCTATTGTTTTACTAAAATCAAATTCAGTTGTATACTGAGCATCTGTATAGAAACCATCTATTTCATATCCTTGTGCTATTGTAATATGAGATTTTAATAAATCTGCTGTAATAGTTTCTCCTTTATCTACTGTTATTCTATTTACGTCATTATTTGCAAATATAGTTACTATAACTTTTTGACTGTCTGCATTAACAGTTACTTTATCTGGTACTGATGTTTCTGAAATTACATTGTCATTTGCATCTGTTAATACTACAGAGTCTTCTGTTAATACAACTTTATTTGTTGTGTTAGCTGTATTAGTTATAGTGAATTCTGTAAGACTACCATTTTCTGCAACTCTGACTACATTTTCATTTGTATCAGATTTTAATACCCCATTCATTACTAAAGTTGGATTATTTGTTGCAGATGCTCCTTTGTCTATTTCTATACCATTATTTGCACCTGTTCCATTATATCCTAAATGTAAATCTCTTACTTCGATTTTACCACCATTAGCTAGTACTCCTCCATATCTGAATCCTGTAATTGAAACATTGTCTAATATTACAGTTGCTCCATCATATGATTGTACACCATATTTTGGTCCATTTTGTAAATTGATATTTTTTAATGTAAGTTTTCCTTCAGCAAATTGTGCTGTAAACATTGTTTGGTTTCCTGATGTTGATGTCCAGTCACTTGAACCTGTAACTGTATACCCATTACCATTGATTGTTAATTCTTTTTGGATTACTATAGGTGCTGTTACTGTTATGTTGTTTTGTAATGTGATTGTTGCTCCTGAATCTGCACTTGATATAGCACTTAGTAAAGAACTTTCATCAGTAATTGGTGTTGCAGCTTGACTTAAGTTTGGACTTATTAACATTAATGCAAAAATTGCAATTAAAAATACTATTAATTTTTTTGTATTTTTCATTATTACACCTCCTCATTCAATTTTATTTTTACCTTTTTTTATAATTTTATTTAATATTCGACAAAATTTTTATTTAAAAATTTTTCCATTAAAAAATGTCGCAGGAGAAACGTCCCCAACGCGACATTAAATTTTTATTATTTTTTCCCATGGTAAATCTTTTTTTCCGAAATGCCCATAGTTTGTTGTTTTAGAATATATTGGTCTTTTTAAATCTAAATATTTTATAATTCCATCTGGTGTTAAATCAAATTTTTCTTTTATTAAATTTACTAGTTCCGCTTCTGATTTTGTGCTTGTACCAAATGTGTTTACGCATATTGAAAGTGGTTCTTTCATTCCTATTGCATATGATACTTGTATTTCACATTTTTTTGCATATCCATTTGCAAC
>CALXZZ010000094.1 GCA_944393365.1 uncultured Clostridia bacterium
GTAGCATGAATAATTTGTTCTTTCTTATAACCTAAATCTTCTATGACAAAATTTATACTTTCGGTTGCCCATTTCATTATATCTTCGTGGCTCATATTCTTAAAGAACTCTGCATCGCTAGTAAAAATCATTTCATCAGCAACAACACCTTTAGAATTATTTACAAACTCATAAAATGATTTCTTTCTATCAGATCTGATTGTTTTCATTCTATCATTAAACTCTTTTTGATAATCTTTTGTAATTTCATAAAATTTATTTATATACTTCTTATTACAACTAATTAATTCAATATTATTTTTAGAATCTTCAATTCTAATATCTGGATTAGATTTATAATAGTCTTTTGTTCGTTGATTATGAGAACCGATTTGTGATAAATCATTTAAAGTTTTAATACCTTTACTTCTAAATATAGCATAACTCAACTTTATTCTCCTTTCTTATTTTGTTTATTTGTTTCTAAAATTCTTTTAATTTGTTTTTGATATTTTTTATCATTCTTTAATATTTCTAATAGGAAATAATTAGTTACTTGTTCAGTATTTCTTTCAAAATAATCAAGAATTTGTGATAATACTACTTCAAAAAAGTAGTTAATAAAAATCTTCTCCTTTCTTTTTGGACAACAAAAAAAGAGCTCAAGCTCTTATAATTTTTTTGTTAACTGCTTTAGATTATTAATGACCATAGTAGGTTTATATTGTTCCGGTAGTTCTTCATTATTGCGATTTAACCAACAAGAATCTATACCAGAATTCATTCCTCCTTGAACTTCTGATCTTAATGAATCCCCAATGATTAACATTTTATTATTATCATAGAATTTTAGATATTCTTTTAATTCATCAAAATATTCTTTGCTAGGTTTAGTTACTGTTTGTCTTGTCATATCAGCTGAAAAAATTGAGTCAACAAAATCTAAACAACCAATTTTTCCTAATTTTGATTCTACTGCTACAGTTGGTCCATTTGTTGTTATTACTAATTTATATTTTTCATGTAAATATTTTAATGTTTCGTAAGCACCATCTATTGGAACAACTATTTCATTTAGACTAGCCAAAAATAGTTCATTTATTTCGAAAGCCTTTTCTAATGATATTCTTCCTTCAAAATACATCTGATATCTTAAACTTCTAACATATTGAACAAAAAGTTCTTGTGGACTTTGATATTCTTTTGGAACAATTATCTTTTTTTCATGAAAATCAATCCAAAATTTTTTGTCTAAATCGTACCATTTTTTAAATCCTTTTTCTATGTAATGTTCTCCAACTGATTCAACCATTTTTGTATATGCATGACGAACATTTTCCAAATTGTCTATTAAAGTGTCATCTAAATCAAATAAAATTACTTCATATTTATTCATAAGTTCACCTCAGTTGCTAATTATTATATCATAGTTTTGCTAGTTTTTATATATTTATTTGAAGCAAAGTATACTTATCTTTATCGAATTTACTTTGCTTTTTATTAGGAATAATTTGTAGAACAGAATTGCTAGATAAATTATTAATGTCAAGTTTCTCTTTATTAATGGTTATAGAATTTATTTTATAATATTTACTTAGTGATGAAATATATTTATTAATATCTTCTTTTGTTTTTTCATTAGATAGTATAATATCTTTTTCATTAATATTAACTACCATATCAAAACAATCGTTTCTAAACATATAACCAATGTTTTCAATTTCTTTTTTATTGATATTAATTTTTTTAATGATTACTGCATCTTTTACTTTTTCTATTTCAATGGAATCAATATATTTTTTGATTAACTCTGATTTTTGTTCTTTGCTAAGTTTGTTCCACAGTCCATTTTTTCTGACATAATAAGATTTATACTTTAATTTTTCTAATTGAAATAGATTAGTATATAGTTTTAATTCTTCTTTATTATTAATATTCTTATTCGCTTGTTTTAAATTATTTAGTTTAAGTTCAGTTTCTTCAATCTGTCTTTTAATACTAATTTCTTCATCTTTAAATTCATCTAATTCAATAACACTATCAACATAGGCTTTTTTAATTCTTTTTAGCTTGTTATTTAATTCTTTTACTATTTTATTGTATCTTTCTATTTCAGTAGTAATATCTTCGTTAAAAAATGATTTAAAGTTATTATCTATAAGCAAGTAATAATCTAACATATCGTTTAAAAATAGCATTAAGGGTTCTTCAATTTTCTTTTCATTAATTCTAGTATTACAACAATTACATCTATAGTAGATTTGAGTAGGTTTATTTTTAGAGGTAGTAGAAGAGCCACCCATGATTTTCTTGCATTTAGAACAAACTATTTTCTGCATATATACATAAGTGTGTTTCCTAGTATAGTTTTTTAAATTCTTTTCCTTTTGTTTTTGGACTAGTTTAAAATCCTCTTTATTAATAATGGCAGGGCATACATCTTCAAGTAATATTGTTTCTTCATCTTTAATTCTTTTTCGGTGTTGATAATCTCCTGCATAAATATAATTAGAAAGCATTCTGTCAATCGTTGTTGTTCTCCAATGTCGATTAAGAGCATTTTTATTATTTAATTTTTTTGTAATAGCACAAACTGATAAGCCATTAAGATAGGATTTAAATATGTCCTTTACGATTTCACTTTCAACATCATCAATTATTAATTCTTTATTAACTTTTCTGTAACCAATAGGTGCTTTACCACTAAAATGTCCTTTTTTGGCTGCACCAGTTAAACCAAACTTTGTTCTTTCACTAGTTCTTTCGATTTCTAGTTGAGCAAGTATTGTAGTCATTCTAATAAAGAATTTCCCTGTTGCAGTATCGGTATTAATTTCTTCTGATACACTTTCTAAACTAGTATCCGTTTCTTCAATTAATTTACAAATGCTTTCTAAGTCTTGGATAGAACGAGTAAGTCTATCTAGTTTATAGACAATAATTTTATTTATTTTGCCACTTTTTAAATCGTTAATCATTTCTTGAAACTTAGGTCTATCCATACTTTTAGCAGAAACACCTTCTTCACGATAAATCTTATAAATTGTGTAGCCTTTAAAGTCACATAGTTTTTTCATACTTTCTTCTTGCTCATCTAAACTATGTCCATACCTTGATTGATCTTCTGTCGAAACACGAGGATAAAGTCCAACCATAAAGTTCTTCTTTTCGTTCATTTTTTCTTCTCCTTTCTTTTTGAACGACAAAAAAACAAGAGAGAATTTCCCTTGTGTAAAGAACTTCAAAATACTTAAAATTATACGGTTATATATAAATTTCCGTATATTACCATTTTATCACATTTTTATAGGAACGTAAATGGCAATGTAGTTACGAAATCATTTGTAAAACTAATGTTTCTAGTCTTTTTATAGTAATAGTATCTAAGCTATCTTTTATATAAATATTATTATCATTATTAAATACAAGTAGAATTAAACAAGATAGATTATTACTAATAATAATTTTATGTGGCTCATGAATAGAAAGGTTAGTTTTATTAAAATGAATATTTTTACCATTTATAAATTCTAAATGTAGTTTTGATATTTTAGGTATCTTGGTAATCTTTTCTTTGACACATAAAGGAAATTCTAATTGTTCTATGGTTATTTTCATTTAAGTAAACCTCCTTTCCAACATGAAAAAATCCCATGTCAACGAGCGATATAGGATATTTTTATAAAATAAAACTCACACGAGGGTGTGAGTAATTCTCTCAATGGAGCGAGTGTCGTAGTTATCTACAACTCTTTTCCAATAACGAAAGAATACATATAATCTTCCGTTGCTATTAATAATATACCATGATTTTAATATTTATGGAATAGATTTTTGTTAATTTAATAATCGTTTGTATAAATTGTAAATTATTATTTTAATTCATTTAAAATATTGTCAATATCAACACTTATTTTCTCTTTAGTTTTTGTATCTTCAATTATATAATTTGCGTTATCAAAATGATTACCTAAAATTATCATTTTAGGAGTTCCTAAAACATAAACATCATTTATTCTATTACCAATAGTTAAATTTTCTCGATCATCTATTATTGATTGAATATTATTTTCTAATAAATAACTATATAATTTTTCTGCTTCTTTCCTATTATTTTCATTATAAATAATTTGCACTTTGTATGGAGCAATGTTATATGGAATAGAAAATCCTTTAATCTTTTCTTTTTCTCTAATAATATTATTTTCTAAAATACAAGCAGTGATTCTTCCTAATCCTATGCCATAACATCCCATATAATAAGGTTTAGATTTTCCATTTTCATCAGTAAAATAAAGTTTCATAGAATCAGAGTATTTTGTTCCTAATTCAAAATTGTTTCCTAACTCTAAAGAGTGATACTCTTTTAAGTTTTCAATATTTGATATTCCAAATGCTTTTAGAAATGTTTCACTATCTTCAAAGTCTAATACTTCTTTATTTAATCCAACATTATTTTTTTTATCATAAAGAATGATATCTTCACCTAAATTAGTAAGTGTTTGAAATTCTTCAGAAACTCTACCACCTATTGTTCCTCCATCACTAACAACTGGAACAACATCTATACCAATTCTATTAAATATATTTATATATACATCATGCATTTTATTAAATGTCTTATGCATATCTTCTTCAGTTTTATCAAATGAGTAAGCATCCATCATAGTAAAAGTTCTTGGTCTAAATAAATAACCTCTTGTTCTTATTTCTTTTCTAAATTTTTCTCCAATTTGAAAATAAATAGCAGGTAATGTTTTATAAGATTGAAGTCTGTTTGCTCCAAATAAAGTAGCACATTCTTCAGCAGTAGGAGCTAGACCATATTCTCCTAAATTATTATTTAATGTAAACATTATATCAGATTCTTTTGTATAAACATCCCATCTACTAGATTGGTCCCATATTTTGCGTGGTTGTAATATTGGAAAATCTACTTGAATACAGTCCGCTTTATCCAATTCATCTACAATTATATCTTCAATATTTCTTTGTAATTTATTCCATATATTTCCATATCCATAAATCCCACTCTCGAATTGATATAGTTCTCCAAGTTTCATTAATATATCTTGAGCAGAATAACTTTTATCAACATCGTTTATATTTATCTTTTTTATATTTAATTTACTTAACCTCATATATATCTTCCTTTCTTTTAGTTTTAATATATGAAATACTCGGTCGTTTATAAATATACATTTCATTTCCTCCTAACACAAAATAAAAAAGGATAATACCACAGGAGTCTATTTATAGACGGTACCATCCTTTATTTTTCTTAATTTATGATAACGGTATTAACCGAAAATGTTTTCATTTCACTCTGAAGGTAGGAAATACATAGTATCATTACTTGTTCACACTATACCAAGCTCACTGACATGCTTAACTAAATATTATTCCTTCGTCATTGATTTATGTCATGATTATATCATAAATATATAATATTGTAAATCTTTAAAAATTACTATTTGCACAATCATTTTATATACTCACTTGTAAAAGTAATTTCCACCTTTAAGTGGAAATTACCCATTCAAACTTAATAGTGGAAATAAAGTGCTCAAATGATTATAATACACATCAGATGGTGCTTATTTAAGAAAGGAGTTTAAAATGTCAAATAATAAACATCTATCTTTTGAAGATAGATTAACCATCGAAAATTATTTATTTTCATCTAAATCTTTTAAGTATATTGGGAAGTCTTTAAATAAAGATTGCACTACTATTTCCAAGGAAGTCAGAAATCATTACAAAGTTATGAATACTGGATCTGTAGGAAGAAAATTTAATAATTGTCTTT
>CALXZZ010000095.1 GCA_944393365.1 uncultured Clostridia bacterium
ATTCCAGTATTCTGATACATCAAAATACCGACAGTACCAATAATAAATAAAGGACCAGAATTATTAGTAAAACTAAGTAACCTTTCACATTCAGTCTTTGTACAAATATTATTTTCTCTAAACTTACTTGCAATTTTAGCACCAACAGGATATCCACTAATAATCCCCATGATAAAAGCAAAAGCACCTTCACCAGAAATATTAAAAAGAGGTTTCATATAATTGTTTAACAATCTTCCAAAAATATTAATAATATTAGTATGCATAAGTAACTCAGTAGCAACAAAAAAAGGAAATAAAGAAGGAACTACTGAAGTTGCCCATAATTGTAAACCTGATTTTATAGCTGGAAGATTACTACCAGAAAAAATTAATAAACAAGCAGTAAAAGCTAAAAAAATCAATGCTAAAAAATTTCGTTTAACTTTAAAAACAAAAAAATTACAAGAATGCATTAAACTTCTCCTCCTTTGGTTTGGTCAGTTTGGGGACAGGTTCGGACTGACCACTTTTGGTCACTTTTGGGACGGCACTTTAATATATAATCTAAAAAATTAATATAAAAAATACGTATTTTTTAACAAATATAAGTTAGTTTTAATATATTATTATAATATTTTATTACCGAAAACTCTCATTATTACTAGAAATTCTAAAGATTAATAAAAATTTATTAAGTGCCGTCCCCATACTATCCACAAATGGTCACAACGAACCTGTCCCCAATTAACAAAAAATGGATAAAGCAAACCTGTCCCCAATTAGCTAAATTAGACTTGTATTTTTTGCCGAAAAATGATATAGTATAGAAAATTGAAAAGGAAGTGGAAAATTGAATATCAAAGAGATATTAGAAAATTCAAATTTAACAATTCCAAAAGATAATATTTTATATAATGAAGACATGAAAAAGCATACTACATTTAAGATAGGCGGACCAGCAGAGTGCTTCATAAAAATAAAAACAAAAGAAGAATTAAAAGAAATATTAAATATTGCAAAAGAAAATAAAATACCAGTAACAATACTAGGAAATGGAAGCAATATTCTAGTGTTAGATGGCGGAATAGAAGGAATTACATTAACAATCAAAATTGAATATATTGATATAAAGCAAAATGGAGAAAAATACAAAATATATGTTGGTGGAGGATACAAACTTTCAAAACTTGCACAAATATGTCTAAAAAATGAAATTTCAGGTTTTGAAGAATTATCAGGAATACCAGGTACAATTGGTGGAGCAGTTAGCATGAATGCTGGAGCTCATGGCAAAGAAATGAAAGATATAGTTGAAAAGATAAAATGTGTAGATATAAATGGTAATGAAAAAGAATTTTCAAATGAAGAGGCAAATTTTGAATATAGAAAAAGTATATTCAAGGGTAATTCATATATAGTTACAGAAGTGGTTTTGAACTTAGAAAAAGGAAAATATGAAGAAATAAAAGCAAAAATGGGTGAATATGCACAATATAGAAAAACAAAACAGCCTATTGAATATCCAAGTGCAGGAAGTACATTTAAAAGAGGCAAAGACTATATTACTGCAAAATTAATAGATGATGCAGGTTTGAAAGGCTATTCAATCGGAGATGCAGTAGTTTCAACAAAGCATAGTGGTTTTGTAATAAACAAAGGAAATGCAAGTGCAAAAGATGTGCTAGATTTAGTAAAATACATAAAAGACACAATAGAAGAAAAATTTAATAAACAGATAGAGTTGGAAATTGAAGTAGTCGGAAAGCAGTTAGTTGAAAAATAATTACAATTTTTTCAATTAGGTTTTGAGCATTGAGAAAGGAATGATAGTTATAATGAAAGGCTTTATGCATTGGTTTAAATCAAGCAACAAAATGAAAAGATGGATGTTTTTAATCTTAATAGGAATTTTACTTGCATGTTATGGACTAGCTGAAATAATAGTAATGAGAGAAATCTCATTCCAAGAAGTAGGAAAAGTTGTAGTAATATTTGTAATAGGATTTATAGCAATAGTATTGGGATTAATCGGATTAAACAAAAGGACATTAGAGGTTTTAATAGAAGCAACAGATGAAAGAATGGAGAATAAGAAAAATGTAAATATAAATTCTTTAATCTTTAATAAAACAGTATATGATAAAGGACCAAATATTGTAGTAATAGGTGGAGGAACAGGATTAAACACAGTTTTAACAGGATTAAAAAATTACACAAGCAATCTAACTGCAATAGTTGCAGTATCTGATTATGGAGAAGAAGCAACAAATTCAAGGAAAGAATTAGACATGTTGCCATTAGGAGATATAAAAGACAGTATAGTTTCTTTAGCAAGCAAAGAAGAGCAAATGGACAAGCTTATGAACTATGAGTTTACTTGTGGTAAATTAAGAGGATTAAATTTCTCAGATATATATTTCTCAGCAATGAAAAATATAACTGGAAATTTTGAAGATTCCATTGTGAAAAGTAATCAAATATTTAACATGATTGGAAAAGTTATGCCAGTAACTTTAGATGAAATGAAGATTGTTGCAGAACTCGCAAATGGATATATTGTAGAAGAAAAATCAAGAATACCAGAAGTAGTTTCTGACAAATTAACAAAAATCAATAGAATAATGCTAAGTCCATCAAATTGCAGACCAGCACCAGGTGTAGTTGAAGCAATAAAAAATGCAGATTGTATAATAATAGGACCAGGTAGCTTGTATACAAATGTTATACCAAACTTATTAGTAAATGGAGTTGCAAAAGCAATAAAAGAAAGTACAGCAATCAAAGTATATATAAGTAATATAATGACAGAACCTGGACAAACAGATGATTATAGTGTTACAGACCATATAAATGCAATTATTGAACATTGTGGAACAGGAATAATAGATTATTGTATATATGATACAGGAGAGATTGTTCCAGAATTTATCAAAAAATACAACCTAGAAGGACAAGACTTAGTAGAACAAGATGTAGATAAAATAAAAGGAGTAAAATTCCTACAAAGAAATTTATCAATGATATCAAATGATATGATTAGACATGATCCAAGTTTGGTAGCAGAATCTATAATTGAATTAATTTGTGATGATTTAAAATACCAAGATAAACAGAATGACCCACAATATTTAATGTTAAATACAAAATTAAGAGAAGAAAAAAGAATTAATAAAATTAAGAAAAAAATGGCTAAAAAAGAGAAAAAACAATTAGAAGGAAAATCAGTAAAAAAAGAAAAAGAGAGAAAAGGAAAAAGTAAATTTAGCAGTAAATATAGTGACAGAATAGAATCAATTAGAGAAGCTGACGAAAAAGCAAGAAGAAAAGTTCAAAGAGAACAAGCAAAAAGAAGAAAACAAAGAACATTGCGAAATGAAGAAAAAAGAGTAACAAAAAGAGATGAACATAATGAAGGAATTAGAAAAGTGAACAGAACTAGAACAAATACAAAAGACGTAGGAAACAACAGAACAAACAAAAAGCCTAGTGAAAAACCTAAAAGTGCAAGAGGAAGAAAAAAGACGCCACAAGAGATTAGAGAAGAAATGTTAAAAAAACTAAATGAGACTAAATAGAATATATTTCATTATTAAATTAAGCAAATTAGTCTAAGAAAAATTATTTTCACATACACAAAAAAGAATGGAGAAAATATTATGAAAATTACGAAGGAAAATTTAAATTTAGAAAATGGACTAAAGAAAGAATGGATTATAACAAATGGTATAGGTGGATTTTGCTCATCAACAGTAATTGGAGCAAATACAAGAAAATACCATGGTTTATTAATAGCACCATTAACACCTCCGGGAAGAAGACATCTAATTTTATCAAAACTAGATGAAAGTATAGAAATAGGAAATAAAAAGTACGATTTATACACTAATGTATGTCAAAACAATATTTCAGAAGGATTCAAATATCAAGAAGAATTTAGAAGAGACTATGTGCCTATTTTTAAATATAAAATAGGAAATGTTGAAATAACAAAAATGATTGCTATGGAATATGGACACAATACAGTGGGGGTGTATTACAAAATAAAAAATGCAAGTCAGAAAGCAAAATTAACACTTGCACCAGTAATAAATTTTAGAGACTTCCATCAAATGAATACAAACCATTATTTCAATTTAAGACAAGAAATAAAAGATAAAAAAGTAAAAGTAGTAATAGATGACAACCCAGAAACACCTATATATATGAGCATTTCAGATGGAAATTATCAAGAACACTATAATGACACTTTTGCACACATGTTTTATATAGAAGAAGAAAAAAGAGGATTTTATCCAGAAGAAAATCATAGTGTACCAGGAGTTTTTGAAATAGAAATAAAACCAAAAGAAGAAAAAGAAATTACATTTATATGTTCATTAGAAGCAAATATTGAAACAAAAAGTGTAAGAAAGTTTATCAACAATGAAATAATCAGAGCAGGAGAAATCTTCAATGAATCATTATTGATTGACAATAGAAAGCAAAACAAGACAGAAAAAGAAATTGAAAAAGATGATTTAATAAAAACATATTTGATGGCAGCAGATAACTTTGTAGTATATAGACCAAATTTTAGATTACATACAATTATTGCAGGATATCCATGGTTTTTAGATTGGGGAAGAGACAGTCTAATTGCATTTGAAGGAATATTATTAATACCAAAAAGATTTGAAATTGCAAAAGAAGTTCTATTAACTATGATTAGAGATATACAGTTTGGATTAGTACCAAATGGATATTCAGGCTATGATGGTAGACCTTTGTATAACAGTGTTGATGCATCATTACTACTATTTGAACAAGTACAAAAATATTTAAAATATACAGCTGACTACAAATTCATAAAAGAAAAAATTTATCCTAAACTAGAAGAAATTATAGAAAATTATTGTGCAGGAATTGATGTAGATGATAATAATATCTATTTAGATTCAGATGGACTAATAGTTTCAGGAACACCTGAAACACAAAATACTTGGATGGATGCAAAATATGATGGAGAAGCAATAACTCCTAGAAACGGAAAAGCAGTAGAAGTAAATGCTTTGTGGTATAACGCAAATTGCATTATGGCAGAATTGACAAAAAAAATGGGACATTTCTTTAATTTTCAAGCTAGAAAATACAAAGAATTAGCAGAAAGATGCAAAATATCATTCTGTAATAGATTCTATAATGAAAGAACAAAATGCCTATATGATGTATTAGGAGATCCAAAAATAAGACCAAACCAATTATTTGCATTAAGCTTAACACACCCGGTACTAGACCCAAGCTCAGAAGAAGCAAAAAATACAATAAAAACAGTAGAAGAAAAACTATTAAATCCATATGGACTAAAAACATTAGCTAAAGGTGAAGAAAATTATGTTGAGATATATGAAGGTTCACCAAAGAAAAGGGACAGTAGCTATCATCAAGGAATTACATGGCCATGGCTTCTAGGATTGTATTATGATAGCTTGAAAAATAGCTTATATGCAGCAAAAACATTAGAAGAGAGACAAGAATTACGTAAAAAAATAGAGGATTTAATTAAAAAAACAACTAAAACCTTTAAAGAAGAAATTTATCATAGAGGTTGTATAGGTGGAATTGCAGAAATCTATGATTCTAAAGAACCATATTTGCCTAAAGGTTGTATAACACAGGCTTGGAGTGTTGCTGAGGTGTTTAGAATTATATTAGGAAGGTAGACCAATATCCTAATAGTGCTAAAAAATCCTTTATATCATTCTTCAGCTAATAT
>CALXZZ010000096.1 GCA_944393365.1 uncultured Clostridia bacterium
ACTACTGAAATAAAAAAAGGTATTACAACTGAACAAACAATTAGTTCTTTTTCAACTAAAATATATACAAAAGATTCTTCTAGACAAAATAATATCGAAATTACTTGTAATACTTTAAATGGTACAATTGTAAATGCAGGTGAAACATTTTCTTTTTGTCAAACAGTAGGAAAAGCAACAACAAGTAAAGGTTATGAAAAAGCTGACATTTATGACCACAATGGTAAGAAAAAAGAAGGTTTGGGTGGAGGAAACTGCCAAGTTAGTAGTACTTTATATAATGCAGTTCTTGCTGTTCCTAGTCTTGTAGTTACCGAAAGACATGAACATAGTAATAATGTGCCTTATGTTGCCAAAGGAAAAGACGCCGCTGTTGCATATGGTAGTTATGATTTAAAATTTAGAAATGATTTAAGTAATAGTGTTAAAATTTTGGCTAGCACTGATGGCAACTATGTTTATACTTCTTTGGTTGAATTACAAACCTAAATTTTGTAAATTTAAAATAAAACCGCTATACATGAATAAAAATTTAAAACTTTCATATATTGTACTATCACATATCCGAGTATGTCACTCAGGTGGAGGTCTTTATGCGAAGTTTTAAATTTTTTATTTGTTTATTACTAATATTTTGTTTAACATTTTTTACTTTTTCAAGTTGTCTTGCAATTGAATCTACATATATTTGGTCAGACTCATTTGACACAGATATTTCAGAAGTATCTGCAAACGCTGTTCAAAACACTACTACAACTAATTCTACTGGTTCTAGCAATGCCACAGCTACTGAAAATTCAATTCAAGAAAGTATTAATACTTCTACATCTAATGAAAATTCTACAAATACTAATTCTTTGAATCTAGAATCTGAATCTGCAATTCTAATTGAACAAACAACCGGAAAAGTCCTATATGCACACAATGAACATGAACAATTACGCCCTGCTTCTGTTACAAAAGTAATGAGTATCTTGTTAATTATGGAAGCTCTTGATAGTGGTCAAATATCTTTAACAGATTCTGTTCCATGCAGTGAAAATGCAGCTTCTATGGGTGGCTCACAAATATGGTTAGACCCTAGAGAAACATTAACAGTTGATGAAATGCTAAAAGCAATTTGTGTTCGGGTCCGCTAATGACTGTGTTGTAGCTATGAGCGAGTTTATTGCAGGTTCTGAAGATGCCTTTGTTCAAATGATGAACGACAAGGCAAAAGAATTAGGTATGAATGACACCACTTTCAAAAATTGTCATGGTTTAGATGAAGATGGTCATGTGACTTCAAGTTATGATATTTCTTTGATGTCTAAAGAACTACTAAATAATCATCCTCAAATTACTAACTATACTACTATTTGGATGGATTCTTTAAGAGACGGAAAATCTCAATTGACTAATACAAATAAGCTAATTAGGACATATAAAGGAGCAACTGGTTTAAAAACTGGTTCTACTGGTTTAGCTTTATATAATTTATCAGCCAGTGCTACACGTGATGGTTTATCATTAATTGCCGTTATTATGAAAACTCCTTCTACTAAAGTTCGTTTTGCAGAAGCGGAAAAATTACTAGACTATGGATTTAATAATTTTGTATACAAAGAATTTGCTAAAAAAGATGATGTTGCAAATACAGTACCTGTAAACAAGGGTGTAGATTCTACTGTTGATATAGTATTTAGTAATAATGCAGGTATTCTAATTAAAAAAGGTGAAGATAAAAATATAGAACAAAGTATCTCTATTGATGAAAACATCTCTGCTCCAATTCAAGAAGGTCAAAAACTTGGTACTGCCACATATTCTATGAATGGTGAAGTATTAGCTACTGTTGATTTAATTGCAAGTAAGTCTGTTGAAAAAATTAATTTATTTACTATGACTAAATCTGTTATTTATAAATGGATTGATTTATTAAGATAATTTTGAGCATAATTTTGGTAACAGAAAATTAATTATTTAATGGATTAATTAAACTTCAAACGAAATTAAAAAAAGTTACTAATTTAAAAGTCCAGCTATTTATAATTATAGCTAGACTTTTATTCTAATGTTTTCTATTCATCCTCAATAGTTTCATCATATTCAAATTCATAATCCATATCTTCTTGTGGTTTAGCTTCTCTTTTAACTTTTTCTACCTTTTCAACTTCTTTTTCAATTTTATTTTCAATTTCTTTTTTATCATCCTGTTGCTTTTTCATATTTTTATCATGCTTTTTTTGCATTTCTTTAAGAATTTTTTGTGTCTCTTCATTTCGATTTTGCATACAACGGTTCATCATGTTATTAGCCTTTTCCATCAAGTCAGGAATATAATCTAATAATTTGTCAATTGAAGAAGAATGATTTACTGGCATTAATTTAACACTATCAGATTGAATTACTAAAAATGCAATTGGATTAATGCTTACTCCAGCACCACTTCCTCCACCAAATGGAAGCCTATATTGTATAGCTTCTTCCTTGTCCTTTTTAGTGTATTCATCTACTGTTTCTCCCTTAAATTCACTTCCTCCTGCTGCAAAACCAAATGAAACCTTTGATATCGGAATAATTACAATATTATTTGAAGTTTCAATTGGCTCCCCTATAATAGTATTTACATCAATCATGTCTTGAATACTATTCATAGCTGTAGTCATAAGACCTTCTATTGGATGTTCGCTCATATTTCTTCACTCCTTTTTTATTTTTTCTCGATAATAAATATATGACATTTATAATATGGTTTGTTTTTAACTCAAATATACCTGAAAGTTTTATATTTAAGTAATTTTGATTTTGATAAATTGGTTGTATCGTAAAAAATTGTTCCTTTTTACTTTTTATCTTTTCTCTTAGATATAATGCTACTATTGTACTAATTATAGGTACTATTAAAGATGTTAAAGCCGCATTTTCTGTTCCTATATCAATTTTTAAATCTAATTTTTTTATGCTAAATTTTAATTTCTTTATAATATCCAAAACATTTTTATCTATTTGTTTTTTCCCTTGTATAAAATCCATTTCCATATTTAAAAATTTTTCTTTTACTTTTAGTTTACTAAATTTTGTTTTATCTACATTTATTTTTATTATAGGTAATCTTCCTAAAATATACCATGCCAACACTAATTTATATTTTGGATTAATATGTTGTTTATTAGCTGAGGAATAATTAAATTTTAATATTTGTAATTGTATCTTTGAAAAAGTAAATATAATAATTAATATTAGAAAAACTATCAAAACCAAAAGAAAAACCAATCATATCACCTTCTTTTTAGGTTTATAATTAGTTTTTCCATTTTTTTGAAAATTAAACAATATTTTATAATTTTATCCTACTTTTTTAGATTTTTCTACTTCTATATCTCCAAATAGTTCTTCTTGTTTTGTTTCTACTTTACTTCTTCTTGATAATTCCAATAATCCTGAAAATGCTGTTACTACTTCTTGTTTATTATGTGTTTTTATAGAAAATAACTTATTAAATATAAATTTCTTTTGCTTAATTAGAACTTTAAACATTTCTTTTACTTTACTTGCTACTGTATAATTATCTTGTATAGCTATCTTTTCAATATTTTTTGCATTTTGATTTAATTTAACTTTGTTTCTTTCAACTAAATCTTCATAAATTTGTGGTATTAAAGTATTTTCATAATTCTTTTCTAATTTTTGCTTTGGTAGTTCAATTTCTTCTTGTTGTTTATAGTATCTATTAGAATATTTATTATAATTCTCTTTTAAAACTTTGCTTATTTCTTTAAACTTTTTATATTCTATAATACGTCTAATCAATTCTTCCTCTGTTAATTCTTCTTCCTCTTCTTCTTGCTTAGGTAAAAGTTTTTTAGACTTTAAATATAGCAAAGTAGATGCCATAACTAAAAATTCACTGGCTATCTCTAAATTTAGTCTTTCTTGTTCTTTTAAATATTCTATATATTGGTCTGTTATTTCACTTAAATTTATATCATAAATATCCATTTTGTTTTTGTCTATTAAGTGACACAATAAATCTATTGGTCCTTCAAAATTATCTATTTTTATCGCATATTTCTTTGTTTCTAATGTTAATAGTGACATTTTAATTACTCCTTTTCAAAAGCTCTGTTTATGCTATCCCTTTTATATCCTTTTTTTAATAAATATTGCTTTATTTCGTCTTGGTCCATTGAATCTGACTTTTTATATATTATATTTGATGCTGATTTCGTCTCGTATTCTTCTAATTCTTCTTTATTTTCATAGAAATAATCTTCTATATCTTCTTTATTTAATCCTTTTGCCATTAGTTTATATTTCATTTCTTTTATAGATAGATTTTTTAGTATTTTGAAATTATTTATTGTTTTTTCTATAAATTCTTTATCATTTATATAATTTGCTTCTTTTAGATATTCAATTATATCTTCTAGCATATTTTCATCTATTGTTTTTGCAAATTTGTTTCTTATTTCTTGCTCGCTTCTTTTTTTGTATATTATGTATTTTAGCACTTTTGTTTTTTCTTTATCAAATTCTTCGATTGTATACATTTGTATTCCTTTCCTTCATTTATATGTTGATTTTTCTATGACCTATTTTACTATAATCAAGATTAAATATCAAGGTTTGAACTATTTTTTAATTATTTTGTTGCAATTTTATGTATAACAATGTATACTATTCTTGTAACAAAAACTTGTCTTTAGAAAAAGGAGGTATTTTTCTATGGTAACAATGACAAATTTGCACGTCGAAGGAGAAGATTTTTTCTTTGATGGAGACTTACGGCTTTTAGGAGAAACCAAAATTGAAGATGGTAGTTTTACAGTAACTGGAAACTTAATACTAACCCAATCATATGGTCATAAATATGATGATGGTGGTATGGAAATCATCTCTCCATCACTTGAAGTTATCAACGGTAATCTTACAGTTGGTAATTTATGGACTGAAGACCTCAATGGATATGAACTTGACTCTGATGATGATGGGATATGTAAAAATTTCTCAGTTGTTGACGGAGATATACATGTCACGAATGGTTCATTCAATATTGCTTGCTCAAATATTACAGATGTATACAACATTTTCATAGATGATGGTGATTTAATATGCAATGATATATTAAACTCGTTTTCAATCTATGTAAATGGGCAAATAGATTGTAATGACATAAATTCCATTCTTGACATACTTTGTAATACAGCAGAAGTTCATGGGGATACTATATGTGGTAGAGATTTATATGCAGATGACTATTATGACTGTCACCTTAGCAGTCTTTTGGTTAAAGGCTCTCTGGTTACTAAGGATTTACGTCATGCACAGGATGTAGAAGTCGGATAATACCTCAAAAGAACAGGATTCTAATTAAATTTGTCCTGTTCTTTTTTAATTACAAAACTCTTTTTATTTTCAAATAATCTTTTAATGCCGATTGCAACACTTTTGAAAAATTAACGTTTTGAGCTTCTGCTAATTGATTCAACCAATGTGGAATTGTTAATGTTTTTTTGACAGCTTGCTCATCCATTTCATTTCTAACTAAAGGCATCCAAACACTTACTGTTACTGTTTTTTCATTTTCTTTACATTTAATATTTTCCAAAGATGTACTTTCTGGTATTTCTATATTTTCTTGTTCTCTATTATAAAG
>CALXZZ010000097.1 GCA_944393365.1 uncultured Clostridia bacterium
GAAGTTGATGGAAATTTAAATGAAACATTGCCAGATTATTTAATTAAAGAATATAAGTTAGATGAAATAAATGAAGCAATAAATCAAATACATTTCCCAAAAGATTTTAAAGAATTTGAGAAAGCGAGATATAGATTAGTATTTGAAGAGTTACTTTCAACTCAACTTGCTTTGTTAGAATTGAAAAATAGCTATAATACTGAAGAAAAAGGGATTAGATTTGATAAAAATGCAAAAATGTCAGATGTTATAAATAAATTACCATTTCAATTAACAAAAGCACAGCTTAGAGTATTAGAAGAAATAGATAATAACATGGAATCTGAAAAATCAATGAATAGATTATTGCAAGGAGATGTAGGTTCACGGAAAGACAGTTGTTGCAATGTGTGCAGCATATAAAGCGGTAAAATCAGGATATCAAGCTGCAATAATGGCTCCAACTGCAATTTTAGCAACACAACATTTTGAAAATTTTAAAAATTTATTAGAAGAGTTAGATATAAAGTGTGAGCTTTTAATATCAGGAATTACAAAAAAGAAGAAAGAAGATATTTTAGAAAGATTAAAAAATGGTGAAATAGATATTTTAATTGGTACACATGCTATTATAGAAGATAATGTAATATTTAAAAATTTAGGATTAGTAGTAACAGATGAACAACATCGTTTTGGAGTAAAACAAAGAACAAAAATAGCTGAAAAAGGACAAAATCCAGATGTGTTAGTAATGACTGCAACTCCTATTCCAAGAACATTAGCATTGATATTATATGGAGACCTAGATATATCTATAATAGATGAATTACCACCAAATAGAAAGAAGATTGAAACATTTGCAGTTCAAAAAAATATGACTGAAAGAGTAAATAGATTTATACAAAAACAAGTACAAGAAGGTAGACAGGCATATATAGTTTGTCCGCTTGTAGAAGAAAATGAAGAGTTAGATTTAAAATCAGTAGAGAAATTGTACGAGACATATAAAACAGAGATATTTCCTCAATATAGAGTTGAGTATATACACGGAAAAATGAAGCAAAAAGATAAAGATAGCATAATGGAAAGATTTAAAAAAGGCGATATTGATATATTAATTTCTACAACAGTAATTGAGGTTGGTGTTGATGTACCAAATGCAAATATAATGGTGATTGAAAATGCAGAAAGGTTTGGATTAGCACAACTACATCAATTAAGAGGAAGAGTAGGAAGAGGGGAATATCAATCATATTGTATATTAAAATATGAAGGAAAAGGTGAAACAGTTAGAAAAAGAATGAAGGTAATGTGTGAGACAAATGACGGATTTATAATATCAGAAAAGGACTTAGAACTAAGAGGCTCAGGAGACTTTTTTGGTACAATGCAACATGGATTACCAGAATTTAAAATAGCAAATTTATTTGAAGATATGCCTATTCTAAAATCAGTGCAGTCTTTAGCAATGAAAATTATAAATGAAGATCCAAAATTGGAAAAACAAGAAAATAGACTTTTAAAAGATTTGATAAAAGATAAATTTATGAAAAGAATAGAAATCTGATGTCGCAATGGGGACGTTTTGTCCATTTGGGGACGTTTCCGTTTGGACATTTTTGTCCATTCTGGGACACATCTATAAAAATAAATAAAGTTGATGCATGTGATGAACAGAGTTGTTATCATAAAAAATATGACTTTTTTGTAAAATGTTTTTGAAAGTTTGTGTAACAAATTGAAAAATTATGTAAAATGTGGTATAATTATATTTGCAACTAGATGTGGGAAGTACCTTAAAATAATTATTAAGGGGAAATACAAAGGAGGGCTAAAAATGCCAAAAAACAAAAAACTTTATGAAGCAGTAGCAATGATGTGTGCTGATTTGAAGTTAGCATATTACCCAAAATTGTTGTTGGTTAATATGGTATACCGGAAGATAAAGCATCCTGAAGAAAAGACTGATGAAATTATGGCAAAGGTCATAAATACAACAGTTCCGGAACTTTATAAAAAGCACAAAGGTAAGCCTTTTATGCAGGTCTCTGTAAACAAGGAGATTGATATGTTGGAAAGGGAACTGCATGAATGTGAGAACCTTCCAGAGGATTTGCTTAACGGTAAAGTGATTGCAAATACGGTAAAGTATTATGCAAAGGAATTTATCGATGAGAATTGAATCCTTAATCAGGGTGTTGAATATCAGCACCTTGATTTTTTTGCTTTTATAGATATGTCCCAAAATGGACAAAAATGTCCAAAAGGAAACGTCCCCAAATGGACAAAATGTCCCCATTGCGACATAAACGAAAAATGCTATTTCATAAACAAAAAATCATAAACGATAAAAAACATGATATAAAGAAAAAGATAAAAAACTTGAGAAAGGAATGTGAAAAAAATGAAAGAATTTTTAGCGATTGAAAATGTAAAAGCATTAGAAATTTTAGACTCAAGAGGAAATCCAACAGTACAAGTAGAAGTTGAAACTGAAGGTGGATTTATAGGAGTAGCATCAGTTCCATCAGGTGCATCAACAGGTAGTTTTGAAGCTGTTGAATTAAGAGATGGGGACAAAAACAGATATAAAGGAAAAGGAGTACAAAAAGCAGTAGAAAACGTAAATAAAAAAATATCAAAAGAAATAATAGGAATGAATGTATATGAACAAAAAAATATAGATGAAACAATGATAAAATTAGATGATACACCAAACAAATCAAATTTAGGAGCAAATGCAATATTAGGAGTATCCCTTGCAGTTGCGAAAGCTGCAGCAGAATCGTTAGGTATGGATTTATATGAATATATAGGTGGAAAACAAGCAAAAGAATTGCCAGTGCCTATGATGAATATTTTAAATGGAGGAAAACACTCAGACAATAATATAAGTATTCAAGAGTTTATGATTATGCCAATTGGAAATATTACATTTGCTGAAAGGTTACGTAGAGGAGCGGAAATATATCATACATTGAAATCTGTTTTGAAGGAAAAAGGCTTTAGTGTTGCTGTTGGAGATGAAGGTGGGTTTGCACCAAATTTAGAAAATGAGGAACAAGCCTTAGATGTAATAATTGAGGCAATCAAAAAAGCAGGTTACGAGCCTAAAAAAGATATTGTTTTAGCTTTAGATATTGCAAGTACAGAGATGTATGATGAAGCTAAAAAAATAGGAGAAAATGGATATTATTTCTGGAAAACTAAACATCTGAAAACCAAAGATGAAATGGTAGAATATTTAGTAGAATTATGTGATAAGTATCCAATTGCTTCAATAGAAGATGGCTTGGCAGAAGAAGATTGGGATACATGGAAAGTTTTAACTGAAAAGTTAGGGGATAAAATTCAATTAGTAGGTGATGATTTATTTGTTACAAATATGCAAAGACTAAGTAGAGGAATAGAGAAAAATGTAGCAAATGCTATATTAATTAAACCAAACCAAATTGGAACTTTAACTGAAACTTTAGATACAATTGAATTAGCTAAAAAGCATGGATATAGAACAGTTATTTCTCATCGCTCTGGAGAAACTGAGGATACTACAATTGCAGATATTGCTGTTGCAACAAATGCTGGACAAATAAAAACTGGTGCACCTTGTAGAACTGATAGAGTAGCAAAATATAATAGACTTTTAAGAATAGAAGAAAATCTAAAGTAACTTATGTCTTGAAAATTGTAAATTTGAAATATTATAGAATGAAAAATATAGTTTCAAATAGTTGTTGATTACTTAGAAAATAAAAAATAGAACTTAATATTATATTTTTAATATAATAACAAAAGTTCTATTTTTTTATATTTTATAAAAGAAGTTATATCTTAAAAAATATAATTGTTAATAGCTATTTACTTAAATTAGTATTTCATTTTATTATTTAATATAGATAATTTTGTAAATGAGAATATTAATAATCCAATAGCTAAAACTCCAAAGCCAATTAATAATGTAGTTCCTGCTTTTGGTAATACAGCAGGTGGTTCTGTTAATCTTAATTTTGGTGTAACATCAGATGTTTTACTTTGCTCAGTACCATCAAAATCATTATAAGTTATATCAACTTTTTCGTTGGTGTCTAAAATTTTATCAACAATACTACTATCAAAAGTTTCTTTTAATTTTAATGTATATTGAACTGTTGCTGTTTGTCCACTTGCAAGTTCTGGAATAGTCCAAGTGATTGAATTATCATTAGTATTTACTTCAGCAGAAATTTCTCCGATATTTGCGTCACTTACATATGCAAAATCAAAGTTATCTATAATTTCTTCTGGAAAATAATCTTTAATAACGATATTTGTTAGAGTTTTTTCAACTGGAAGTAAATCATTGTAGATATTATCAGTAATTGTAGTTTCGATTTGGTCATCTGTTACATAATAGAAGTTTCCAACAGTTGGATTTTCTGGTGTTCCAAATATTTCTTCAATTATTTCTCCAAAACTTTTTGTAACACCATTTGGTACATAACTCTCATCATCTATACCTGTTAGCATAGTTGTAATTTGAATACCATCATTTTCAAATGTTTGTAATTGTTCTTTTGTTTGAGTAATAGTAGTATCTGAGTAATAAGGATTATTTGAATCAATAGCAACATTTGGTACACCATCTGTTAGAACTATCATATATTTATTATTATCTTCTTCAGAAAATTGTTGACTTGCAAGTAATAATCCAGCTTGTAAATCTGTTCTAGGTCCATCTGCTTCAATATTAGATATAGCATTATTTAATTTAGATACATCATTACTTAATGAAGAAACTAGAGTAGCATCTTCAATTGTTGCTTCATTAGATTCACTGCTAGAAAAGCTAACAATTCCAATTTGCAATTGTGTATTATCTTCTAATAAATTAGAAACTAGTGTTTGAGCAGATTCAAAAACTAAATCTTTTCTCATTTCTCCTGTTGATGTTTCATTTAGCATACTATTAGAATTATCAAGAACTAACATTATTTCGCCAGTAGGTTTTAGAGATGTTTCATTATTAGTTACTTGTAATTGTAATGTTACTTCTTTATTATTTAAATTTTTTTCAATTAATCTTTTTTCAAATTGAGAATTTTCACCTAATTCAATCGTGCAAATAGGTTCTTCTACAACAGACATAGTTACTGTGCTGTATGATGCTAAAGATAAATTTGCAATTAAAAATGTTAATGTAATAAAAGTAAATAAAATTAATGATATTTTTTTCTTCATATGTTAATCCACTCCTTCTTCCTTTATGCTATTATTTTAACACAAAATCAGGATAATACAACAATTTTTAGTAAAAACCGGAAATTTCATTTGAGATGCAACAAAAATTTTAGAAAAAAGTAAATGAACAGTAGACAGTTGTAAGAAAAACTC
>CALXZZ010000098.1 GCA_944393365.1 uncultured Clostridia bacterium
CTATACTATATTTTTTTATATCACTTGATGCTTGTGGACTTTCTCCAAAATGAGTATATATTGCATCATTTTCCATTGCATAATCAATAAAATAATGTCTCGCACTTCTTACTGGTCCTATTTTTTCTACATCATCTGCACCTTTAAATAGTGCCATTAATCTTGTTTCTCCACCTTCTACAATTATTTCATATACCATATATGCCCTTTGCAATCCTGCTTGTGGCCATGCATCATCATGGTTATCTATCATAACCGCAATAGGTCTATCATTACCTTTAAATATTTGTACTTCTTTTTCTTCTATTGTTGCTGTTAATACATTGTTTTCTTCTGCAACTACTTCTTGATTATCTTTATCTTGCATAATTTTATATGCTAAAACTGCTCCAGCAGCTATTATTAAAATAACTAATATTGCAATTAAAACCTTTACGCCACCTTTTTGATTCATTCTTCAACTTCCTTTCCTTTGTGTTTTTTCATTAAATTACATTTAATTTATTATCTATTGATATCTAATTCCTTTAGGATATTTTCTTCTTTTTCTCTCATGATTTTTTTGTCATTCTCTTCAATATGATCATATCCCATTAAATGATAAAAACCATGCACTATCATATAACTTAATTCTCTTTCAAAACTATGTCCATACTCAATTGCTTGCTCTTTTACTTTGTCAACAGATACAACAATATCCCCTAAAATATCTTCATTCTCAAAATCATTTTCTTGTATTTTTTTATCTAACTCGTCCTTTTCAAACATAGGAAAAGAAAGTACATCAGTTGCTCTATCTATATTCCTATATTGCTTATTTATTTCTTGAATTGTTTTTGGTGTTGTCAAAGTTACTGTTACACACAATTTAGAATTTTCCAATTTTTCTTCTTTAAAGCACTGTGATAATACTTTCTCTATTACTTCTTTATATTCTTCTTTTTCATCAATTCCATCATAAACTATTTCGTACATGTCCTACTTCATTCCTTATATTTTAATTATGCTGCAACTTGCTTCATTCTTGTATATCTTCCTTTTGATACACAAGAATTTTGAATTTGTCTCATAGCTCCATAATCTACTAATTTTCTTTTATAATATTTCATTAATTTTGAAAAATCTGTTTTTCCATTATTTAATTTTTTAATATCATTTCTAATAAATAATATTTCTTTTTGTTTAACATATTCAATAAAATCTGTTTCTTTCAATTTTTTAATTTCTTGATATTGCTTCCAGAAATTTTTATACTCATCTTTTTCTTTTTGAGATTCCCAATATACCTTTGTTGATAATAGTTTTACATTATAGTCTTCTATTAGATTTATTAACATTGAATAAGCTTTTTCCCTTTTTACTGCCATTTTTGTATCTTGTACCAAAACTCTTGCATCTTTTAATAATTTTTCATAACATTGTTCTGCAACAATTAATGGCAAACTATGTGTAAATAATTTTCTACTAATTCCTAATAATATCATATTTTTTTCGATATTATCTTTTGTATCTAATTTTCCAACAGTATAACTTTCATATTTTTCATAATCTGAAACTACACTCTTTAAACTTTCATCTTGATTTAGTTCTAGCTTTAAAGGTAATATATTTTGTATATAATCTTCCAAAGTGTAGAAGATTTTTGTATAAATCCACTCTTTTGTTGAGTCATAATTACTTATATTATCTGCTACTTTTATTGAATAATTTTTCAAAATAGATTTATATAATGAATCCATTTTAGAAATATAAAATTTTTCATATTTCTCTTTTACTTTTTCTTTTCCATTAACCTTTATTCCTTCATAGTCCAACTCTAATAGATATTTTTGTTTTCTATATTTATACTCTATGTATTCACTTTCTTTTAAACTTGTAACTTCATAATATTTTGATAATGCATTTTGCTCAAATTCTGATGCAGTATTGTTTTTAACTTTTTTGTAAATTGAATCCATAACATATTTATCCAAAGCCTCTAAATATGCTTCATAACATGAATCGTATTTTTTTTCTAATTCTTCTTTATCATAATTTTCTTCTTGCATATAATTTTCATATGCTTTTATCAAGCTATTTCTTTTTATTGATATAAGCATACCATTAATTCCTATTTTTGTAGGTATTAATAATTTTGTTAGTGTATTTGTTATTTTATTTATAAAAGTTTTATCTGCTCCTGTTATTCTAAGGCTTCTTTCTTCCATTGCTATCATCCCTTCAAAATACAATTTTTTCATTTGTACCTATGTTTTCTAATACTTCATATGTCACATAAACATCTACACTGTCCTCTTTTTCATAGGTATTTATATTTTTATTTACAATCGCTTCTTTATCTTCGATTTCTTGGTTCAATTCTTGTTCTAACTCTTGTATCCCTATATTTTTAGCTTCTTCAATACTATATGTTTTTTGTTGTTCTTCTATTTCTTTATATGTTGTTTTAACTATTGAAACTGGTAAATAAAAATCTGAAAATAACTTCATTTTACTTTCCGTTTCTATTGTATCATAAATTTCGAATTTTGAAAGCCCTTTTGAAAAATTTATTTTAAATTTATTAAATTTTATTGCATATTTTGTTTCTGTATTTCCTGTTTCACTCCTTTCCGTAGCATTATAGCTCACATTTTTATATTTTGTATACCAAACTTTTGCCTCGATCTCACCTTTTGCGTGTACATATCTAATTCCAGTATACTTACCTTCCATCCACCCATTTATTAATGTATCACCAACATTAACTGTATCTCCAACTTTCACATTTGCTGTTCCTGTTTGTGCATTTATTTTTGTTATTACACCTGCCTTATCAGAAATAATACTACAATATTCATCATCATCAATAATTTCTGGTTTTTCATCTGCTTTTACTAGTTTTACAATTGCATTTGTACCTTTTATTTCTATCCCCATCCATGCAACATCATCTCTTTTTAATCTTATTTCATTAATAATACTTTTTGTATCAACTTTGCTTTTTAGCTTACCTATATCTAATCCTGCATTTTTAATATCTTCTTCAATATTTGCAATTTCTAGATTATCTTCCACTTGAATTTCCACATTCCATACAAAATTTGAGGATAAGATTATGAAAAATGCTAATATTATCAACAAAAGCAAGAATATTTTTCTTTTTTTATATCTTTGAAATAAAAAAGGCAATCCCTTTTTGCTTTTTATTTTTAATTTACATTTTGTCTTTTTAGCAATCTTTATTAATTCTCTAAAATCTTGTATTCTTGCTCTAAAAATTAATTTTATATCTTCTTGCCTTTTTAAATGCCATATTGCTATTCCTTGATTTCTACAAATATTTATATATCTTTCTATATAATATCCTTCTATTTCAATAACCAGATAACCGATTAAATAACTAAGCAATATTTTTATAAACATCTCATTCTCCTTCGTCTATAATCCTTTCAAAATCAAAACTTTCAATTTTCCCTGTAACTTTGATATCATCATCTGTCATATTTTCTAAATTCAATTGATAACCATTTATATTTATAATTCCAATGTAGGTGTTAATTCTCACATAAAATTCTTCATATTCTAAAATCCCTTTAAAATTTTCAATTAACATTTCATCAAAACCTGTTATTATAATTTTAGGCACATTCGAACACACTTCTTTTGGTAATTCTAATAATCTATCTAATTTTCCAAACTGTTGCTTTTTCTTATTTTTCATGTTTTTTGCCTCCTCTCTTTGGTCAGTTTGGTCACTTTGGGGACAGGTTCGGAGTGACCATTTTTGGTTACTTTGGGGACGCCACTTCGTGTCTCACTTGGACCTGGTTCATTTTAGACATTAAACAAATTCGTCTAAAGACTTGAATGTGTATCCCATATTTTTAGTTTCTTTTATTACGCTATCTAAAATATTTGTATTTGTTTTTGAATTTCCATGCAATAACATTATTTCTCCATTGTGTAAGTTATCTAATATTTTCTGTTTTGATTTTTCTTCATCTGGCTGTTTATCTTCATTCCAATCTTCATATGCAAATGACCACATTACTGTTTTATATCCCAATGAATTTGTTATTTTTAACGTTCTTTCGCTAAACTCTCCCTTTGGCGGTCTTATATATTTCATCTCATAACCAAATTTTTCATTCATTACCTGATGTAAATCTAATACTTCTTTTCTTATTTCTTCTTCACTTAAACTTGGCATACTTTTATGATTAACTGTATGATTTCCTATTATATGCCCTTCATCTATCATCCTTTTTACTAATTCTTCTTGTGTATTTACATAGTGAGCTGTTAGAAAGAATGTAGCTTTTACATCATTTTCTTTTAAAATATCTAATATTTGCTCTGTATATCCTGCTTCATAGCCTTCATCAAAAGTTAAATATATATTTTTGGTTTCTTTATCTCCTAAACAGATTCCACCATTTTCTTCTAATATTTGTTGATAATCTTTTCCCACATCTGGTTGTTCATGGTTATTGTTTCTTTTTATTCCCCAACTTATTTTTTTATTACTTATATTTTCTGCACTTGTTTGTATTGTGTTTTCTTTTTGTTTTATTGATATCATACTAAGTGTAAATATTATTATTGCTAATAATATAATTATGAAGATTTTAGTTATAGTTCTGTTTTTTTTCATTACAAATCCTCCATAAATTTTAATAGCTTAATTGTTTTTTTGCCTTTTTCTTTTAATTTTATGATTTTCTTTCTTTTTTATTACTCAAAAAAAGAGATATCTTTTGATACCTCTAATACATATATTTTTATCTATGATAACAACTTATAATTTGTATGGCTAGTAATTAAATATCTATCTCTATATTTCATTGTTTATCATTTTTATTTTTTAGCAAATAAATTGCTAAACAACTCATTCCTATTCCTAACATAGTAATGGCATTATTCATATCAATTTGTTTCAATATAGAAGTAACTATTGTGCAAATTCCCATTGCTAATCCGATGCCAATTAATACTATATTAACGATATCATCAATTTTATTATTTTCTTTTTTAGGTTGAGCATTTAATAATTCGTCTACTGTTGTACCTAAAATTTCTGCTAATTTTGGAATAGAATTAACATCAGGGCAAGATAAGTTTCTTTCCCATTTTGACACAGCTTTATCTGTTACATTCATTTTTTCTGCTAAATCATTTTGTGTCATTCCTTTTTCTTTTCTTAAAGAACTAATCATTTCTCCAATACT
>CALXZZ010000099.1 GCA_944393365.1 uncultured Clostridia bacterium
TTTTGGTATATTATATTTTTCTTCTATATGCATAAAAACCACCTTTTACCTTATTATTGGTAAATAGTGGCTTTTTTATTCATATAACTTTTTTCGAGATGTGTCCCAAAAAGGACAAAAATGTCCAAACAGAAACGTCCCCAAATGGACATCACTCTTCTAAGAAATCATGATACGTCTTAGTAATTTCAATTTTTGATTTTCCTGGTTTAATGTTTTCATCTTGTTTTAATACTAAATCCACATCATATGTATCTTTTAATTTAATAACATTTTCTTTTTTATGACCTATTACATTATTACTATCAACTGGATTTACAGTTACTTCTACTTCTTTAACTTTTACATTTAATTTTTTTATTTTAGCAACAATTGCATCATACCACAAACCTGATTCTACTAATTGTCTAAATGCTGGATGATATGGACCTGCAACTACTTCACTATTTTTTTCTTCTGGTGATGTAATTTCATCTGTATTTTGCAATCCTACTCTTATGACTTCAATTTTCTTTTTTACAAACATTGATACTAATTCTTTACAAGTTTCTACCGCTTGTGCTAATGGTAATGGTTGATATTCCCCATCTTCATACTCTTTTTCTAGTTTTGTATTTTTCACAACTAAAACTGGATAAATTCTTACCATTTTAGGCTTTAATTTGATTAATGCTTTTGCTGTATTTATTTCATCTATTTTTGTACTTTCTGGTAATCCTACCATCATTTGATGTCCTAATTGAAATCCATATCTTCTTATCAATTTTGATGCTTTTTTTACATCTTCAAAAGTATGTCCTCTATTTGCTCTTTTCAATATATAATCATTTGCTGATTGCACTCCTAATTCTATTGTCTTGACTTTATAACTTTTTAATCTCTTTAAAGTTTCTTTATCTATACAATCTGGTCTTGTTGAAATCCTTATACTTTCTACTTTTCCATCTTTTACATATTCATATGCAAGTTGTAATAGTTCTTCTTGTTTTTCTTTTTCTATTGCTGTAAAACTTCCTCCAAAAAAAGCTATTTCTATTTGTGCATCTTCACTATTTATACTCTTTAGGTAATCTTCTATTATATTTTTTGCTTCTTCTTTAGTCATATTTTTCTTTTGACCACTAATTGATTTCTGATTACAAAAGATACAATCATTTGGACAGCCTAAATGTGGTACAAATATTGGTATAATATATAGCTTTTTCATCTATTTACCTCTTTTCTTATTTTTTCATGTTTTTATTAATTCATATCTTTTAAAGCCTTTTTGGCAGCTTGCATATGTGCTTCTTTTTTACTTTTCCCCTTTCCTTTCGCAAGGACTTTTCCGTTTACACTTACTTGTGCTTCAAAACTTTTGTCATGATCTGGTCCTTTTTCTTTTGTTATTTCATATACTATTTTAACATCTCCATGCTCTTGTAACTTTTCTTGTAAAACTGTTTTATAATCCTTATCTCCTACGTGTTTTGTTGCTATTTCTATTTCATCTTTTAAATTTGTAACTATAAAATTTTCTGCTTGTTCTAATCCTCCATCTAAATAAATTGCAGCAATTACAGCTTCTACGCTATCAGCTAATATTGCAGGTCTGTTTTTTCCTCCTGTAATTTGCTCTGATTTTCCAAGATATAAGAAATCACTAAAATTATGCTTTTTTGCAATTTTATAAAGACTCTTTTCACATACTACTGTAGCTCTAACTTTAGTCATTTCTCCTTCTTTTAATTTAGGATAATTGTTATATAGATATTTGCTTGATATGAACTCTAAAATACTGTCTCCTAAAAATTCAAGTTTTTCATTACTATCAACCTTTTTTTCGTATGCATATGATGTATGTGTTAATGCTTTTTTTAACAGTTCCTTTTGTTTGAATGTATATCCTAATTCTTTTTCAATATCTTCTAATGCCACTATAACTTCTGACCTCCTTTCACGTATTCTTTACATTACTATTATATACTATTTTCTAAATTTTGCAAGTAGGCAAAGTTCCAAAAATTTCTTACAAAAATATATGGACAGATGAATTTTGTTATTGTATAATAAATGTGTATTATTTTAGAAGTAGAAAGTGAGAAAATATTATGGCAAAGGATAATAATTCTTTCCAAAGAGAGGAACGTAATTTAATAGATGTTTTTAACGAATTGCAAGAACTTCAACATAACCCAAAAGCAAGACAAGCCTATCAAAAACAAGAACGTAAATCTAAGTTTTCTTTACATTCAAAACTTGACTCAAATAAAACATTTCAAAAAACTTATGATTTAAAATTATCTCATATTATTATTGGTTGTTCTGCTTTAGTTATTGGTATGGCCATTTTCTTCCCAAAAACTTCTGCTTTTACTGAAAGTTATGCAAAGGAAGAAAATATCGAAGCTGTTTCAGAATATGAATTAAATCGTCATCGTTTAAACATGCAAACAATAATTTCTGAAAATTCTGGAATGGATAGGGTTAAAGAGCAAGTTACTGAAGAACGTGATGTTGATTTTGAAACTACATATCAAAATAATAGCACATTACCAAAGGGCGAAGAAGTTATACTTCAAGAAGGTAGTCTTGGTAAAGACAATGTAACTGTAGTTAAAACATATGAAAATGGTACTTTTGTTGAAGAAGTTATTTTAGCTAAAGAAAGATTAGTAGAGCCTATAGCTAAAATAATTGATGTTGGTACTTCTGAATTCTTAGCAAAACATAAAGTTCATATTGGTGATATAATGTATTTTGTAAATAAAGGTACTTTAAAAGAATCACCTGATGATACTTCTAAAGATGTTGCTGAAGTTCAAGAAAGCTTAGATGTTAAACTATTAGAATTACCAAGTGAAGAATGGTGTAAAGTTTCTTTTGATGGTATTGAAGGATATATTAAAACTTCAAATCTAACATCTGCATATTCTACACCAAATATTGTTGAAAAGAATCGTATTCAAAGAATTTTAATAAAAGTAAATATAAATATGGAATTAAATAAAACAAGTGGTCTTACATTAAATGATTACAAAACAATATTTACTAACTTACCTAATGATAGAAATAATATTTTTGAAGATAATTACACAGTATTTTATAATGTAGAGAAAAAATATAATATTAACGGTATTTTCTTAGCATCTATGGCAATTCATGAAAGTGCATGGGGTACTTCTCAAATAGCTAAAGATAAAAACAACTTATTTGGTTATGGATCATATGATGAAAGTCCTTATGAATCTTCTTATGATTTTGATAGTTATGAAGAAAGTATTGATACAGTTGCAAGATCTTTAGTTAAATATTATTTGAATCCATCTGGAACAAAAATTTATGATGGAGAAACAGCAGCAGCTTGGTATTATAATGGACCTACATTACAAGGTGTTAATACTAGATATGCAAGTGACAAAGATTGGTATACTAAAGTATATAATTATATGGAAATCCTTTACAACAGGCTTAAATAATTATTATGTACAAAATATTTTATTACTAAAAGAAAGATAAACTATCTTTCTTTTAGTATATTCTCAAGAACTCTGGAATAACGAGAAAGGGATGATACTACTGATGAAAACAAAAAAGAAAATAGAAGTAAAAAATGAAAGATTGTTATTTGCTGTTTTGCTTATTGCTCTATTTATTATTTTTATACTATATTATAACTTTGTATTTTCAGAAGTATTAGCAAGAAATGCATTTGCAAATCAAATGATAGAAATTGCTGATCAAAATGAAAATCCAATATTTTCAGTTCAACGAATATTGTTATATAGTAGTGCAAATGCAATAGACAATTCGGATGATTTATCTTTAAAAGATATGAGCATATTACAATATACTGATATTTCAATATATATAGACAATTTAGGAACAATCTCTGATTTGACAAATGAAAATACTGTAAGAGAACTTTATATTGATAATATTAATATAAAAACAAATTCTGATATGGGAAATCAACTCTTAAACTATAAAAATCCTTTAAACTTTGGAAAATATGAAAATTTGCAACTTGCTGAAAACGGTAGAATTGATTTTAATATTGTAAATACTAATTCTGAAAATGAAAGTCATGATTATTCTACTCCAACTTTTTATACAGATTGTTCTAACCCTATTTCTTTAGGATATATTAATAAAGATATTTTGACTAATTATGCTGCAACACAGGATTCTAATACTGTTTCTTTTAACGGAAAGGTTTTACAAGAAGCAAATATTAATTTAGATGATATTAGTTATAATTTGAGTTTTAGAATTAATATTGTTAATAATTTAGGTGAAAAATTTGTATACAATATGTCATTTGATGTTGATTTAAATGATGCTAATGGCGGAGTTTATAATGGTTATATTTATAAAGGAAAAAATACTTCTGGAAGAGAATATCAATTTTTCAAAGAATTATAAAATTAATTTAAGCCCATAAATATGGGCTTTTAACATGTTTTATTGATTTTTTCTTGACTTTTTTTTGGAAATCTGCTATTATAGATATTGCTTAATCGTAATAGTTAGACTTTAAAAATTTGCAGGTATAGTTTAGTGGTAAAACGAGACCTTGCCAAGGTTTAGTCACGAGTCCGATTCTCGTTACCTGCTCCATTTTTTATTTTTTTGTAATTTTTATATTACTTGTTACATATTATTTAATATACGGCGACATAGCCAAGTGGCTAAGGCACGAGTCTGCAAAACTCTGATCCCCGGTTCGAATCCGGGTGTCGCCTCCAATTTGAATAAGTTTAGATTGTTATTACTTAATAAGAAGATAGATATGTTTATTCAATATTGAAAATGCAAAAAATGATTATTATTCAATAACTCTTGAACATTAGATTTGGTTAGCAAAAATATTTGTCAAATATAAGAAAAAATGTTATTATATAGTTACATTAAACAAAACATTCAAAGTTCTGCGAATGTCATTTGTGCTTGTATGTGTATCACAACTACACATACTTTTTTTATTATATAAAAACAGGATAGACCACAACATTCTATCCTGTTTGACAATACTATTATGTATTATCTGCTTTAATCTTTTCATCTTTTGTATTTGCTTTCGTAGATTTTAATGTTTCAATTTCTTCTTTTTGTTTT
>CALXZZ010000100.1 GCA_944393365.1 uncultured Clostridia bacterium
TTATACATGAGGTTTTATATTTTTTCAATTTTATTTATTCGGTCCATAGCGAGGTACGAGCTATTTAGTACTATTGTTATTACTAAAGCAATTAAGGTTATTCCTTTATTTCTCATATTTTTGCCTTTTTCTCCTTTCATTTCGTTCATCTTAATTTTTCCTCCTTCTTTTGTTGATTAATATATTTTAAAATTTTTATTAACTTTAATATCTTTAATAAAATAAATATTATTGTATAAGAAAAATCTGTTTCTATTTTGTATGCTACTATAATTATTCCCATTTCTGTAAATAGTATTCATTACTTTTACTTTAGACAAAAATATGAACTTTTCAATGTTCTTTTTTCTATTTACAAAAATAGACCTAATTATTATGTCTTTATTGTATACTAACATAATAACTAAGTCAATAATTTTTATATTACATTTTTATTACATTATTTCATTAAAGTAGTTGGATCAACTGGCAAAGAATCTTTCCAGATTTCAAAATGCAAATGTGGTTCATCTGCAATCTCAAATACTGCTGTATTTCCAACAGTTCCTATAGCCTGTCCCTTTTCAACTTTTTCTCCTTCAACAACAAATTCAGAAGTCAATAAATTTGAATATATAGTTTGATATTGGTCATCATGTTCTATCACTATTGTTAATCCATATCTTGGGTCATTTTTTATTGATTTTATAGTTCCTGCTTCTGCTGCCTTTACTACTGTTGTTTTATCAGCTTTTATATCTACTCCAGTATGAGTTGTCCATTCTTGTAATGTTTCAGAATAAATTAGGCTATCTTTTGCAAATTCTCTTACAATTTCACCTTCTACTGGTCTTTCAAAACTTAATTCTTTCTTTGTTTCGCTTTCCTGATTCTCTGATGCAGTAGCAACTGTTCTATTGTTAGAATTTGTAGCGTTTACGTTATTTGCACTACTATTGCTTGTATTATTTATGTTATTATTAGTGTTTGTTGTATTAGAATTTATGCTATTGCTAGTATTTGTACTATTTATACTGTTTGTACTATTTGCATTATTTTTACTGTTCATTTCATTTTCAGCTTCTTCTACTGATTTTCCTATCTCCGTACTTGCACTTTCACTTTCTTGTGAAGTATTGTTTGTTAAATTTGCCATATCTTCAAGACTCATTGTACTATTTCTTACCTCATCATTTAACTTTTTACTGTATAAGAATAAACCTGTAATTATAACTGCTAATATAATCACTCCTATTGTAGAATATAAAATGATTTTATCACTTGTAGACATCTCTTTCATTCTTCTATTATTTCTTCCCATAATATTCTCCTTTCAAATACTTATATATATTACAAGTATTTCCTGTTTTAAGAAGAATATACATTTTTGTAATTTATTTTTTAATTTAAATCATTTACTTCTTTTATCTCTACACCAGTATAAAAATGATGAATTATATCTTCGCAATTACTTCCTTGTTTTGCTAAACTATCAGCTCCTGTTTGACTCATACCAACACCATGGCCATAGCCTTTTACAGTAAATTTTATATTTCCATCTTGTTTGGTTATTTCAAAATTTGTTGACCTTAATCCAAAAATGCTTCTTACTTCTGTACCTGATATTTCATGATTTCCAAACTTAACAGTTCTTACTCTATTACTATCTGTATATTCCAATATTTTAATATCTTCATCATTATTAAAATCAATTTGTATATCAGAATATTTTTCTTTTAATTTTGCTAACAACTCATCTTGAGTTAATTGCACTTCAGAAGCATATTGACTATATGCATCTTCTCCAGATGTTTCAACAACTTGTAAATATGGCATGTCACTTCCTCCGCCCCAAACATTTACTGGTAATTCTGTTGTTCCACCACTATTTGAATGAAAAAATGCATTTATTGGTTGATTATTATATGTAATGATTTTTCCAGATGTCCCATATACACATTGCTCAATTTTTTCCCAATTACTTTCTCTTAAATTTTCATCCCATCTATTTAGTCTATCTTCTTTTGAAATCCATGCCTGGCAACAAGCTGGATCATCACATATGTCTGCATTATCATGTTTTTTGTTCTGTATTTTAAATATAGTATAAGTCCTTGCAACTATTGCTTGTGCTTTTAATGCCTCCAATTCAAAGTCTGCAGGCATTTCTGCTGATACAACATTACACAAATAATCATCTAATTTCACTTCTTCTACTTCTCCAGTTTTGGCATGTAATAACTTTATTGTTCTATAATTTTCATAATTATATTCTGTATATTGTGTGTTGATTTCTTCTTGATTTTCTTGGTTGGTTTCACTTTCCCCTTCGTTATTTGCTTCATCTAATGTGCTTGTTGCTATATCATTTTTTGTCAAAAGTGCTGGTAAGATAAAACAAATAAAAATAAACATTAGAAAATATATAGCAATTTTTTTCATAATTTCATCTTCTCCTCTCATGTCGCGTTTGGGATGTCGTGTTGGGGACGTTTCTCTTGCGACATTAAATACATAAAAATTATTTTGAACTATTCAAATAATAAATGTCGCAAGAGAAACGTCCCCAACACGACATCCCTCGCAAATTTCTAATGAGACATTGTCATTTTTCTTCTCATATTTTCTAATATTTTTCTTTCTAATCGTGAAACCTGTACTTGACTAATTCCTAAAATTTTTGCAACTTGTGCTTGAGTTTTTTCTTTGTAATATCTCAATAAAATTATCTCTTTTTCTCTATCTTTTAAATCTTTTATTAACTGCCCTATTGCTAATTTATTTGTAATTGTTTCTTCCTCATTTTTTTCTGTTGACAATGTATCTAATAAACTTATACTTTTTCCATCTTTATTATTTATATGTTTTGTACCTTCAATTGATTCAACAGAATTTGTAGCTTCCATAGCTAAAATGACATCATCTAAATCTACATTTAACTCTTTTGCTATTTCCTGAATCTTAGGTTCTTTTCCTTGTTTATTTATTTTCTCTCTTTGTAATTCTCTTATTTTTATTCCTAAATCCTTTATACTTCTACTAACCTTTACTGGTCCATCATCTCTTATATATCTTTTTATTTCTCCTATCATATATGGAACTGCATATGTTGATAATTTGACTTCAAAATCTGTATTAAATCTTTTGATTGACTTGATAAATCCTAAACATCCAATTTGATATAAATCTTCTGGTTCATGACCTCTTCCATAAAATCTTTTTACTATACTCCATATAAGCCCATTGTTTTCTTCAATTAACTCTTCTAAAGCATTTTTATCTCCACTTTGGGCTTTCTCTATTTTTTGTATATCTTCTTCACACATATATCAATGTACTCCTCTTGTATTGTTGTATTAGTAAAATTTAGTCATTTACTAATATTCCAAATTCATCTTCAGTTTTCTCTTCTCTTTCTTTAATCTTTTTAGACATAGTGACTTTTGTCCCTAATCCTACTATTGATTCGATTTCCATACTATCCATGAAGCTTTCCATTATAGTAAATCCCATTCCAGACCTTTCTAAGTTCGGTTTTGTAGTGTATAATGGCTCTTTTGCAGCTTCTATATCTTCAATGCCTTTTCCTGTATCTGAAATTTCTATTATAATTTCATTTTCTTTTAGCTTACATACTATTTTTATTATTCCTTGCTTGTCCTCATAACCATGAATAATACTATTTGTAACAGCTTCAGAAACTGCTGTTTTAATATCTGCTAATTCTTCAATTGTTGGGTCTAATTGTGCTGCAAATGCCGCAACTGCAACCCTTGCAAATGCTTCATTATTAGATTTGCTTATAAACTCAAGTTTCATTTCATTTTCACACTTTTCTTTCATTTATTTTTATCCTCCTACCTATATAAATGAAGTTTTATATCTTCCACAAGAGGAATTAATCTTAAAATTCCACTCATCTCAAAAATTCTTTTTACATTACCTTGTACATTTATCATTTCAACTTTTGCTCCAAGCATTGTTGCGAATTTGTATCTACCTATCATTAGACCTATTCCCGCACTATCCATGAAAGAAACACTATCAAAATCAAATACAATTCTTTTTGGCATATATCTCTCAATCTCATAATCAACTTTCCCCCTTATCTTTTGAACATTATGGTCATCAATTTCATCTGATATTTTAAAGACCAATAACTTGTCCTTTTCATAAAATTTAGATTCCATTTTTGCCTCCTTTGTTTTTCTATTCAAATTGTAGCACCATTTACATTATTTTCCAAGAGTAAAAAATAAGAAGTTTTGTCGATTCATAAGAAGTTTTCGACAAGTGCATTAAAAATGAATAAAATATATTAGAAAATATTAAATTAACATTATAACATTATATACATAAATTAAAACAACTTTAATTTTTTATTTTTGTATCAAATGTATTGATTTTGTGTTCAAAACGTGATACAATACATATAATAGAGTATAGGAGGTGTTGGATTATGGCTAAAACAGATACTTTGCATATAAGAATAGAACCTAGTGTTAAGCAAAGAGCTGAAGAAACTTTAAAGGATTTGGGATTATCAATTACTGAAGCTATAAACGTATTTTTAAATCAAGTTATATTAAATGATGGTATCCCTTTTGAAATTAGAAAACCTAGATATAATAAAGAAACTATACAAGCAATGGAAGATACAAAAAACGGTAAAAATTTAAGCAAAACTTTTGATAATGTAAATGAAATGTTTGAGGAGTTGGATAAATAGTGCTAAAAGTTAGATATAGCAATCAATTTAAAAAAGATTATAAATTAATTCAAAAAAGAGGCTATGATATAAATAAACTAAAACATGTCGTTCAATTATTAGCAGAAGAAAAAACTCTTCCTGCAAAATATAGAGACCATTACTTATCAGGTAATTATAAACGGTTTTAAAGAATGTCATATACAACCTGATTGGTTATTGATTTACATTATTGAAGACGATAAAATAACATTAACTCTTTCTAGAACAGGTTCACATTCTGATTTATTTTAATCTATAGAAATATTTAAGGCTTACCTTTTGTGGTAAGCCTCGATTTAAACACTCTCTCATTTATTAGTCGTCAAAGAGGCGACGACAAACACATTTA
>CALXZZ010000101.1 GCA_944393365.1 uncultured Clostridia bacterium
TTTATATTGGGCTGTAGCCAAGCGGTAAGGCACCAGACTTTGACTCTGGCATGCGCTAGTTCGAATCTAGCCAGCCCAGCCAATAAAAATAGCAACTTTCAAGAAATTGAGAGTTGTTATTTTGATATTTTTGATAGTGAATTATCTGGAAAAGACATAATAGTTGCATGTTCAAATGCAGGAGGGATTGGACATTGTTTTAAAGATAAAAAAACAGTTAAAGAAAAGTTTATAAAATTTTTTAGAAACTATTGACTTGGAGTAGACTCTAAAATGTAAAATATAAGAAATCAAACAATAAGGAAGAGTAACACCATTCTGTACATCATCATCATCGGGTTTAGGACAAAGTGGAGATTTACTAGCTGAAGAAGCAAATGGTGGAAATTGGCTAGAAGGACAACGTTTCAGATCTAACCCATCAGATTCAGATATTAACACATGGACAGATAGTTTAATGTAATAATGTAGATAACGTAGATAATGTAAAAAATAGTGCTAATTGTAGTTCAAGCAATTAGCACATACATCCCCTTTTTTCAGGAATTATTCTATAATTTTAAGATTATAGGATAATTCTTCTTTTTATTTTATATTTTTTCTGTAATTATTACCCCATTCAACCATTGAATCCAAAATAGGTTTTAAACTTAAACCAGTATCAGTCAAAGAATATTCAACCCTTGGTGGAACTTCAGGATAAACTTTCCTTTTAACAAGTCCAGAAGCCTCCATTTCACGTAATTTATTAGTTAAAACTTTTTGAGTAATATTATTTAAAGATTTTTTCAATTCACCAAATCTTTTAGTTCCAGTAAGTAAATCTCTAATAATTAAAATCTTCCATTTATCTCCTATAAGTCCAACAGTTAATTCAACAGGGCAAGCAGGTAATTCCTTTTTCATACGAACCCCTCCAATTTAGTAAAATTATAGCAAAAATAAATCTAAATGTAAAGTATAAAACATTTAAATATCAACAAAAGTATAAAAAACATACTTTGTATAATAAGGAATATAAGTTCAAAATAAAAACTTAAAAATTTTTTGTCTCATGAACATAAGCAAAATGAATAAAAGTGTCTTATAGGAAACTAGATTACAAAAAAGTGCCTACTTTACAAAGTGAAAAACTCCTTGTAAAATAATTATGTCCATTTTAGGACATTTTTATAAATTAGGGAGGCGTATTTTGGAAAATTTGGATTATTTAATAAATTATTTATTAGAAGAAAATAAAGAAGTAAAAGCAGAAAAAATTCCAGAAGATATTATAGCTAAAAAAAGATTATATAGGTCTTTATGCAATATAAGAGATGTAAAGCCAATATCTGAAAAATATTTAAAAGCTGAAAATGAATATTTGCAGAGTGAATTGAAAAATAAGAAAATAACAGATGTAAAAGATATAGAAGTTTTAGGAAAAGACTTTCCAGAAAATAAAATTTCTTTATGTAAAGGAGATATTACAACATTAAAAATAGAAGCAATTGTAAATGCAGCCAATTCTGGAGGAGTTCGGCTGCTTCATTCCATGTCATAATTGTATTGATAACAATATCCACTCTGCAAGTGGGATTAGTTTAAGAATTGAATGTGGCAACGAAATGGAAAAAATAGGAGTATTAGAAACAGGAAAAGCATTTATAACCAAAGGATATAATTTGCCAGCTCAATATATAATTCATACAGTTGGACCAATTATATACGATTTTGTTACTGAAGATAAAGAAAAAGATTTATCTAATTGCTATATTAATTCATTAGAACTAGCTAAAAAGTACAATATTAGAACAATTGCGTTTCCTTGTATTTCAACAGGAGAATTTCATTTTCCAAAACAATTAGCAAGTGAGATTGCAATAAAAAGTGTTAAGGAATTCTTGAATAAAAATAAGGATTGTTTTGATAAAATTGTATTTAATGTGTTTACAAATGAAGATTATGAGATTTATACGCAAAATCTAGAGGAGTGAAAACAAAATGGAAAATTATTGTCAAAGAATATCAGAAGTAAAAGAATTAATAAAAAATGCTGATTATATTTTAATTGGAGCAGGAGCTGGACTTTCAACAGCAGCAGGGTTAGAATATGCAGGAGAAAGTTTTGAAAGAAATTATAAAGAATTTATAGAAAAATATGGCTTTCAAGATTTGTATTCAGCATCTTTTTACAATTTTAATACACAAGAAGAAAAGTGGGCCTTTTTTGCTAAAATGATACAATTAAATAGATTTAATAAAAATCCTCTAAAACTCTACCAAGATATATTTTCTTTACTTAAGGAAAAAGAATATTTTGTAATTACAACAAATGTAGATGGACAATTTGAAAAAGCAGGATTTGAAAAAGAAAAAGTGTTTGAAATACAAGGAGATTATGCATATCTTCAATGTGAAAATGCATGTCATAATAAATTATATTACAATTACGACTTAGTAAATGAATGGCTAAAAAACACAAAGGACTGCAAAATACCAAGTAATCTTGTTCCAAAATGTCCAGTATGCCATGGAAATATGGAGATGAATTTAAGAAAAGATGCAAATTTTGTTCAAGACGAAAATTGGTATAATAAAGCAAAAGCTTATGAACAATTTTTAGATAAATCCGAAGATAAAAATCTATTATTACTAGAAATCGGAGTTGGATTTAATACTCCACGGAATCATCAGATTTCCATTTGAACAGATGGTGTATAATAATATAAATACAAATTTAGTTAGAATTAATAAAGATTATGCTTTTGCAAGTAAAGAAATAGAAAACAAAACAATTCTATTTGACGAAGATACAAATAAAATAATAAACGATTTAGGAGTAGAACAATGATAATAAATACAGGCTGTAGAACAGATATACCAGCATTTTATCCAAAATGGCTAATAAATAGAATAAAAGAAGGATATGTAATGGTAAGAAATCCATACAATCCAAGCCAAGTAACAAAATACAGTTTAAATCCAGATGTAGTAGATTGTCTAGAATTTTGTACAAAAAATCCATAGCCAATTTTAAAATATTTAAGTGAACTAGATATATATAAACAATTTTGGTTTGTTACAATTACACCATATGGAAAAGACATAGAAGCAAACGTACCAAATAAAGAAAAAGTAATAGAAAGTTTTAAAAAACTATCAAAACATGTAGGAATAAACTCTATTGGTTGGAGATATGATCCTATTTTTCTAAATGATGAATTTACAGTAAATAAACATATAGAGATGTTTAGAAAATTTGCAAAAGAGCTAAAAGGATATACTAAAGACTGTACCATTAGTTTTCTTGATTTATATGAAAAAGTAAAAAGAAATGCTCCTAATATAAAACCACCTATAAAAGAAGAACAAAAAGAGATAGCAAAAGAATTTGTGAAAATAGGTAAAGAAAATGATATGGTAATTCATGGCTGTTGTGAAGGAATATTTTTATCAGCATATGGAGTGGATTGTAGTGGGTGCATGAGTAAAGAAATAGTAGAAAAAAGTATAGGTTTAAAATTAAGTCCTCCTCTTACTATAAATGAACGATTATCTCTTGATATCTTCATTTTTCTTGATTTTTTATTTTTATATTATTAAATTTAATAACATTTTTAATAAACACACTAAAAAGTGTACATTGTGCATTTTTATTTAATTTTAAAATTCATCTAGAAACTTTCTTTACCATTAACCCTCTTAATTCACACTGGATCTATTTTACTAAATAGTCCTTACCATCCTTCGTTCAATGTATAAAGATAAAGTGACATGGCATTACTGCTAAAATACTGGCTCATTTAAGGCCTTACGGAGGACGCCTCCCTCATGCCACTTTTATCTAGCTAAATTAAATATATTTATGCTACTTTTAGTTGTTCTAATCTTTCTTGCGTAAATACTCGTGTAGCCTTGTATTCTTCATTTTTTGTTGCGACTGCATATATTATTTGTAATATTTTTCCTATTACTGCTACTATTGCTTGCTTTTTCTTTAATTGATTTTCTTTTCTTGTAGTTAGATATTTGTATAGTTCTTTTATTTCTTCATTCTTATTTACCATTGTGAATGCCATTCTATACAGTATACTTCTTAGCAAACTTCTTCCTCTTTTCGATATTGTTGTCTTTCCTTTATGATTTCCTGAACTATTTTCTACCAGATTTAATCCTGCATATCTTCTTATTTGTTCATAACTATCAAACCTATTAATATCTCCAACTTCTCCTACAAACATTGCTGCACTCACTATTCCAATTCCTTGTATACTTATCAAACTTTCATAAAATCCTGTTTCTTTTAATTGTTTCTCTAATTCTTGTTCTGCCATTTTTATTTGCTTTACTATCAACTTTGCTTCTTCTATATACATGTTTAATTGGAATCTTGCTCCTTTTATTCCTTCTGTTGTCCCTATACTTTCTTCTGCCAATTCATATATCTTTTCTACTTGCTTTTTACTATATCCTCTTTTGACTGTCTCTCTTATATGCTTTAGTAATTCTTCTTTTCCTAAGCTTTTTATGTCTTCAGGAAATGGACATTTTTTTAATATTTCTTCTGATGTTCTACTTAATACATTTTTAAATATTTTTGTGTATTCTGGAAAATATTCATCTATTGTTGCTACTAATCTACATTTTACTGCATTTTGCTTTCTTATTAATTCTGCTCTTGTATTTGATAAATTTCTTAATTCTGCCCATATTCCTTCTGGTAAATATGGTTCAAAATATCTTGCATCTTTTATTAGTCTCGCAATTGTTATACAATCTTTTTTATCATTCTTTGTTTGACAATTGTCATCTAGTTCTTTTGCATCCTTTACTTTTTTTGGATTTACTGTTACTACATGAATCCAATCTATTTTTTGTAAATATCTTGCTAATGATTTCCAGTAATGTCCTGTTGGCTCCATTCCTATTATTACTTTCTTGAAATTTAACATTGTTAAAACATTTTTTACTATTTCTACTAGACTTTCAAAGCCTTTTTTGTTATTATGAAAAGAGAAAGATTTTTTTATTT
>CALXZZ010000102.1 GCA_944393365.1 uncultured Clostridia bacterium
GTAGGTGGATTTACACGTATCATTAAAGCTGGTCCAAGAAGAGGAGACGGAGCAGAAATGGCAATATTACAATTAATTTAGTTAAAAGATTATCAGAATTAATGTAATAAAAATGTAATATAAATGAAATATAAAACTTATTGACTTAATTGTCATGTTTGTATATAATATAAACATAACAATTAGGTCTTTTTTTGTACAAAGAATATTTTTTACAAAAATGGGAATAATTATAACAAAATAAAAACAAAAGAAATGGGGGAATTGAAAGAAAAATGAAAGTAGAAAAAAGCAAAAACAGAGGTATTACATTAATTGCATTAGTAATTACAATAATTGTACTTCTAATACTAGCTGGAGTATCAATAGCTACATTAACAGGAGAGAATGGAATACTAACAAGAGCAAATGATGCAAAAGAAAGAACAGAAAAGGCTAATGTAAAAGAAAGCATAGAGTTATTGCTAGAAGAATATAAAATAAATAGTATAAATAATAAAGAAGAATCGTTAGAAGATTTTCTTAAATCAAAATTAAGTCTAGAGTATATAATTCCATACGGTAATACTGGTTATACATTTTACTATAATGGATATAAAATTGTTATTGATAAAAATACTTTAGAAGTAGTTTCTATTCAAAAAGAAGAAAATTTAAATGAGTATTTTGTAGGAGACTATGGTGCGATTGGAGATGGAGTAACTAATGATTTTGAAGCAATCCAAAGTGCGGTTGATGATTGCTATAATAATGGAGGTGGAGTTGTAACTTTTGATGGGAATAAAACATATTTGTTAAAGAGACCTTCAGATTGGTCTACAGATAGTGCATATCATACTTCTTGTGCAATAAATTTAAAACCGGGAGTTAATATTGAGGGGAATGGATGTGCTATTGAATGGTATCATACAAATGGTGTGTTTAACACAAATTCAAGAGAGAGAATAGCTAACACAGTAGCAAGATTAACAGAAAATGTAGAAAAAGATGCAAATTATATCGTTGTAGATAGTACAAAAAATTATTCTATTGGAGATGTAATTGTTTTATTCGGAGAAGATAATGAAACAGGAGATAAATACGAGACTAAAGATTGGATGTTTAATAAAATAGTTAACATAGATGGCGAAAAAATTTATTTAGAAAATAAAGTAAACTTTAAAATAGATTTAAATTTATGTGGACAAACAGGAAGTTTAAATACAGGAATCTATAATGGAGCTATTATGAAAGTAAATATATACGAAAATACTTTTATTAGAAATTGTACAATTTCTAATCATGGAAATGGAAGTGGAGCTAGTATTTATCTTTCTTTTGCAAGGAATGTTCAAATAGATAATATAAAAGGGATAGACTTAAATAAGCACATCACATCATTACAATTTTGTGAAAATGTAGAATTGAACAATTATCAAGTAGAAAATTTCAATACTGCGGGAGCGGGAGATGGAGTTTTTGGATTATATGAGTGTAAAGATATTACAATACAAAATTCCAATTTTGAAAATTTTTATGGTACAGTTTTAAATGGAGAAAGTTATGATAAGAATATAATATTTAAAAATTGTAATATAAATTTGAATAATGAAAATTTATTAAATTTAGATGCAGATAAATACAGAATATTTAGTACTACTATAGGCTGTTCAATTTCTTTAGAAAATGTAGAAATAGAATGTAATTATGATAATGTACCTATTCAATGCTTTGATTATGTAAAAGATGGCGAGTGTAAATATAAAGATATAACAATAATAACTCAAGAAAAGCCAAATTTATTTTATATAAGATTAAAAGATTTAAGTGGCTACTTAAAACTTATTTATAATGGCCAAAAAAAATTATATAATTTTGATAATCCTGTAGAGTATAATATTCGTTTGAATGCTTCAAATAATTTTTTTGAAAAACAATATTATTCAAATACTAAAGGAATTCCAATAGAAGTTTCGCCAAAATTAGAAAATTGTACAATAGAAGACATAAAATCAATAATAGTAGGTGAAGGTACTAGAAATATAATTAATATAAAGGATTATGTGAACGAAACGTATGCAGGTTTAAGTTTTGGAAGATATACAGAAGAGCAAAAATTTTTAGATGGAAATCCTTATATACAAGTATCATTTAATAATACGGCATCTAAAACAGCTACTGTAATAGTTAATATAAAATTTATACCTGAGCAAGAATTTTAATAGAAAAGAATATAAAAATATAAAATAAAGTGTTAATTAACTAAAATTAATTTTAAAATTACAAAAATTTTTAACTTATAAGTATTTTATACAAATGATTGCAAATATTTTCAATATAAATAATTTTATAAAATGTAATAGAATTATTATAATTGCTATGTTAGAAATTTTTAGACTAATGATAAGAGAATGTAAAGAAGAAAAAATATAAGGATGAAATAAATTATTGAAAAAATATGAACTTTATATAAATTGTGTCCAAATTGTAAATTTTGAAAGTTGTTAATACAACTTTCTTTTTTTCTGTTCTAAAAAAGACAAACTCTGAATACATGTACTAAATTGCTCGTTCCTCGCAATGGTATAAATGAATAATAATAGAAATAAAATTGAAAATATAGTAAACCTCTTGTATAATATAATTATGGTGTGTTATGAGAAAATGGAAATGAGAAATTCAATTATGAATTTCTTATTTTAATTTTCGTAACTATATAGATGATGATAGTAGACCTATCGTAATCGCTATACAGGTGGGGGTTACAAACCACCCTAAGGTGCTGTATTCAAAAGGTATGGTATTGAGCGTTAGGGAAAAACCAATGATAAAATTGGAAGGTGTGTGCTAAGGAGATGAATGACCATATGAACCACTTACAAAAGTGTCGTTATATTAAAAGTTCCATCAAAACTGAAACCTCATAATATTTCAGGACAAAGTCTATCGGATACCTGTTTACTGGATAGACGGTGGACGGCACAAAGGTGGCATGAACTTAGCATGGGCGTCTATATGGAACATAAGAACCTACGGACTAATGTTAAGGGAGAAAGTCAAGTGGATAAAATCATAAGACCAAGAGTACCAATGTAGTCATAGGGGCAGACTAAGTCGTAGTAGTGATGAAGTACCTGTAATGGGAATGGAGCAAAGGACTTAGAATTATCAGTTTAAGAAATAGGTCAACTTGAAAAAGGAGGAACTTATGGAAGAGACAAAACCATACAAAATTCCAAAACAGATAGTGAAAATAGCATTTGAAAGAATAAAAGCTAATAAAGGAACATATGGAATAGATGAACAAAGTATAGCAGATTTTGAAAGAAATTTGAAAAATAATTTGTATAAAATCTGGAATAGAATGTCATCTGGAACATATTTTCCAAAACCAGTAAAGGCAGTAGCAATACCAAAGAAGAATGGTGGAACAAGAATATTAGGAATACCAACAGTAGAAGATAGAGTAGCACAAATGGTGGCAAAGATATATTTTGAGCCAAAAGTAGAGAAAATATTTTATGAAGACTCATATGGATATAGACCAAATAAATCAGCATTAGATGCAGTTGGAACATTAAGAGAAAGATGCTGGAAAAAGGATTGGGTAATTGATTTTGACATTAAAGGGTTATTTGATAATATAAGACATGATTACCTAATAGAGATGGTCAAAAGACATACAAGTGAGCAATGGATAGTACTCTATGTTGAGAGATGGCTAAAAACACCATTCAAAATGCAAGATGGAACAATAGTAGAAAGAGTAGCAGGTACTCCACAAGGTGGAGTTATAAGTCCTGTACTAGCAAATTTATTTATGCATTATGTATTTGATGATTTTATGAAAAGAGAGTATCCAAATATACAGTGGGTACGCTATGCAGATGATGGAGTTTTAAATTGTGTTTCTATTAAACAAGCAAAATATATAATAAGGATATTGGAAAGAAGATTTAAAATATTGGGGTTAGAGTTAAATGTATCAAAAACAAAAATTGTATATTGCAAAGATGATGACAGAAAAGGTGATTATGAAAATACAAATTTTAATTTTCTTGGATATACATTTAGAAGGAGACCTGTAAGAACAAAAATAGGAAGAATATTTTTGGGATTCTTACCAGCAATAAGTAATGAAGCACAAAAAGAAATAAGAAGAGAAGCAAGGAAATGGAGATTACAAGGAAAAGTAAATATGAGCTTACAAGAAATAGCTAAAATTATAAATCCTAAAATACAAGGATGGATAAATTATTATGCACATTTCTATAAATCAGAAATATATAAAGTATTAAAATATATCAATAGATGCATAGTAAAATGGGTTAGAAAGAAATACAAAATGAGAACAATAGGAAAAGCGATAAAATGGTTGTATAGAGTAGCAAAAACAAATAAAGAAATGTTTGTACACTGGAGAATTGGAATTACAAGTGTGGCACGATAATTGGGAGCCGTGTGAAGGGAGACTTTCACGCACGGTTCTGAGAGAAGCTCAAGGGGAAGTTCCTTGGGCTTACTTACTTAACTCAAAAGTTACAAATATATTAAACAGGAGGTTTTTTTGATATGACAAATGAACAATTAATCAAAAAAATGAAAGAAGACATGAACATGAGAAACTTTTCAAAATACACATATGATAGCTATTTAGGAAAAACAAGAGATATAATGAGATACTATGGAGAAAAGCAATTAGAGGAAGTTACAACAGAAGAATTAAGAGAATTCCTATTAAAATATTTGAAAGACGAGAGAAAATTATCAGATAGGTCAATAAATTACTACAATTCAGTAATAAGATTTATCTACGAAGTAACATTAGACAAATTAATAAACAAGAAGCAATTACCAATGAGAAAAAAGAAAAAAACAGTGTATAAGGTACTAACTAAAGAAGAGTTAAGTACTTTTTTTGATGTGTGTGATAATTTTAAATTTAAAACGATATTTATGCTGGTATATGGATCAGGATTAAGAATAGGGGAAGTAGCAAATTTAAGAATAGAAGATATAGATAGTAA
>CALXZZ010000103.1 GCA_944393365.1 uncultured Clostridia bacterium
CACTCTCTCATTTATTAGTCGTCAAAGAGGCGACGACAAACACATTTATTAAAAACAAAAATGTTCTTAACTATTATATTTATATTAACACAAAATATACTCAAAAGTCAACAATTTTTTGATTTTTTTAAATCCTCTCTAGCATTTCTTTATATTTAGCTAATTTTTCTTTTTCTTCATCAATTTTTGCTTGTGGTGCTTTATTCATAAATCCTGGATTTGATAGCATTTTTTCACATCTTTCAATTTCAGATTGTAGCCTTTTTCTTTCTTGTTCAACTCTTTTCTTTTCTTCTTCTAAGTCTATTAAGCCTTCTAGTGGAATGAATACTTCAATTCCATCTGTTACTATGTGTATACTATCTTCTGGTATTCCAACTTTATCTTTTTGTATTATCGCCTTATTAGCAAATCCCAATTTTTGAAGTACCCCATCTAGCTCTTTTAGCTCTTTTTCATATTTAACAGTTACTAATATTAATTCAGCTTTTTTACTTGGATGTATGTTTTTTGTACTTCTAACATTTCTGATTTCTACTATTATTTCTTTTATTTTTTCGATTATTTCTTCTTCAAAATCATATTCAAATTTACCAACTTCACTTTTTGCTTTTGGCCATTCAGATACCATCAAATCTTTTCCGTCATAATTTACTAAGTCATTATAAATTTCTGATGTAACAAATGGCATAAATGGATGCAATAGTTTTAAACAAGTTCTAAATACTTCATTTAAAACATATGCAGTTCTTACTTTATCTTCATCTGCTCCATTGTATAAAGATATTTTTGCAAATTCTATATACCAATCACAAAATTCGTTCCAAATAAAGCTATATAGTTTGTCTATTGCTATTCCTAAGTCATAATTATCAATATTTGTTGTTATTTCTGAAACTAATTTATTTGTTTTGTTGATAATCCATTTATCTTCTAATTTTAGTGAATCTTCTTTATATGAATTTTCTTTTTCATTATAATTTTCTTCTCTGAATTTGATTAATTTTTCTTTTTCTAGCATGTTCATTATAATGAATTTAGCTGCATTCCACATCTTATTTGCAAAATTTGATGCTTGTTCTAATTTTTCTGGCATGTATCTAATATCATTTCCCATTGTAGTTCCTGATAATACTGAAAATCTCAAGCTATCTGCTCCATATTCGTCTATTACTTCTATTGGGTCTACACCATTACCTAATGTTTTTGACATTTTTCTTCCTTGACTGTCACGTACTATTCCATGTATTAATACATCACTAAATGGTTTTTCTTTCATTGCATATAATCCTGAAAATACCATTCTAGCTACCCAGAAGAATATGATATCATATCCTGTAACTAATACATTTGTAGGATAAAATGTTTTTAAATCTTCTGATTCTTTATTTGGCCAACCAAGTGTTGAAAATGGCCATAATGCCGAACTAAACCATGTATCTAATGTATCTGGATCTTGATGTAATTTAGTACATCCACATTTTTCACATTTTTCTGGTTTTGTTTTTGCAACATTTATGTGTCCACATTCATCACAATAGTAAGCTGGTATTTGATGTCCCCACCAAAGTTGTCTAGAAATACACCAATCTTGAATGTTTTCTAACCAATTAAAATATGTTTTTTCATATCTTTTTGGAACAAATTTTACATCGCCATTCTTAACTGCTTCTAATGCTGGCTTTGCAAGCTCTTCCATCTTTACAAACCATTGCTCTGAAACTCTTGGCTCAATTGTTGTTTTACATCTTTCACATTTTCCAACATTATGAGTATAATCTTCTATTGATACTAATGCTCCTAATTCTTTTAATTTTTCTACAACTATAGGTCTTGCCTCTATTGCTGTCATTCCTTTAACTTCTGGCATTAAATCTCCCATAATTGTTTTATTATCAAATACTTCTATAAATTCTAGATTATGTTTTAATCCTGCTTGATAGTCATTAGGATCATGAGATGGTGTAATTTTAACACAACCCTAATCACAGAAAAATTATAGTATGTTAGAAAAAAATATAATACTAATGTGTATTTTATCATATTAATAATATTTAATCAATTGTTTAAATGTGAAATTTATAAGTCAGCTGTTTTTTATTATTTTCAGATTTTCTTTACAATCTTAAAAACTAAGTCAAAAACTTTGTATTTTCTTATATTCACAATGGTAAAGCAATCATTTCTTTAATTCCATTTATTTTAAACTATATTCTTTAATAAAATATCAAAAGCATTAACTTTCATATATATTTGTTAATGCTTTCTTGTACTTTTTTTATATTTGTATAGCAAAACTAACTATAAAGTTCTTTTATTCCAATTTATTTTATATTTTTCATTTTTCATTTTTTCTTTATTTAGTTTTTCCACTAGTTCTTTCTTTATTAATACTTGCCTTTCGTCTGCTGAACATATATAATCTCTATAAATTAATGCAACAATAGATTTAGCTTCATTAGAAATACTTTGTTCTAAAATACCTTTTTCTAAATCAATTTGAATCTCATAGGCTTGATTCATATTATTTTTTACAAAATCTAAAAATTTATCTGGTATCATATTAATTATATTCTGATTCGAATTGATTAATATTGCATTGACTTCAGATAATGCGTTTCTATAAATTTGTTTCATCTATTGTACCTCCTTATAGAGTTTGTTCCTTATCATCTTCTTTTTTAGGTTCTTCTTGCAACATATCTTTTATTATATTACTTTGAATATCTTGTTCTTTATAAGCCTGCTCAAATTGTTCTTTCCCAAATTTTGCTTTCCTTTGTTCAGTTTCATTTTTTCTTTTTTCTTCGGCTTTTTTCTGTTTTCTTAATTCTTTTTCTTTTCTTCTTTCTTCATTAATTCTTTCTACTTCTTGCCAATCTATATCAATGTCTGAAATTCCAGTTTCTGTACCTTCTTCTAATTGAATATCGCTAATGTTGGTTGTATTTTTTATGTCTAGCAATGCTTGCTCCGTAAATTGTCTATTTTCAGGTTTCACAACTAATTTTGCAGAAGTTATTGGCGTTCTTAAAGATAAATTATTTTCTGATTTATATTTTCTAACATTTGAAATAGCATCTACTACTGCATTACCTTGTTCAATTAAAGTCTGATCTGGCAGATATTCAAAGTTATCCATATCTGTAACATGTATTGATTCAGATTTTTCTTTATCTCTAAAAAAGTCTTGATATATTTCTTCAGTAACATGTGGTAAATATACTGACCCCATCTTTAATAATTGTAGCATACTGTCATAAGTAGCCTTTTGAGCGGATTTTCGTGCTTTCTCTCCATATAAATCTGGATTATATAATCTGTGTTTTGCTATTTCAACATAATTATCACAATAATCCCAAAAATATTTTTGATAAGTATTTAATGCTAATCCTGGTTCATATCTGCTAAAATAGTCATCATATTCTTCTTTCATTTTTGCTAATTTGCTCAATGTCCATCTATCCATTGGCAATAAATCTGTATCTTTGTTCTCCTCTGGATTATAATCTTGTAAATTCATTGTTGCAAATTTAGCTGCATTCCATAATTTATTTATAAATTTATTTGCATCCCTTAATGTTTCGTCTGAATACATTACATCATTACCTAATTTTCCAGTTGCAGTCCAATATCTAATTGCATCTGCAGAATATTGTTCTAATAGTTTTTCTGGTTCCATACCTGAATTACATTTACTTTTACTTATCTTTTCGCCCTTTTGTGCTAGAACATGTCCTGCAATCATTATATCTTTCCAAGGTAATTTTCCAGTATGATACAAACTTTTTACAATGGTATAGAAATCCCAAGTTCTAATAATATCATGTGCATTAGCTCTTAAACTCATAGGATAAATTTTCTTCATCATTTCTCCATTTTCATCTTTAGCCCAATCTGCGTTTATTAATGGAGTTAATGAAGATGTAGCCCAAGTATCCATAACATCTTTTTCTGGTTCAAATTCGGTTCCTCCACAACAAGGACATGGCTCGTTTGGATTTGTAGATAGAGGATTTACAGGAAGTTGATCTTCTTTTGCTAATACAGTTTCTCCACATTCTTTACAATACCATACAGGGAAAGGAATACCGAAATATCTTTGCCTTGATATTCCCCAGTTCCACTGTATATTTTTTACCCAGTCATCATATCTAGCTTTCATAGATTTGGGATTCCAATTTACCTCTGAACCAGCTTTTAATAATCTTTCTTTATCATCAACTAAATCAATCTCCCACTGTTTCTCTCTAATAAATTCAGCAGGTGTTCCACACCTTTCATGTACTCCTATTTGATGTTTTAAATCTTCTTGTCTAACTAAATAACCACTTTCTTGTAAATCTTTTATAATTGCTTCTCGAGCTTCTTCTGTTGTCATACCACCATATTTTTCAACATCTTTTGAGATAGTTCCATCCTTTTGAATAATTTGTTTTACTGGTAAATTATATTTTTTGCACCATTCAACATCTGTTGCATCTCCATAAGTACAACACATAACAGCTCCTGTACCTTTATCTAAATCAACCTTTTCGTCAGCCATTATTTTTACTGTATATCCCAATAAAGGAACTTCAATTTCTTTACCTATATATTTTGCTTTTTCTTGATCATTTGGATTTACGAATACTGCAACGCATCCAGGTAAAAGTTCTGGTCTAGTTGTTGCAATTTCTAAATTTTCATTTAGTTCTGGAATTCTAAAATTTAAATAATTAAACTTTGTGTCAACCTCTTTTGTTTCAAGTTCAGCTTGAGCAATAGATGTTTGACATTCTTTACACCACAAACAAGGCTTTTCTTCATGATGTAGTTTTCCTTTGTTATATAAATCAATAAATGATTTTTGCGATGTTATTTGTGCTTTTTCTCCCATTGTAGAATACATATAATCCCAATCTGCACTAAATCCAAGAGATTTAAATAG
>CALXZZ010000104.1 GCA_944393365.1 uncultured Clostridia bacterium
TTCTTTAATTCGCATCCTAATGGTCCATAGTCCCAAGTGTTTGCTAGTCCTCCATAAATTTCTGATCCTGGATAAATGTATCCTCTGTTTTTGCATAGTGCTACTAGTGTGTCCATTGATTTTAACATAAAAATTCCTCCCTTTAATTTTATTTGCTATAATATGAAAGTCAAAAAAACTTTCATACCTAGCATAATTTTGATTTGCTAGGGACGAAAGTTCTATTCCGCGTTTCCACCCTAATTCCTAAAACTTAGATTAATATTAAAATTAATTGAAGTTTTAAGCACCTTAATTTGGTATGTTACTCCAAAGCTCCCCATATGCATTTATTATTGGTATTCCACCATCACCAATTCTCTAAAAATAAATGTTGTCATATTTTTTCTTTTTCATCGTAACTATTTTGTTGTACCTATTATATGCTCTTGTTTTAGAAATGTCAAGCTATAATTTAAGGTTTTCAGGATAAAAACATGATTTTTTAAACTTTTTATTAATTGTTTATCTTTTTTATTTCTTCTATCTTAACTTCAACTTTGTTATCTAAATATCCTTGTATTAAAATGATATTATTTTCTCTTAATCTTGAATAACAGATATCAGCTATTTTATTATATCCTTTTACTGTTATTACACTTTTATTGTTTAATTCAATTTGAAATATAGCTATTGCATAATAACTTTTATTATCCACTATAAATTTGAATTCTATATCGCTTATTATTCTGCCAATAAAAAAACATGTATTCATAATTTTCCTTCTTTTCTAAAACTTTTTATCATTAATAAATTTTATATGTGCTTTATTTTAATTGCGTAAAATAAGTATGTTCGAAAATATTATTTATTCTACTAATACCTATTTTACTGATACATTTTTACCTATTACAGGAAGGAACAAATCTCTTTAATACTAATACTTTTACTGTATATATTCCTTGAAATATATAATCTCAAAATTGTATTAGAGTGACACGGAAACCGATGTTGTCGTTGTTGTCATTAGAAGGATTGTTGTTGTTACGGTTAGAAGCTGGATTGTTAGAGCCGGAATTGTTGTAATTCCCTCCTCTATTAACTCGGTTGTTGGTGTTGTTGGCCTTTTGATTTATCCCTATTATATTTTTTAATATTACTTTTTATATTTTCTTAGGTTTATTAAATAATTAATTGTTATTAGTTTAATCTATAAAATAGTTTGTTCTCTAGATTATATGTATTTGCTATTTTTATATATCCCATATGCCCTGCTAGATATTTTTTAGCTTCTTTTCCTGTAATTTCTCCTTGTTTTATTTTTCCTTTTAAAACTTTTACTTTTTTCTTTAGTTTTCTTTTTCCTTTATCTCGTATTTTTAGTCTATATTCATTTATTTTATATCCACAAAAATTTACTCCTTGTTTATTTTTAAATATTTGTGTTTTTTTATTTAGTTCTAATTGTAAGTTTTCTTTTAGAAAATTCTTTATTTTTTCTAGTATTTCTTTTGCTTCTTTTTTAGTTTTTATTAAAATTACAGAATCATCCATATATCTAAAATACCACTTTACTTTTAATTTGTGCTTTATATATTGATCTATTTCATTTAAATATATATTCGCAAACATTTGTGATGTATAGTTTCCTATTTCTAGTCCTTTTTCTCTTTTTTGAGCATATAGTATTTCATGTATTAACCATAATAAATCTTTGTCTTTTATTTTTCTTTTGATTATATTAGATAATATTTTTTTATTTATATTATCAAAATATTTTGCTATGTCCATTTTTAATATGTAATATTCATTCCATATTATTTTGCAATGTTTCATTGCCCTTTGTACATCTAAACATGCCTTATGCATCCCTCTATTTTTTAGACAAGCATATGATGTTGTTAGAAATTGTGGTACAAATGATGATTCTAGAAAATTATCTACTAACCATCTGTGTACTATTCTATCTATATATCTTGATTTTTCTATCTTTCTTAACTTTGGTTCTGTCACATAAAATACACTATATCCCCCGTGTTTATATGTTTTTGTTTGCAATTTTTCTAATAGCCACATTACATATTCTTCTTGTTTTAAATTAAATAAAATTATTTCTTTTCTATAGCCTTTGCCTTTTCTTGATTTTTTATGTGCTTCAATTAGCTTTTCATATTTTAAATCTTCATAATATTTATTTCTTATTGTTTTTGGCATAGTATTTTATTAGTCCTCCCAATATTTTTCCTATTTCATATATTAAATCTATTGATATTTTAAATTTCTTTTTGTCTATCCATTTATATTTGTCCATTATTCTTAGATACATTCTTTGTGTATCTAATTCTGCATCAATTTCATTTAATATTTTTATTGTTTCAATTTTATAGCTATTTTCATCTTGCTTATTTAAATTCTTTATTTTATTCAATAACATTATTTTATTTATTATTTTATACATACTTTGCTTATATTCTGTTCCTATGCTAAATTTTTCTGTCCTTGGTAGTTTTATCATTATATCTAACATATATTCAACATATTTTTCTGTTTTGGGTATTAATACTAATTTGTTTTCCTGTTCTTGTTTTGAAACCATATTTTTCTTTTCCTTTTTCTTTCTTTTATTTTCTCTTTTTCAGTATTATTTCCATTTACCTCTTTAATTGTATTATTATCAATGTCATTTTCTAATTCTTTTTTATATAGTTTTGATAATGCTAGTATATATTTATCTGTTTTCTTATACTTTTCTACACTTTTAGAACAGATATAGCAATTATTATTTTCTGTTACTATATTGTTTATATATTTACCATTATATGATTCTAGTATTTTTAATTCTTTTTTATTTTGGTCAAAGTCATATACTATATATCCATATCTTTTTTCTGCTATTAATTCTGTATATTTTTCTAATGCACATATTGGAAATCCTACTTTGCATATTTCTGGTTTTACACAGTTTAATTTTAGTCCTAATATTTTATTTAATAATACTGCATCTTTTCCTATAGCGATATAAAAATTTCCTAGGTTGCATAATATAATTTTTCCTTTTTCTTTTTTTTGTAATAATTCCATCATTTGACAAAATCCCATTTTTTCACCACTTTTCTTATTATTTTTCGTGGCATTTTTTGTGCGCTGAAAAGCACAAAAAACGCCACGTTAGTGGGATTTTTCCTAATTCAGGCAAAACCATTTTCAATGCTTTTGCTTGAATTGTTGAAAAATCCCTTCTTAACGTCTAAAGCCGTTAAGACTTTTATTTAAAATTTTTACTTTTAAACTAATTTATTGGTGTATTTTAATTTATCGCTTTTAGCATTCAGCTGTTCAAATATAAAGTGACACGGAAACCGACGCTTGCCGTAGTCGTCATAAGAAGGAGAGGAGCTGAAACGGCAAGAAGCTGGACGGCTAGAGCCGGAATAGCTGTAAAGCCCTCCTCTATAAACTCGGCTGTCAGTGTAGCAGGATTCCATTGTCCACTCGTAAACATTTCCTGCTAAGTCATATATTTTCTTTGTCATGTTTTTTACACTATCTCCTTCTTTTAAATCAATTCCTGTTTTATGGTCTGCATTTCCACTTACACCACTATACCATCCCATTCCACTTGAATCTTTTGCAAATCCTGTATAATTTGGATCTATCCATTTTAACGCTGCATCCCATTGCACTCCATAACAAAGTGTACTTGTTACTGTTTTATATCCATTTTCCCCTGCAAAATTTCTTGCAAGTTGTACTGCTCCTCCTGTATCTATACTCATATCATTATTATTTGACCAACCTACATAATTATATATATTTGCTCCTTTTTTTACTACTACACTATCTTCTATTCCATCACCATATTCTCTTTTATCATCTGTTCCTGCCTCATATCTTCCTATATAAAAGCCTCCATTTCTTTTTACACTTGCATACATTAATTTTGCTTCTTTCACTGTTGTTGAACTTTCTGTTACTCCTGTTTCTGTAGCATCTATTTTTACATTTATTCCGTCTGCATTTACTTCTCCATAATTTGTCATATCTTGTAATTCTTTATTTTTATACCCTGCTCTTCTTACAAATTCTGTATCAAATTTTTCTCTACTTACTGGCACCCATACAAATTCATTTCCTTCTTCTCCATCAGGAGCATCTGTTATAACTATTCCCTCATCTAATGTACTTCCACTATCATCTGCTACCTTAAATCCTGCTGGCACTTTTACTATTTCATTTCCAATTTGCACTTTTGTATCTTCCGTTTCACTTAATATATTATCATTTTTTGCTTGGTCTAATGTTACAGGTGGTTTTGCTTCTACTACATTTCCACTTACATCTATTTCATATACTCTATTTGATGGTTCTCCAAATGTTACAACTATTGGATTTTCTCCAGTTGCTGTTGCATTATATCCATTAGCTTGCAATTCATTTTCTAATTGCTCTGCAGTTACCCCATCTCCTAAATTATCTGCCATTACTCCATTATATGCTAACTTTATTGCCTCTTCTTCTTCTCCTATTTCTGTTTCTGTTTTACTTTCATTTGCTCTTGTTAGTATTCCATTTTCTCCTGTTAATGTTGCTATACTTACTGCGGCTAATATTAACAATACGATTATGTTTAGTATGTTATCGATGGTTAGGCTGTAAAAAATCAGACTAGAATTACTCATTAGACCAGCCTGACCATCTAT
>CALXZZ010000105.1 GCA_944393365.1 uncultured Clostridia bacterium
AGAAGAATATTTAGAAAAAATGAAAAAATAATTTTATTTATCCAAAAAGAGCAAAAGAACTATCCAAATTAAGTAATAGTTCTTTTATTTTTTTCGTAAAAAACTAGATAGATTTCTAAATGGTTTAGTAATCTTCCAAGATGTAGAATTAAAAATATTATTTTGAAAGGTGATAAATTGATCATTCAGAAGATTATATTTTTCCTTATAGTCTTCCAATTCTTGAGTAGTTTTAGACATTTGCAATTCCATTTCTTCATTTTTTCTTTTAAAGTCAGAAAGTTGGTTATTTATATTAAATATTAGAGCATCTTTTTGTTTTATGACTTCCATAGATTCTCTAATTTTATCTTCCGTGATTACTTTTTCGGAAAGTAATTTATTAATGTTGCCTTCGCTTACTATTTTATCGTCAAATAACTCTTGTATTTTACTTTTAAAAAGTTGATGAAACTCATAATATTCACTACTAATAAAATCATTTTCCAAATAGTCAATAAATTTCAAAAAGTAATGCTTTGTTTCATCATTAGCACAATAAAATAAAGTGGAAAATAATTCATTTTGATGAGCAATTTGATCTGGCTCTAATGCTTGATGAATTAAATTTGTAAGCGATTGTTCTTGTAAATCATTAAATGAAATAAAGTATCCTTTTTTTGCATAAATAATAGGTAATGGAATAGTTTTATTATCTTCTAAATGCTTATTGTAATACATTATTACCGGTTTTTTTACACATAAGGCATCAAAAATAGCACCAGATTGATCAGTAATAACAATGTCACTTTTATTTAAAAGTTCTATTAAAGAAGTTTTAGAAGATAATATATGATCAAAGTGAGATTTTAAAATCTCTCTATGTTTGATTTCTAACTCATTTTTCAAATACTCCGTTCCGTGATGAGGTTTAACTAAAATGTTGAAGTCATTTTTAATCTTAGCTAATTCGGGAGAAACCAAACTTATAGACGAATAATCACCATAGGTAGGCAAATATAAAATAGTTAATTTCTTTTGGTGTTTATTTTTAATGGCTTTATAATGCAGGTACTTAATATTACCAATTTGAAAGGTTATTCCATAGTTTTTTAAGCATTCTGAATCATAGGAACCATAACACAAAAAGGCATCAAAGACATAGTTAGTTTCTAAAGATAAAGAAAACTCGGGCTTTGTAGTTAAACCATACATATATTTTATAGTAAAAATATGATTTAAATCTTTAAATTGAGGAATTAAATAAGGCTGAAAAAGAATCTCGTATTTTTTATCATTTATATATCTATAAATATTATAATTACTAATTTTGATTTCTTCATAGAATTCATTAAACATTATATCAAATCCGTCATTAATTTCTTGTATAGGAATAAAAATATCAACGTTTATTTTCTTTTGAATCATAATATCGATAGCATTTTTAAAAGATTCATATTGAATATTATTTTCAATAACTACAGCTACATTCCTGATTTTCATTACTATTTTTCCTTTCGTAATACTAAAGCATACTCATGAGTATTATCATATTTATTAATGTATGCAGGGTAAATATCTATAACTTCACAAGAAAACCCAGAATTGATAATCATTTTGCACATATCAGCTAACTTCCGATATTTAGCATAATAAAAACATTGAAGATTATCCGAAAAGTTATTAACAATAACTTCTTCATTAATACCAAACTGATTTTTAATAATAAAAGCGCTATTCTTTCCCATTACATTAGAAACCTTAGCAAACAAATCTAAAAGTTCTTCATCTGACAAATACATAGTTAAACCAAATAGTAAAATTAAATCAAAATTTCCTTCTAATTGCAAATCTTTAAAACTAGAAGCTATATATTGGATATTAGGGGCTTGAAAAGCTCTGTCGATAAATTCTTGATATTTATCAACACCCACTATGTTTGCTACTAATGGTGCTAAAGGTTCTTCCAATATTCCTGTGCCACATCCTAGATCTAGGATTCTGGACATCTGATTGATATATTTTTTTATAAATTCTACATCATAATATGCTCTATCGTTATTAGTATATCTAGAAGCGATATAGTTATCCTTTATGTTAAACCTTTTCCGAAAAAAATTATCAATTGTTTGCTCAATATTTTCCATAGTTTCCTCCATAAAAATATATCTATATTTTACTAAAAAATCTCAAAAAAGTCTATAACACTATAAGATTACATTGTTAATCATTAGTTAAAATTATACCGATTTATATAATTTCAAAAGATAGTATTTGCTTTTGTTTTAGAATAAAAAATGGTAAAAGAAAATAACTACTTAATAAAGGGTAAAGTAAACTCTTCGAGCCCTTGACAAAGTAGCTATTTTCTTTTTTTGAGTATCTAACAAAACAAAAGCAAAAATATAAACATCATTTGTTCTTTAATATTGTCAGTACTCTTTTATCTCTTTCTTTTAAAACTTGTTCAAGTTGTTTTTGATTATCTATTCTTAATTGTTCTCTTTTAACGGGATCTTGTCTATGTCCCTCTATTTGGACTGTATTATAAAAATGATTATAATATTTTACTTTAACTATTTTAGTTAAAACGTTTTGATAAATCATTAGTGATGTTCCTTTAAAGATTTGCTTAATAGAATTATCTTCGTTTATTACTTGATAATAATTATTTTTCCAAGATATAACATTACCATCTAGCATTTTTCTTTCTTCTCTAATACATAAGATATTTGATAAATCAATATTGTTTATGGGAACAAAACTTGATCCTTTCTCTTTGGGTTCATAAGCATATTTCTTGTTTAGATAATCACAATAAAAATCATTAAAGAATTTGTTTAGTTCATCAATTGATTTAATATTAAATCTTTTAATATCATTTACTAATCTATTTTGAATAGTATTATTCCATTTTTCTACTTTACCTTTAGCTTGAGGAGTATTGGCAGCGATGATGTTGATACCTAAATCTTCGCATATATGCCCAAATTGTGTTAAATTACCATCTATTGGGCTAATTAAGATAGTATGTTTATCACTGTAAAAATTTTCAGGGATACCATATTTAGTAACTAATATTTTAAGCATATGAACATATCCTTCTAAACATTCTGTTGGCATAAGCCAACCACATAAAAGTTCTCCAGTAGCATCATCAATAGCAATATGTAAAGATGATTTTCTACCATTATTAAACCAATCATGAGGGGTACCATCAATCATAATTAAAATACCACGTCTTGGAGAAGGCTCTCTTAAAGGGTGATGTTCATATTCTTTATTAAAGCATTTATGCTTAATTGTGGATTTCCAACCTTCTTTATGATATAAATTCTCAAAGAAAGAATAACTTCTTTTTTGAAGGTTATTTAATTTTACTACTTTAATCATTTTAGGATTAAATACAATATCTTCATGGAAAATATCCATAAATTGTTGTATACTAATAGACGGATATTGATTTTTGAAGTTCCTAATAAATTCTATTTCTTTGTTAGAGGGAGAATTATTAGAAGGTTTGTTAGTAAGTCCATGAACTAAAATAGAGTCAATATCCTTTTCTTTTAATAATTTTGCAAAATTAATTATTTGAAGTTTAGAATACCCACTTAAAGTTCCAATTTGTGAGTAAGAATAATTATTTAAACCATTAATTTTATCTTGAACAAGTTTTAATGCATATGATTTATTATGCATGTATAAAAATACATCTCCTTTCAGAGATATATTATACAATATATTGAGGTATAATTTTAACTAATGATAAGGTATAATTTTAAAAAAGGATTAACATATTTGTCGTTTTTTGTTGCTTTTATTTTCTTTTCCTTTTATAATAGAGGCAAATAGAAAAGAGATTGGGTTATGGTTCATAGTGAGGTTTTGTTTTTAAAGTTGATTCATTTGTATCAGATATTTACAGATGAGACAAAAGTAGATATAGAAAGTTTGGAGCAAGCGTTTAATTCACTTGTCTATTTATGTAGTAATCATACGGATATACCAGTAGAACTTGATTTTCTAGAGGAATTAAAAAAACTGGAAGAAAACTATGATGATTTATTTCTAATTGATGATGATTTTGTTGGATTTAAGGATTATGATGCTCTTACTATGCATATTATCATTTTTGAACAAATACAAGATGAAGCTACAGAATTAGATCAAGAAATAGATAGTATTATCCAAAACTTTATAATTTATCAGGATTTACATATTCCTATTCCTTTTAATGATTATGAATATTTATTTCAAATTAATTCTAATATAATTTTTTATCATTTAGTACTAGCAAATAAAGAAAGTAACAATACTTGTCAATTAAAAGATGCTAAACTTTTAAAATTTTTTACCGAGCTATTAGACTATCATCTACTTTTATTAGATGAAGAGGATTACATAAAGGTTAATTCTATTTTGACATATTATAATCAGAAGTATTTGAGTGATAATATGTTTCATAATGCAAATTGGCATGTAGCTATGTTTGGTAATAATATTGCGCCATTATATTATGACCGGGTTTTTAGAAGTTTAAATGAAGAAATAGTTCTTGAAGATTATCAAGATGAAGAAAATGAATTAGATAATTTAATAGAGTTCGATGATACGGAATATTTAGATGAACAAAACTATTTTATTAGTATTTATACTTTTCGCCTAG
>CALXZZ010000106.1 GCA_944393365.1 uncultured Clostridia bacterium
TCAATATTTACACATCCTTTTAGTCTTAAGCAATTAATCCTACCACTAATCCGATTAATGCTCCTACAAATACCTGTACCGGTGTATGACCTAATACTTCAACTAACTTTTCTGAAACCTGAACACCTGTTAATCCTGGCGTTTCCACTAATTTATTTAGCAATGCTGCTTGCTTTCCAGCAGCTCTCCTAACTCCACATGCGTCATACATTACAACAAACGCAACAATAAACGATAATGCAAAAAGTGGTGTGCCTACTCCTTCATATTTTCCAATTAATGTCGTCAATCCCACTACAACTGCTGAATGGGAACTTGGCATCCCTCCTGCTCCTAAAATTCTTTTAAAATTAAATTTCTTAGTTGTTACTAAATCATAAATTAATTTAAATAGTTGTATACAAAACCATAGTAAAAATGGTATATATATGTACTTATTTTGTATAAATGTTATAAAATTGTTCATACTTCTCTCCTACATCCCTTTCTCAAAATTGTAATTATTTTTCAACCTTCTGTATTAAAATTTTCTTCTTTTACTTCTCCATCTTGATTAACTAAAATTGTAATTTTCTTTTCAGCTTCTTCTAAAACCTCATTGCATTCTTTTGAAAGTTTAATACCTTCCTCAAATTTTGCTACTGATTCGTCTAAACTTAAATCCCCTTTTTCCAATTCTGTTACTATTTTTTCTAATTCTGCCATTTGTTCTTCAAAATTTTTATTTTTTTCCATTATATTCATTCCTTTCCTAATCCCTAATAGTTGCATTCCTCTTTCCATCAGCTAACCTTATTAATATTTCATCACCTGATTTTAGCTCTGCTACTTTTTTTACTATTTTACCATCTTTTTCTGTAATTGAATATCCTCTAGTTAGTGTTTTTAGTGGACTATATGCATCTAATTTGGCCGTTAATTCAACAAAGTTTGACTTTTCTTTTTCATATTTTGTTTTTATTATATTCTCTAATTTTTTTATGTATTGGTCTACTACCAAATATTGTTCCTGTATTTTTCTAGTTGGTTCTTTAAACACTGTGCTTGCCATACATTTTTCATATCTCATCTGCATTAATTCTACTTTTTTTATCAAAGATATTCTTAATCTATTTTGATATCCCAATATTTTTTGCTTTACCTCATAGATATCTGGTACAGCAAGTTCTGCAGCAGCAGATGGTGTTGGCGCTCTTAAGTCTGCAACAAAGTCTGATATTGAAAAGTCTGTTTCATGTCCTACTGCTGATATTATTGGTATTTCTGAATCGTATATTGCTCTTGCAACAATTTCTTCATTAAATGGCCATAAATCTTCTAATGATCCACCACCTCTAGCTAATATTAATACATCTGCTAAATTTTTTTCATTCATATATCTAATTCCGTCTGCTATTTTTTCAGCGGCCCCTTCTCCTTGTACTGCTACTGGTAATAATCTGATATATACATTTGGATTTCTTCTTGTTGAAACATTTATTATATCTCTTATAACTGAACCAGTCTGAGATGTTAATACTCCTATAACTTTTGGCATTGTAGGAATAGGCTTTTTGTGTGTTTCGTCAAATAATCCCTCTTTTTCTAATTTTTCTTTTAATTCTTGATATTTCGCATATAAATCACCTACACCATCTTCTTCCATTGCTTGTGCATATACCTGGTAGACTCCATCTCTTTCAAATACTGATACACTTCCTAATATAAATACTTTCATTCCGTCTTTTGGTGTAAAGTTTAATTTTTGTGCATATGATTTAAACATTATACATTTTACTAATGATTTTTCATCTTTTAGTGTAAAATACATATGTCCAGTATAATGATGTTTAAAATTAGATATTTCTCCTTTTATTAATATATGATTTAAATATTCATCATTTGCTATCTTTTCTTTTATATATTGATTTAGATAAGATACTGTAATTGCCATATTTGCATATTTCATTTTTAGTATCATTCCTTTCCCATCGTAAAACAAATCATTAAAAAATGTTTCTTTGTTGACAATAGAAACATTTTTCATTTTGCATACTCTAATTTACAATACTTGCTAATACTCCATTAACAAAGTTTTTAGATGAGTCTTCTCCATATTTCTTAGCTAATTCTACAGCTTCATTTATAACAACTTTAAATGGTAATTCTTTATATTGAATCTCATAAATTGCTAATTTTAAAATTGCTAAATCAATTTTTGAAATTCTATCTAATTTCCAATCCTTTTTTAGATTTTTTTCTATTTGATTTACAATCTTTTCTTTGTTGTTTTCAATCCCAAAAATTGCATCTTGAATATATTCTTTTGCACTTTTATCCGTAATTTCGTTATTTTCAATATACAAATCTACCGCTTCTTGTAAATCTTCTTGATTTAAAGAACCATCTTGTTTTTGTATTTCTAAGCTATATATTAGTTCAAATGCTTTTTCACGTATTGCTGACCTGTTCATTTCTTACTTTTCCCCTTTAATTTCTACATTTTATCTATAAAACCTTTTAATTTTGATTTTACATCTTCTTTATTTTGTTGTACATAATTTCCAATAAAAGCACCTAATATCAATACTACAATTGCTAATATTAAATCATGTAATCTAGTTACTAAAATTAATATTGCTACTATAATACCTATTATTGCTCCTTTATATTGACTCCAGAATTTTTTAAAACTATCCATTTGAATCATTCCTCTCTGACACTTCTAATTATTTTTATGCTTTACGCAAATCCGATTGGAAAAAAATTAAATTGTAATTATTTTTCAACCTGTTCCTTTGGAGCAACTTTCTTAACAGTAATATTTACTTCTTTAACCTCTAAATCTGTTGCTACTTTTATTTTTTCTTTTATCTTATTTTGTAAATTAGCTGATAAATCTTTGATAACTGCATTTGCATTTACAATTAATGTAACATATACTCTAACATTGTTATCTCTATCTAAATCTACTCTTGTTGTAACATCTTCAGCACTTTCGAAATTTAATGCAACTGAATTAACTAAATTTTCAATTGTTTCTTTTGATATCATCAATTTTCCATTGTCGTTTTCTAATAGGACACCTTGTCTTTCTTTTATTTGTTCTCTTGATGTTGAATCAAAGAAAACACATTTTATTGAAAGTAAAATAAATATTACACATACTGCTAAAACAATATTTGTAATTGTTCCTCCTGATACCATTCCTTCTACTACTCTACCTGCTACATCTATATCTAGCCATCCAAATATCAACAAACATAATATTATTGATAGTATTAATATTATATTAGAATATATAATTAATGTGATTTTTTCTAAAGTTTTCATCTCATTTCCTCCTATTTTGCTATATTTTTTATTATTTCCCTATAGCATTTAATTTAATCTTAAATTTTTCTTTTTTACTATGTTTTATACTTGCTACTTTTATTATTCATCATCTTGATCATTATTTTCTGTTTCTGTTTTCTCAGCTATTGCTGTGTCTGTATTTACACCTTGAACATGGACATTAACTTCTTCAACAACTAAGCCTGTCATGTTTTCTACCGCTTTTTTTACTCTATTTTGGATTTCAAAAGCTACATCTGGTATTCTTGAACCATATTCCACAATGATATTAACATCTAGTTTAGCTTTTCCATCTTCAATATCAGCCTTGATTCCTTTTGCAAGATTTTTCTTACCACTAAATACTTCTGATATTCCTCCTGCAAATCCTCCTGCCATTCCAGCAACTCCTTGTACTTCTGAAACAGCTACTCCTGCAATAACAGCTACAACATCACTTGATATTTGTATACCATCATTTTCTGATTTTATTTCTTCTTCTAATTCTACAACTTCCCCTTTATTATCTTCATTCATTTTGTTTTCTTCACTCATATGAATTCCTCCTATCCATATATCAAAAAAGATATACTTATTTTTTCCATATAAGTATATCAATTTTTTTTATATTTTACAACTGTTTTATGAATTTTTCTTATCTTTCTATCTTTCGTTTTCTTTTTCTCTTTCTATTATTTCTTGTAATTCCTCTTTTGTTAATAATTGAACCTTATCATAATCAATAGGTAAATCAGATATATCATCTAAATTTATACATATATCAAAATATGGTCTTGCTCTATAACTCCTACTTTTTTTTACATCTATACCCAAATCTTTAAATTCTTTTTGATATTTTTCCCACAATGGTTGTGAATCACTCCTATAATAACCTCTATTCTCATATGTTGAACCACGAGAAAAACTATGACTCACCTCTACACTATAAGTTCCAGATTCCTCTGGAATTGATACTAAATACACTTGATGACTATTTTGTGTTCCCATATTCTCTAACGGTATTAACTTTCTTACATCATATTTTATATTTAGTTCACTATAAATATCATTAATAATTAATAATAATTCTCTCATTTCTTTTAATGTTAATTTTCTATTTTTTAAATTTTCTATCCACTCAATTTGTTTATTTCTAACATTAATTTTTCCTCTACACTCTCTTATCTCATATGTTTTATATTCCGATTTGCTTTCATTTTTCTCTAATTCTTTGATTTCATCACTATATTTATCTCTTATATCTTTTATCAATAAAATAATTACATCT
>CALXZZ010000107.1 GCA_944393365.1 uncultured Clostridia bacterium
ACTGTTCCTGATTTAGGGTTTGGCATTAATCCTTTTGGTCCTAATACTTTACCTAATCTTCCTACAACACCCATCATATCTGGTGTTGCAACTACTACATCATAATCAAACCAGTTTTCATTTTGAATTTTTGGAATTAATTCTTCTGCTCCAACAAAGTCTGCTCCAGCTTTTTCAGCTTCTTCAGCTTTTGGTCCTTTAGCAAATACTAATACTTTTTGAGTTTTACCTGTACCATTTGGAAGTACTACTGTACCTCTTACTTGTTGGTCAGCATGTTTAGAATCTACTCCTAATTTTACATGTAATTCAACTGTTTCGTCGAATTTTGTTTTTGGCATTTTTTCGATTGTTTCTAATGCTTCTTTAATTCCATATTTTTTTGTTTTGTCTACTAATTTTACGCTTTCTGCGTATCTTTTTGACATTTTCATTTTATTTTACCTCCTTTGGTTTTAACGAGCTTTAAACTTAACTCTCCCAATTTAATTTTATTTTTTTAAATTTTTATTAGATTGTTGCTTTTCATTCATCTTCTTACTTTTAAAATTAATCAATAACTACTACACCCATAGACCTTGCAGTTCCTTCAACCATGCTCATTGCTGTTTCTATTGTTGCAGCATTTAAGTCTGGCATTTTTTGTTCAGCAATTTCTTTTACTTGTGCTTTTGTTATTTTAGCAACTTTATCTCTGTTTGGTACTCCAGATCCTTTTTGAATTTTTATTGCTTTTTTAATTAATACTGCTACTGGTGGTACTTTTGTTATAAATGTGAATGATTTGTCTTTGTATACTGTTATTACTACTGGTATAATCATTCCTGGTTGGTTTGCTGTTCTATCATTGAATTCTTTTACGAATTGCATGATGTTTACACCACTTGATCCTAATGCTGGTCCTACTGGTGGAGCTGGTGATGCTTTTCCTGCTTCTATTTGTAATTTAATTATATTTGATATTTCTTTTTCTGCCATTTTATATGGCACCTCCTTATTTAATTTTCTGCACTTGTGAAAATTCTAGTTCTACTGGTGTTTCTCTACCAAACATTGATACTAGAACTTTTACTTTGTGCTTTTCTGTATTAATTTCTTGTACAGTTCCTACAAAACCTTCAAAAGGTCCATTCATAACTTGTACTTGTTCATTTACTTCGTAATCTACATTAACTGGTATATCTTCAAATCCCATGTTTCTGATTTCATCATCAGTTAATGGTATTGGATCAGTTCCTGAACCTACAAATCCTGTAACTCCTCTAGTATTTCTTACTATATACCATGTTTGTTCAGTTACAATCATTTTTATTAATACATAACCTGGAAAAACTTTTTTTAGATTAGTTTTTCTTTTTCCATCTTTAATTTCAATTTGTTCTTCCATTGGAACTATTATATCGAAAAAGTAATCTTCTAATTCTCTGTTTTTTATTGTTTTTTCTAGGTCTGCTTTTACTTTATTCTCATATCCTGAATATGTATGTACTACATACCATCTTGGATTATTGTCATAATCTTTTTGAGACATTTAATAAGCCTCCTTTTCTATTGATTTGATAGCTGATTATTTAATTATTTTATTCTGCTTCATTAGTAGTTGTATCTGTATTTTCTGTATTTGTTTCTTCAGTTGTTGTATTGTCTTCTGCAGTTGTATTACCATCTGTTGTTGTATTGTCCGTTGTTTCATTAGAAGTAGAGTTTTCTGTAGTTTCATTAGTTGTGATTACTTCTCTAATTTTGTCTATTCCCTTTTCATCTAATGTTCTAAATACTAAGTCTAATACAAATACGATTACTGCTGTGATTAGTACTATTGTTATAACTGCAACAGTATTGTTTAATAATTGTTTTGGTGTTGGCCAAACTACTTTTTTTAATTCAGCTTTAAAATCTTTAAAAAAGCTTTTTTTGTTTTTGCTGTTTTCTTGTTTTTGTACTTTATTATTTGTCTTGTTTACTTTACTTGTTTTTTTAGCCATTTTATATCCTCCTTAAAATAGCTTAACTATTTTGTTTCTTTGTGTGTTGTACGTTTTTTACAGAATTTACAATACTTAACTATTTCTAATCTATCTGTATTATTTCTCTTGTTTTTTGATGTCATGTAATTTCTTCTTTTACATTCTGTACATTCTAATGTTATATTTTCTCTTGGTCCTTTTGCTGCCATAATAACACCTCCGTATTTACCTATACTTTACTTTTTAAAACGATGTGAGCATATGTACGTAATTACATATGCTAGAATATTTTACCACTTTTCTTATCCCATGTCAATGGATTTTACTAAATTTTCTGAGTTTTTCATCATTTTTTCTTTTTCTTTTTTTGTACTGAAAATCCAAACTTTCCTAATTTTTTTCCTAATGAATAATAATGTCCATTTGAGTAAGCAATTAAATCACACTTTGATATGTCAAAAGCCCCCTTTTCATCTATGTATTTCTTATCTGCTCTTATTGCTAAAACTTCAGCAACAAACATATGATGTGATCCTAATTCCTTTATTTCTTTGACCTTACATTCAATTGATACTGGACTTTCTTTTATCATTGGGCATTTTACGAATTCTGCTTTTTCTTTGTGCAGATTCATTTCTTTAAATTTATCATATTTTGCTCCTGACCTTACTCCACACCAATCTGTCGCTTTTACTAAGTTCTTATTTGTTAGATTTATTACGAATTCTCCTTGCTTTTTTATTAAATTATATGAATATCTTGTTGGTCTGACAGAAATATAGACAGTTGCAGGGTTGGTATTTAATATACCTGTCCATGCAACTGTTATAATATTTGACTTTTCCATTGTTCCACAACTTACCATTACTGCTGGTAATGGATATATGAATGTTCCTGATTTCCATATTGCTTTATTACTATTATAATTATTATTACTCACGTTCGTCTCCTTCATTTTTTAGTTGATTTTCTTGTTCTGTTTCAGCTTTTCCTTGTTCTTTATTTCTTTCTTCATAGAATTTCATAACTGCTGATAATTCTTCTCTTCCATCTAAGTATCTAAAGTAATTTCCATTGTTATCTTTTAAAGGTTCTCCTAGATATCCATTATTATATTTTGAACATTCTCTAATTGCTTCTTCTGACAACATTTCATTTGCAATAAATTTGTAATATGCTTCATTTTGAAATGCTCCTGTTATCTCATCTACAAATAACTCTGATATATTTAATCCTGCAATATAAACCTTATTAGCTTTTTCTTCATCTTTTATTATTCTAGTTATTTCATATTCTCCAATTTCATCTTTTACTCCAAAAGAATCTTCATATCCTATTCTTCCTACCTTTTGAATTAACATTTCTTGTCCATTTTCTCTTGAAATGATAGCACTTAGTAATTTTGATTTGTTATTATCTTTTGTGAAATCTTGATATTCTAATGCAACAATGCTTGCTGGTTCATAATTTCCACTTCTATCATATTTCATTTTTGATATTTCATCTTCAATAGCCTTTTGTTCTTTTCTTTCTATCTCTGCTAATTTTTGGTTATATATTGCTCTTTTTTCTTTTGTTGCAATTTCTCTATATGCTCCTTCTATCGTTCTTATTTCTAATTTTAGTCTTTGATTTGCAGCAAATTCATTTTTCTTATCCACATTTACTTTTTTTTCATATTCTACTTTTGCTAATTCAATTAATCCTTCTTTTTGTTGTAATAACAAGTTATCTATATTTTCTGATTTCCTTGTTCTATCATCACATCTTCCCTTTGAAATTTTTAATATTTCATATGCGGTTTCTTTTTTTGGTCTATTTTTTCTAATTTTATTTTTTATTTCTTCTAATACTTCATCTGGTACTTCATCTAATAAAATTTTTTCTTCATTTTCTTGATTTTTACTTGAATTTCTATATAGTATAGTTTCTTTAGATTTATCTACTATTTCTAAAAAAGCATTATACTTTTCTCTGTGTTCTTTATCAAATATTTTTTCGTATGCTTTTTGTACGTCTTCTATTTCTTCTTCTAATTTTTCAAGTTCTCTATCTAATAATATCTTTTCTGTTATGCTTGAAGTTGTATTTAATTTTTGTTCTCCAATTTCTTTTTTTCTTGATATTCTTTTGATTGTTTCCATTGCTTTTTCTCTAATAAATCTATTTTTTTCTTGTTCGCCTTTTTTTCTATCTATTGCTATTTTATTTGTTCCTACTATTTCATATGCATTTCTTTTTTCTTCCATATTTCTCATTCCTTTCATATGTTAATACAATACTATTTTACCATATTAACAGAAAAAAATCAAAAATATGGAAAATTTTTGATTATAAATAAAAAAAATCTAGCAACAACCTATCTTCCCAGCAGGGTAACCCACAAGTATTTTCGGCACATTTAGGCTTGACTTCTGTGTTCGGGATGGGAACAGGTATTACCCTAAATGTCATCGTCACTAGAAAATTATCGTATGCTATTATATAAATAAAGCACACTCAAAAATACATAGATGAAATTTTTAGTTTTAAGATCTATTTTTCTCTAAAATTGTGGTTAAGCCCTCGATTTATTAGTATTGGTCAGCTTAATGTATCGCTACACTTACACCT
>CALXZZ010000108.1 GCA_944393365.1 uncultured Clostridia bacterium
AGAGTATTTAGAAATGAAGGAATGGATATAAGACACAATCCAGAATTCACAATGCTTGAATTATATGCATCATACCAAGATTACCATGACATGATGGATATAACAGAAGAAATATTCTCAAGAACAGCAAAAGAAGTTTTAGGAACAACTAAAATAAATTATCAAGGACAAGATATTGACTTAGCACCAGGCTGGAAGAGAATATCAATGATAGATTCTATAAAAGAAGTAACAGGAATAGACTTTAATGAAATAGAAACAGACGAAGAGGCTGTACGCTTGGCAAAAGAAAGAAACATTGAAATACCAGACAAAACAAAAGAGACAAGAGGAGATGTAATTAGTTTATTCTTTGATGAATATGTAGAGAAAACATTAATACAACCAACATTTGTATATGACTATCCAGTAGAAATATCACCACTTGCTAAAAAATCAGTAAAAGATCCAAGATTAACAGAAAGATTTGAAGCATTTATCGGTGGAAGAGAATATGGAAATGCTTTCTCAGAATTAAATGACCCAATAGACCAATATGAAAGATTCAAAAAACAAGTAGAGGCAAGAGAAGCAGGAGACGAAGAAGCTGGAATGATGGATGAAGATTACATCCAAGCGTTAGAGATTGGATTACCACCAACAGGAGGTCTTGGAATAGGTGTAGATCGTTTAGTAATGTTATTAACAGATTGTAGTTCAATTAGAGATGCGTTATTATTCCCTACAATGAAACCATTAGTTAATTAGTGTCCATTTGGGGACGTTTCCGTTTGGACATTTTTGTCCATTCTGGGACACATCTTAAAAAAGTGTAACTAGAGAAAAGGGGAAGTAAGGAGTTTTTATGTTTAATTTTTCATTTGATAGAAGGATAATATATATAATAATTGCAATAATGGTATTATCAACAGTAGTACAATATGCTACAAACCCAGGAGCATTATTTGGATTATTAGTTAGTATTCCGGGAGTACTAATTGCAATAACATTCCATGAGTTTGCACATGGATTTGCAGCATATAAATTGGGAGATAATACAGCGAAAAATGAAGGAAGATTAAGTTTAAATCCATTAGACCACTTAGATCCAATAGGAACATTAATGTTACTATTTGCAGGATTTGGATGGGGAAAACCAGTACATGTAAATCCAACAAATTATACTAGAAGAATCTCAATGGAAAAAGGAGAAGCAATAGTATCACTTGCAGGACCTTTAATGAATATCATTTTAGCATTTATATTTGCAATTATTTATGCTGCAATATATAAATTTGCAGGACTTGTCTTTATTGCTTCAACAGTAGGACAGATAGTAATACAATTAATAGCTGCTACAATATCTATTAATATAGGATTAGGAGTATTTAATTTAATACCATTACCACCATTAGATGGTTCAAAAATCATTATGCCATTTTTACCATATAATACGAAACAATGGTTTAGAAATAACGAATATATCTTTTATATAGTTTTTGTAGTAATTTGGATTACAGGAATTGCAGGTATGATTATTTCTCCAGCAATTACTTGGATAAGTAATGGGATTATGAGTATTGTACAGATGATGTTTGGACTGTAAAACTGTTAAAAAATAATTACATTTAGATATTGGAAGGAAATGGAATAATAAATGGAAAAAGATATATACACTTTAGGAATTGAATCAAGTTGTGACGAAACCTCTGTAGCTATTGTAAAAAATGGTAGAGAGGTTCTTTCAAATGTTATAGACACACAAATTCCAATACATGAAAAATATGGTGGAGTAGTACCAGAAATAGCCTCTAGAAATCACATAGAGGCTATTTCACGAGTAATGAAAAAAGCACTAAAAGATGCAAATATTAAATTAGAACAAATTGATGCAATTACGCCAACATATGGACCAGGCCTAGTAGGGGCTTTACTTGTAGGAGTATCATATGCAAAAGCGTTAGCATTTGCTAAATCAATCCCTCTAGTAGGGGTTAACCACATTCAAGGACATATTGCAGCAAATTACATAACATATCCAGAATTAAAACCTCCATTTCTATGTGTAATGATGTCTGGAGGAAATACACAAATAATTCATGTAAAGGATTATACTAAATTTGAAGTATTGCGGGAAAACACGTGATGACGCAATTGGAGAGGCTTTTGACAAGGTAGCAAGAGTTGTTGGTTTAGGCTATCCAGGTGGACCAAAAGTGGATAACTTAGCAAAACAAGGTGAGCCTAATATTGAATTACCTAAAACTCATTTTGATGGTGATACTTTAGATTTTAGTTTTAGTGGAATTAAAACTGCTGTAATTAATTTGCATCATAAGAATCCCGACATAAATAAGGCTGATTTATGTGCAAGTTTTCAAAAAACTGTTACAGAGACTTTAATGACTAATGTAAAAAAAGCAATTAAGAAAACTAATATAAAAACTGTTGCATTAGCTGGAGGAGTTTCTGCAAATAGTTATATAAGAAAAGAATTTATGAATTTAGAAAAAGATGGTATAAAAGTATATATGCCAGATTTGAAATTATGTACTGATAATGCAGCTATGATAGCTTCAAGTGGATATTATAACTTTATAGCTGGAAAAAGAGATGATATGTATTTAAATGCAATACCAAATTTGAAGTTGAATTAAATATATAATAGCTTTTTTAGTAAATATTTTAATATATGTGAAAATATGAAAAACATAAAAAGGGGTTCAATAAAATGTCAAAAACAATGAAAATTATTTTAATTGTTGGAATAATAGTAGTAATAGCGGTTGGAGTTTCAATAGCTGTAATAGTGAATAATAATAACTTAGAAAAAATAGCAAGTCAAGAATTTGGTGACGAATATTGTGATGCTGTTTTACATATTTCAACAAGAGATTTAGTAGTACATAATTGCAAAATATGTGGAAAGGAATTTCAAGATTCATCTATGAGGGAAGATATTTGTGATGAATGTGCAGAAAAAACTGATAGATGCAATTTTTGTGGTAAAAAGTTGACAGCAGAAATTAAAGAACAAAGAGAAGCGACAATGAATGGAATAGATATGAATGTAATAGAAAATCAATAAAAAAGATAATAGGTAAACAAAAAGGAGTTTATATATGGCAATTTATACAATAGGAGATCTTCATTTATCTTTTCATGAAAATAAACCAATGGACATATTTGGAGAAAATTGGAGAGGACATGAAGAAAAAATAAAAAAGGATTGGATAGAAAAAGTAACGGAAAAAGACCTAGTAATAATACCAGGTGATTTTTCATGGTCTACATATTTGAAAGATACATATGAAGATTTTAGCTATCTACATTCTTTGCCAGGGAAAAAACTTCTTTTAAAAGGAAATCATGATTATTGGTGGACAACTTTAAAGAGTATGAGAGAATTTGTAAAAGAAAATGGTTTTGATGATATTGATTTTCTATATAACACAGCATATGAATTTGAAAATTACATATTTGCAGGAACAAGAGGATGGAGTCAATCTCAGGAAGAAGATAATGAAAAAATGATACAAAGAGAGCAATTGCGATTAGAGTTATCATTAAAAGAAGCGAGTAAATTATTGAATAAGGATTGTTTAGGAGAAGAAAGGGGAGCAAATGCAAAAGAAATTATAGTTTTTATGCATTATCCACCAATTACAAACAGTCAAATACAAGAATGTACAAAAATGGATAAGGAAATATGCGAAGTAAATACTTTTGTTAAGTTAATGAAAGAGTACAATATTAAAAGATGTTATTATGGACATTTGCATGGAATTTCTATAAAAGAAGCGGTAGAAGGAGAATGTGACGGAATAGAGTTCAAATTAGTAAGTGCAGATGGACTAGATTTTAAGTTGTTAAGAATCAGGGATTAGAGGACAGGGATTAGGGGATGGGGCTAAAAATCCCTGTTTTTAGGGAATAAGGGACGGACCTTTATTTAATTAATAAAACAGGGATTTTTAGCCCCGTCCCCTAATCCCTGTTTTTTGAAAGGTGAAAATGTATGGATTTAAATAAAGATGTCAAATATGTAAAAGGTGTTGGACCAAATAGAGTACTATTATTAAACAAGTTGGGAATTTTTACACTAAAAGATTTAATTAGCTATTATCCAAGAACATATGAAGATAGAAGCAAACCAAAAAATATAATTGAATGTGTAGATGGTGAAGAGGCACTAATAGAAGGAATTGTATGTAACAGAATGACTGATGTAAGGTTAAAAGGCAAAACTATGCAAAGATTGATAGTAAGAGATGAAACAGCATCAGTTACAATTACATGGTTTAACCAAAGTTATTTAAAAAACATATTCAAGCAAAGGGAAAAATATCAATTTTACGGAAAAATATCAAATGCTTTTGGAAAAATAAATATGACTTCACCTGTTTTTGATGAAGATGGAAAAAGTAATAATACAGGAAAAATAATTCCTATCTATCCATTAACATATCAATTATCACAAAATGTTTTGCGAAAAATTATAGAAGCTGGATTAAAAGAAGTTGATGGAAATTTAAATGAAACATTGCCAGATTATTTAATTAAAGAATATAAGTTAGATGAAATAAATGAAGC
>CALXZZ010000109.1 GCA_944393365.1 uncultured Clostridia bacterium
ATCATTTTGTTCTTTTGTTTTTCTTGGCATTTGATATCCTCCTATGTAATCTCATAATATTTCTTTCTTATATTATAATAAAACCGAAATAAATTCAAGAGTAAAATGTATTTTTTTGAAGTTTTTTGGAATTATTTTAAAATAGAAAAAATATATAAAAATATAAATACAAAAAAATGAATTAATCAAAGAAAAAACAATAAAACTAAGCGATAAAAATATAAAAATAAGTTAAAGTGATGTTGCAAAAATTATATATTGAAAATAAGATAAAAATGACAAAAATATTTAATTAATTTCTTTTTTAAAATCTTGAATAAAATCACCTAAAATTTCTTCGACAGGAACTTTGAAAACATATGACAAAGCATAAAGTTCATAATCTTTTAAAATTCTGTTTCCTTTTTCTAATTTATGTAAGGAAGGCTTAGATATATCAACTCCAATTAATGCAAGCTTGGTAGATAAATCTGAAAGTGATAAATGATTTCTTTCTCTTAATTCTTTGATTTTACTCCCAGAAACATTTAAGTGATTATTAAATTTTGTACATTGATACATTTTTAAATCCTTTCACACTTTTTAAAAATTTTATAGTATTTTAAGAAATGGTCGTATACGCTAGAGATACGGAAAATAAAAATCTGTTATGCATAGAAAACAAAATATAATTTTTTAAATATTAATATTTATTATGAATAAATTTTCGACCACTTATACTAGTTGCAAAAAAATAAAATAAAATATATAATACAAATACAAAAATTAAGTCACATTGATTGGCTTTATTGTATGACGTAAGGAGGAGGAATTCTTTTGGTTATAGACAAAGTAAAAAAAGTAAATGAAGCTGAAAAAAGTAATGTTAGAAATGAAAAAGCAGCTGACATGATGATTGGAAAATGGGTTAAATGTGATGCATGTAAAGAAATAATTTACAAAGATGAATTACATGCTAATTTAAGTGTATGCCCTAACTGTGGTAAGCATTTTAGACTTTCTGCAAGAAGAAGAATTAAGCAAATAGCAGATGAAGGAACATTTAAAGAAATTGGCAAAAATATATTAACAACAGACCCTTTAGAATTTAAAGGCTATATGAAAAAAGTCGAAGGATTAAGAGAAAAAACTAAAATTGACGAGGCAGTAAAATGTGGAACATGTGAAATTGAAGGAGAAAAAGCAGTTCTAGGAGTTATGGATGGTAACTTTTTAATGGGAAGTATGGGGAAAGCAGTAGGAGAAAGAATTACTTTGGCAATTGAAACAGCAATAAAAAAGAAATTACCATTGATAATGTTTTGTGTATCTGGTGGTGCCAGAATGCAAGAAGGAATAATATCATTAATGCAAATGGCGAAAACATCAAGTGCAATTGCAAAACTAAATAAAGCAGGACTATTATATATATCAGTTTTAACAGATCCAACTACTGGTGGCGTAACTGCAAGTTTTGCAAGTTTGGGAGATATTATTTTAGCAGAACCTAAAGCATTAATCGGATTTGCAGGTCCAAGAGTTATAGAGCAAACAATAAAACAAAAACTTCCAGAAGGTTTTCAACGTTCAGAGTTTTTATTGGAACATGGATTTATTGATAAAATTGTTGAAAGAAAAGATATGAAAGAAACAATTGCAGAATTATTAAGATTGCATAAAAAATAAAAATACAGAAAGGAGAATAAAAATGGCAAAAATAACTGCATGGGAAAAAGTGCAACTAGCAAGACAATTAGAAAGACCAAAAGCTCTTGATTATATAAATAATCTATTTGATGAATTTATAGAATTACATGGTGATAGAAATTTTGCTGATGATAAATCTATAATTGGTGGAATTGCTACATTAGATGGAAAACCTGTAACTGTAATTGGAGAGCAAAAGGGAAAAAATGCTAAGGAAAACTTGGAAAGAAATTTTGGTATGCCAAATCCTGAAGGATATAGAAAAGCTTTAAGATTAATGAAACAAGCTGAAAAATTTAGTAGACCAATTATAACTTTTATAGATACTCCAGGAGCATATCCAGGGTTAGGAGCAGAAGAAAGAGGACAAGGTGAGGCAATAGCTAGAAATATTATGGAGATGTCACAATTAGAGGTTCCAATTATTTGTATAGTTATAGGAGAAGGTTCAAGTGGTGGTGCTTTAGCAATTGGTGTTGGAGATAAAGTAGTTATGCTTGAAAATTCAATTTATTCAATTTTGTCACCAGAAGGTTTTGCCAGTATTCTATACAAAGATTCAAGCAAGGCCAAAGAGGCAGCAGAAGATATGAAGGCAACAGCAGAAGATTTAAAAAGGTTTGGAATTATTGATGATATAATCAAAGAACCAAAAGATGGTGTGCAAAATGATTTTGATAAGGTTATTAAGGAAATGAAAAAATATTTGGTTAAAAATATTGATGAATTAGAAAAAATACCAAAGAAAAAATTAGTTGAACAAAGATATCAAAAATTTAGAAATATGGCTTAATTGCTTCAATAATAATTGTTTCAAAAATCGGTTCCCCTTTTAAGGATATCCACCAATTTTTGAAATCAATTATTATTGAAGAGAGTAAATATTATATAAATTTAAGGAGGAATTAAAAAATGATTTTAGAAGGTAAGAAAGTAGTAATTATGGGAGTAAGAAACAAATGGAGTATAGCATGGGGAGCAGTACAATCTGCTCATGAACAAGGTGCAGAAGTTATTTGTACATGTTCAGCAGATAGTGTAGAAAAAGTTAAAGATTTAGTTAAAGATATGTCAAAAACAAGTGTATATGTATGTAATGATGTAAGCAAAGATGAGGATATAGATAACTGCTTAGAAGAAATAAAAAAAGATCATGGTAAAATCGATGGTATTTTACATGCAATAGCACATGCAAATACAGAAGATTTAAGAAATGACTTTATATTAACATCAAGAGATGGATATGCACATGCTCAAGATGTAAGTGCATATTCTTTAGTTGCAATTGTTAGAATGGCAAGAGAAAAAGAAATGTTAAATGAAGGTGCAAGTATTGTTGCATATACATATTATGGTTCAGAAAAAGTAATAGAAGGATATAATGTAATGGGTGTTGCTAAAGCAGCATTAGAAACAAGTATTAAATATTTGGCAAAAGATTTAGGAAAAGATGGGTATAGAATTAATGGTATATCATCTGGACCTATTAAGACATTATCTGCTAAAGGAATTAAAGATTTTGGAAGTATCTTAGATGTAGTAGAGGAAAGAGCACCATTACATAAAAATGTTACAATCAACCAAGTTGGTGATAGTACAGCATTTTTATTTAGTGATTTATCTAGTGCTATAACAGGTGAAATAATACATGTTGATAATGGATTCTCTATTGTTGGAGTGTAGAATTGGATAATGAAAAATTGGATATAGTAAAGAAGTTCTACTTATATTTAAGTAGAACTTTTTCTAACTATTAATTGCATTTTTTTATATAAAAAAATTAAATAAAGCGCAAGTTTCGACAAACTTTTTAAAAATGTTATGATATCATACTTAAAATTTTCTAATTGCAATTATTAAATTTAAAAATATTTATATTCTAAATATTAATATTCAAAAGTTTAAATCAAAATTTTCAAGAAAATATTAATGTAATTTATATAAATCAAAAAATCAGGTTTTAGTCAAAATTTATCCACTGAATTACTAATAAGTAAAAATTTATTTTAAAATTACATCAAAAATATTGAAAAAATAAAAAATTTGTGATAACATAAGGAGGAAAATAAAATATGATAAATGAACAAGAAATAAATATAAAAAAATTACCATTAACAAGTGATTATGTATTTAAAAGAATATTTGGACAAGAGGAAAATAAAGAAGCATTAAAAGATTTTTTAGAAGGTATACTAAAGATAAACATAGAAAAAATTGAAATAAATAACCCTGAATTACCAAAAGATTTTTATGATAGTAAATATGGAATGCTAGATTTAAAGGTGACGCTTGATAATCAAATAATTGTAAATGTTGAAATGCAAGTGCAAAATCAGCATAATATTGAACAAAGAAGTACATATTATATGTCAAGAGTATATTCGCAACAAATAGGCGAAAATGAACCATATATAAATTGTAAAAAAGTAATAGTAATTAATATTTTAAACTTTAATTATTATAAAAGGAATAGTTATCATTCAATAGCAAGGATGAAATTTGAAAAGAATAATCAAGAAGAATATGTAGATATGGGTTATGAAAATGAGGATGAATATGCAACAGATTATATAGAAATGCATATTATAGAATTGCAAAAATTTAAAAAGAAAAATCCAAAAATAGATACTAAGTTAGAGCAATGGCTATGGCTATTTGTTGGAGGTGAAGAGGAAAAGATGAGAAGAATTGGTAAGAAGAACAAAGAAATAGAAAAAATAGATAAAAAATTAGCATCAATGAGTTTGAGCAGAGAAGAAAGAAATAATTATGAATTTAGAAGAAAAGCCATATTAGATGAAATATCAGCAATAGATTATGCAAC
>CALXZZ010000110.1 GCA_944393365.1 uncultured Clostridia bacterium
AACTCCTGTCCATAATACTTTCCATATAAACTTCTACAAGTTTAGTTTATCTTTTAAATTCATCTTATTTTCACCGATAAACAGGTTAAAATAAAACATAGCTTCTAAAATACCCACTACTTTTGAAGCGAAAGCAGCTTTGTTTCCCACAGAATTGGCACTTTATCTAAATATGTGGGGTATCTAGTAAAGTGTAACTGCAACTTAGGCAGCTAATGCTACTTCTTGTTTATTAGCGTTTATATTTAGTTTCTCGTTTTTTAAGTGGCCAACGAGAATCCACTACTTGCTATTTATATTTCTGGTAATATGTCGAAACCATTACATCCCCAGATACCTATTAATTATACAATATTTTAGATATTTTATCAACACATTCACTTAATTTTTATATTCTCATATTATATATTGGTGATATATATGAGTATTGTTCCAACAAATGTCAATTATACTTACAACTTATTAAGAAGTAATTTAATAAGTTTAAATTCCCTCTATCCTTTTCTAAATATACAAATAGTTGGAAATAGTGTAATGGGAAAAAACATTTATGTTATAAAACTTGGTAAAGGGCCTAATAAAGTATTTTATTCAGGTGGAATTCACGCAAATGAATGGATAACAAGTACACTTTTAATGAAATTTATTGAAGATTATGCAACTGCTTATGTACAAGATAGCTCTTTATATGGTTATAATGTCAGAAATTTATTTAATAGTTCCAGTATATATATTATGCCTATGGTAAATCCTGATGCGATTAATTTAGTCACTGGAAGTTTGCCGACTAACTCATTTGCTTACCAAAGAGCTTTATCTATAGCCAATAATTTTCCTAGTATTCCTTTTCCTTCTGGTTGGAAAGCAAACATTAATGGTGTAGATTTAAATTTACAATTTCCTGCTGGATGGGAACAAGCAAAAGAAATAAAATATTCTCAAGGATTTAATCAACCTGCTCCACGTGATTTTGTTGGATATGGGCCATTAACAGAACCTGAAAGTTTAGCTATTTACAATTTCACATTGATGCATGACTTCAAATTAGTAATTGCTTATCATACTCAAGGTCAAGAAATTTATTGGCAATTCCAAAATTTTAATCCACCAAATAGTTTAGAAATAGGTGAAAAATTTTCACAAGCAAGTGGTTATAAATTATCAGAAACTCCTTATAATTCAAGTTTTGCCGGTTATAAAGATTGGTTTATTCAAACCTATAATAGACCACGGTTATACAATTGAAGCAGGCATTGGAGAAAATCCTCTTCCTATTTCACAGTTTGATGAGATTTATAATGATAATATTGGTATTTTAATTTTAGGTGCTATTTCCTAACTTTCTATTGCGGTTAAGGAAACTATATTTCAACCAATATAATGTCATCTCCTATGCATTTAATCTTTTGCCACGGAATTACTATTTCATTATTACTTGAAAAAATATTTAAAACTTTATTAGAGCCTGGAACTATGATTGATGTTATAGTTCCAGTTTCTAAATCTGCACAAACATCTTGAACATACCCTAATCGTTTTCCATTAGTTATATTTATAACCTCTTTGTGTTTAAAATCTAAGCCTTTATCTTGCATAGACAAAACCATCTACCTCCTAAAAACACTTTTTATATTTACATAGTTTATTCTTTTACTTATATATATTCATCTTCTATAAAAAAAATCAATTAGCTAAAGTATTTTTCACTTCTCTAATTGATTTTTAATTCATTTACTCTAATAAAATTTCAACCTTGTATTTATTTATTTTTTCTCAGAACTCTATTTTCCCAATGGAATAATTGAAGCAATTCTACCTGCAAAATCCATAAAGTTTTGTGATTGCAATATTACTTTACCCGGTCCAGTTAATTTAGTTAAAAATAACCCTTCACCACCTAAAAATATATTTCCTAATCCTTTAACTGTCTCTATTTGATATGAAACTGATGGCTCAAATGCTACTACATTTCCTGTATCAACCTTTAATACTTCGCCTGATGCTAATTCTTTAATAATTGGATCACCATCTATTTCTAGAAATAACATTCCATTTCCTTGTGCTTCTTGCAATATGAATCCTTCTCCTCCAAATAGCCCTGCTGAAATCTTTTTTGTAAATTTTACTTTTAGTTCGATATCATTTTCTGCACATAAAAATGCTCCTTTTTGTAAGATAAGTCCATTAGAAATTTCTGACATATTTACTGGCATAATATCACCAGGTACTGTTGTAGCAAAAGCAATCTTTGCTCCATCCACTTCTGCTGTATATGAGCTCATGAAAATTGACTCTCCTGTAAAAATTCTTCCTAAACTTCTCATTACTCCACCACGTGCATTAGTTGCCATCTTTATTCCTTGTGATTGCCATGTCATTCCACCACTTTGTGTATAAAGACTTTCCCCTTTATTTAATGTTGTTTCAACTACTGGTACAGTTTTTCCTAAAATTTCATACTTCATATTTTTCAACCCTTTCTCCTTCTATTTTCATCTATTATATTATATCTACTTATTCCTATTTTGAAAAGTCCTTTTACTAATTTTTTTTATACCACCTTCTAATATGACTTATAGCACTTTTCTCTAATCTAGAAACTTGTGCCTGAGAAATTCCTATTTCATCTGCAACTTCCATTTGAGTTCTTCCATCAAAGAATCTCTTAGTTATTATCATCCTTTCTTTTTCATTTAACTTCTTTAATGCTCCTTCAATAGCCATTTTTTCTGTCCAAGATTCATCTGTATTTTTACTATCCTTTACTTGATCCATTATATATATTCCTTCTGAACCATCATTATATACCGGCTCTTGCAATGATACTGGATCTTGAATTGCGTCAAAACTAAAAACAACATCTTCTCTTTCCACTCCTAATTCATTAGCTATTTCCTCAATTTTAGGCTCTCTTCCATGTTCTTTATTAAATCTTTCTTTTACTTGAATTGCTTTATATGCCAAATCTCTAACTGACCTACTTACTCTAATACTATTATTATCTCTTAAATACCTTTTGACTTCTCCAACTATCATTGGTACAGCATAAGTACTAAATTGAACATTTTGACTCAAATCAAAATTATCTATTGCCTTAATTAGTCCGACACATCCTACCTGAAATAGGTCATCTGCTGATTCTCCTCTACCATGAAATCTTTGTATTACACTTAATACTAATCTTAAATTTCCTTTTATAAATGTTTGTCTTGCTTCTTCATCTCCTGCTTTTATTTTTATAAATAGTTCTTCTTTTTCTTTTTTTGATAGTAAAGGTAATTTGCTAGTGTTTACGCCACATATTTCTACCTTATTATTTAACAAAAGAAAAACCTCCTTTAGAATTACTTATTTTAAGTATTTCCAAAAGAGTACATTTTATACTTATATTCATAATTTTCATTTTTCTATCATATACCAACTAAGTTGGAAAAGAATTAAATTTTGGCAAGGCAAACAAGTTTGAAATTTATGAGACGTACTTTTTGTACGTTGATTAAATTTCAAATGAAGTTTAACACAGCCAAAATTGTAATTATTTTCCAACTATTTCAACCAATTTTGCTTGAAATCTCTCTCTTCATCTTACTAATAATCTTTTTTTCAAGTCTTGAAATATAACTTTGAGATATGCCGAAGTTCATCTGCAACTTCTTTTTGAGTCTTTTCTTTACCAGTTTTGAAACCAAACCTCATTTCCATTATATTCTTTTCCCTATCATTCAATTTTGCAATTGAAGCACGAAGCAAAGTTTTATCAACTTCATCTTCTAAATTTCTTGAAGTCACATCTGGCTCAGTTCCTAAGATATCTGACAAAAGCAACTCATTTCCATCACCATCTTTATTTAAAGGTTCATCAATTGAAACCTCTCCTTTTATCTTATTATTCTTTCTCAAAAACATTAAGATTTCATTTTCAATACATCTTGAAGCATATGTAGCCAATTTGATTTTTTTATCTGAATTAAAAGTATTAACACCTTTCATTAAACCAATTGTTCCAATTGATATTAAATCCTCTATACCTATCCCTGTATTCTCGAATTTTTTTGCTATATAAACTACTAATCTTAAATTTCTTTCTACTAACTTTTGCCTTACTTCTAAATTATCTTCTTTTGATAGCTGTTCTATCAATTCTTGCTCTTCTTCTGGTGGTAAAGGTGGTGGTAATGTTTGACTTCCTGCAATATAAAATATAGGCAAATATTCTATTTCATTCTTTTCATTTATGTATTTTGCACAAACACTACTTATTCCATTTTTGAGCAACTCTAATATTTTAATTTTCATATT
>CALXZZ010000111.1 GCA_944393365.1 uncultured Clostridia bacterium
AAGGAGGAATTTAAAATGGCAACAAAATTTGTTTTAAATGAAACATCATATTTCGGAAAAGGAGCAAGAGAAGAATTAGCAGGAGAAATCCAAAAAAGAGGTTTCAAAAAAGTATTTTTAGTAAGTGATAAATCTTTAGTAGAAGCTGGTGTAACAGCAAAAGTTGAGGAGGTTCTAAATAAAGCAAATATTCCATATGTTTTATATGATGAAATAAAACCAAACCCAACTATAAAAAATGTAACAGATGGAGTTGAAGCTTGCGAAAAAGCTGAAGCTGATTTAATTGTAGCAGTAGGTGGAGGTTCAAGTATAGATACAGCAAAAGGAATTTCAATTGTAATGACAAATCCAGAAAGAAGTGATATTAAATCTTTAAATGGAGCATCTAACACAGTAAATAGAGGAATGCCACTTATAGCATTACCTACAACAGCTGGAACAGCAGCAGAAGTTACAATTAACTACGTTATAACAGACGAAGATGCTGAAATCAAAATGGTTTGTGTAGATCCAAATGATATTCCAATTTTAGCAATAATAGACTCTGAATTAATGGCATCAATGCCAAAAGGATTAGCAGCAGCAACAGGTATGGACGCACTAACACATGCAGTTGAAGGATATATAACAAAAGCACATAATGAGATGTCAGATATGTTTCATATGAAGGCTATAAAAATGATATTTAAATATCTACCAGCAGCCGTAAATGAAAAAGATCCAGAAGCAGTTGAAATGATGGGACTTGCTCAATATATAGCAGGTATGGGATTTTCAAATGTAGGACTTGGAATAGTTCATTCAATGGCTCACCAGTTAGGTGCTGTATATGATACACCACATGGAATAGCAAATGCTATGTTACTTCCAACAGTTATGAGATTTAATGGAGAAGACCATGCAACAGCCCAAAGATTTAGAGAAATTTTAATGAATATAGGTAGACCTGATGCTGAACATTTGAATGACCAAGATGTTATAAATACTTTTGTATGGATGATTTCTGAATTAAGCAAAGCAGTTGGAATTACAACTACTATTAAAGATTATGGAGCTAAAGAAGAGGATTTTGAAATGCTTGCTGAAAAAGCTATGAATGATCCGTGTAAGCCAGGAAACCCAAGAGATGTTTCTAAAGAAGATTTTATTGAATTATATAGAAGAGCTATGTAATTATTAAATAGCAAGTATATTACTGAGTCGCAAAATTTGATTTTGTGGCTCAATTTTTAATCTAAAAAGAAAGTAAAAAAACTTTTGACGTAATTTTCCTTTGAATAAATGTAAAAAAATCAAAATATTCCTTTGAAAAATGTGAAAATATTCAAAATATTCGTTTGAATTTATGTAATAAATGAATAAAAATACAAGTTATATAAAGTAGAATAAAATTTGTATTTTTTTTTAAAAGTATTGACAAAAAAATATTAAAAGAATAAAATGAATATATGAACAAACAATCACATGATAAAACAAATATAAAAAGTGGCGTCCCTAAAGTGACCAAAAATGGTCACTCCGAACCTGTCCCCAAACTAACCACGCAAAAAAGGAGGAGAAAAAAGATGGATGATGAATTATTTGAATGTACAGTACTTCATGAAGATGTAGTGAATGAAGTGAAAAAGAAAATTCCAGAAGATGGTTTAATTTATGATTTAGCAGAATTTTTTAAAGTATTTGCAGATTCAACGAGAATGAAAATAATATATGCTCTTATGGAAAATGAACTTTGTGTTTGTGATATAGCAAACATAGTTCAAACAACACAATCAGCTATATCTCATCAATTGAGATTATTAAAACAAGCAAAACTAGTGAAATTCAGAAAAGAGGGTAAAGTTGTATATTATAGCTTAGATGATGACCATATTAGCCAAATTGTAAAGAAAGGTCGTGAACATATTGAAGAATTATAAAGAGGGGATAAAAATAGTAATTGCCTTTATACTATTTATCATAGCATTAGTAATTAACTTCCCTAATGAATGGATAAATAAAGTTTTATACATAATAGCATATTTAATTGTTGGTTTTGAAATTGTATTAGAAGCCATTGAAAATATTTTTAAAGGAAAAATATTTGATGAGAACTTTTTAATGTCAATTGCGACAATTGGTGCATTTGCAATTGGAGAGTTTCCAGAAGCAGTAGCAGTAATGCTATTTTATCAAGTAGGAGAATTATTCCAAAGCTACGCGGTTGATAAATCTAGAAAATCAATTGTAAGTTTGATGGATATTAGACCAGATTATGCAAATGTAAAAAGAAACAATGAAATATCAAAAATTAATCCAGAAGAAGTAAAAATCGGAGAAACAATAATTGTAAAACCAGGAGAAAAAATACCACTTGATGGAAAAATAGTAAACGGAAATTCAATGCTAGACACATCAGCTCTAACAGGTGAATCATTGCCAAGAGAGGTAAAAGAAAATGATGAAGTATTAAGTGGTTGTATAAATCAAAATGGATTACTAGAAATAGAAGTAACAAAAGAATTTGGAGAATCGACTGTTAGTAAAATTCTAGATTTAGTAGAAAATGCTAGTAGCAAAAAATCTAAGTCAGAGAACTTTATAACTAAATTTGCAAAATATTATACACCAGCAGTTGTAATAATTGCAGTATTTCTAGCAGTTATTCCTACATTAGTTATTGAAGGAGCAGAATTTACAGATTGGTTATATAGAGCTTTAACATTTTTAGTTGTGTCTTGTCCTTGTGCTTTAGTTATATCAATACCATTAGGATTTTTTGGAGGAATAGGAGGAGCATCAAAAAAAGGAATATTAGTTAAAGGGAGTAACTATTTAGAAGCCCTATCAAACAGCGAAATTGTTGTATTTGATAAAACTGGGACATTAACAAAAGGAGTATTTGAAGTACAAAAAATTGAACCTGTAGGAATATCAAAAGAAGAATTAATAAAATATGCAGCATATGCGGAAAGTTATTCAAATCACCCAATATCAGTATCAATTAAAAAAGCCTATGGAGAAGAAATAAATACAAATTTAATTTCTAAGACAGAAGAATTATCAGGTCGTGGAGTTGTAGCTATAATAGAAGATAAAGAAGTTTTAGCCGGAAACGAAAAATTGATGCAAGAAAAAAATATAAAATATACAAAATGTAACGAAGTAGGAACAATTGTATACATTGCAATAAATAAAGAATTTGCAGGATATATAGTAATATCTGATGAAATAAAAGAAGATTCTAAAAAAGCAATAGATGACTTAAAGAGGAATAATATAAAACAAACAGTTATGCTAACAGGTGATAGAAAAGATGTTGGCGAAAGTGTTGCTAAAGAAATAGGTATAGATAAAGTATATACTGAATTATTACCAGATGGAAAGGTAGAAAAAGTAGAACAATTGCTTAAAGAGAAAACAGAAAAAGGAAAATTAGTATTTGTGGGAGATGGAATAAATGATGCTCCAGTTTTAGCTTTAGCAGATATTGGTATAGCAATGGGAGGATTAGGTGCTGATAGCGCGATAGAAGCAGCAGATATTGTTATAATGACAGATGAACCTTCTAAAATAAATACTGCAATAAATATTTCTAAAAAAACAATGAGAATTGTAAAACAAAATATTGTATTTGCTATTGGAATTAAAATAGCTGTTCTAATTTTAAGTGCTTTTGGTTTATCTACAATGTGGGAAGCTGTTTTTGCAGACGTAGGTGTTTCGGTAATTGCTATTATTAATTCATTGAGAGCTTTAAAATAAACAAAAAACAATTTACATAAATTTGACTTCGAATAAAAAATTTGATACAATATATACATAAAAAACCTAAGGAGGAATGCAAAATGAAAACAGTAGAGGAGCAAGCAACAATAGTTGTCAATCGGGTAGTAGGTGGAAAATATGACACTGAAATCTTCAAAGAGCTTTGGGAAGCTAATGATATTGTGGGAAGAAACGGTTATAGTAGTTTAACATTTGAAGAACAAAAAACACTCATACCACACTTTTATGGGTATCGTTTAGCTAACCAGAGGAAAATCTTAAAAAGAGTAAATAAAATACTCTTAGAAGAAATTAAAAAGCCGGATAATTCATTCTTAAGTATTGTGAGAATACTAGAAGCCTTAGAGTGTACAGGGGACTTAAAAAAAGTAAAAAAGCTCAACAACAAAATCAAATTTTGTATTGAGTTTTATAACAAGACATTTATGGTCTATCAGTCAGCCTGTGAAAGATTTAAGGCAATTGCTCTACTGGACAGAATATAATTCTGTAAAAGAAACCAACCTAGTAATTGGGGCTGGTTTCTTT
>CALXZZ010000112.1 GCA_944393365.1 uncultured Clostridia bacterium
AATAAACCAACACATTTTATTTTGCAATATATTTTTTTGATAGAACTAAAGACTTTTCGTTAGAAATTTGGTACAATCCTATTAGTTAAAAGAAACTTGTAATTATTTAGTTTACGTTAATAAAAGAAGGAGATTGTGTTATGAAAAAGTATGTTTTAAATATGGGAACTAAAAAATACCATATTATTGGCAGATGTTGTCATTCTAAAGGCTATCAAAAAAATGATTCGAATTTTAAAGAATATGAAACTGAAGATGAAATTATAAGAGAACATCAAAATTATGTGAGTAAATGTAAAATTTGTTTTAAAAACAAATAATCATATTGGAAGGTGAGAGTTTATGAAAAAGAAAATATTATTAGGATTATTAGTTATTATTTCGTTGTTTACAATAACAGGATGTGGTCAAAATGGAAACTCTGGTAAAACTTATTCATTAGGAGATACAGTTAAAACAGATATAATTAGTTTTAAATTAATCGCAGGCGAGTTTACATATGCATTAGTCAATACTTACGGTGATGAATTTGCAATGCCAAAAGAATATAATGCAGAAGATGACAATAACAATCCATATGTTGCAGCAAAAGGTCATACTTTAGCAGCATTTACCTTTTATGTAGAAAATTTAGATAGGGCTTCTATTGATATTGGTGGTTCTTTTAATTCTGAATTTGGTTCAATAACTTACGAAAAAGAAAACTATGGTGTTAATAATGATTCTGAAGTTGTTTTTAAAGCAACATCAGAAGATAATATAAATTGGGAAAGTTATTCATCTGATAATATATTACTTCAAGCGGGTGAAAAAAAATATTTTAGAGCATATATTGATATTCCTACGGATGTAAAAAATTTAGATGATACTATGGAATTAACTATCTATTTACCAACTTCAGAAGATAAAACAGAGGCTTTTACTTTTGTAATTTCAGAAGATGATAGAAATAACTATAAAGACGATGAAATTACAGAGGATATAGCAATTAAAAATTTGGATAAAAAGGTCGCTCAAGAATATTTTAATAATCATTTAGTTGATTATAGTATTATGAATAGTGATGAAATTAAATCTTCTATTGAGGGTAGAAAATTAAATGTTATTGAAATTGGTGGAGACGGAAGATGGAAAGGGTCATTTACTTTTCAAACTTCTGGCAGAATTTATGAAGAAAGTGATAATGGATATGCAGTTGGTTATGCAAATAATAGAACTTGGAACATTTCAGATAACAAATTAACACTTTCTTGGGTTAATGGTAATAAAGAAACGATAAGTACAATATGTGAAGTTAGAAAAATACAGGATGGAGCATATTTATTATTAGATAATGGAGAAATATTTGGCATTCTTTATGTGTAATAAAATATTTAATTAGAATAAATTTAAATTAAAATCTAACCATAAAAATTATATAACTAATGGTTTGGCTAGAACCTAGTCTTTGGCGACTAGGTAACACACTACGATATTGGCAGAGCCAATAACGATGTGTGCAAAGGGAGAGCCCTTTTGAAACCCCATTTAAGCACTATATTACTAGATGTGTATTAATTATATGTAGTAATATAGTGCCTTTTTTATTTCAACTTACGTTTCATAAAAAAGAAAAAGACTATCGCCACTTTCATTCGCTAAAGCGAACAAAACGTGCCACGTCTTTTTAAATGAAAACAACCTATGTGCTTTGATGACACTAGGTTGTTTTCTTATGAATTATTTATTATGGTGTTGCTCATTTAATAATTTGGCTGTTTCTTTGTTCGCACTATTAATAGCTAAATAGATAAATAATTCATATATTATTGTTATTACAAAGAAGCCAATTAATACATAAGGACTATTTTTTATATTTTCATTAAAGGTATCAATAAACATAATAATTAGATAAATTATTCCATAAAATACAGTTGATAGAGTAGTTGTGTCATCAAATGACCTTTGAATTATTTTTGATTTATCTATGTCAGAGTCTTTTCCTCTTTTGCTCCACTCTATAATTATTAATATTAAAAGTAAAATAAGTAGTGGTACGATAAACCAATATAGAGAATAGGCAAGTTTAGTTTTAATTATTAAAGCTATAATTAGACTAGTAATAATTAAAATATTAAATACAACTAATAAGCTATTTAAAATTTTAGTTTTTCGCATTTTTATTTCTCTCCTTTATTTCTATACTTTCAATAAGTTTAATAATCTCCCTTGATGTATTAATTTGATATTCTGTATCTTCTATTGTATGTAATAATAATTCTTTTTCTTTTTCAGTAATGTTTTCTTTATTTAAGTTCTCTTTACAAGATTCTACTAATTTTTCTGAATTGTTTATACTCCCTAAAACATTTAATCTTGCCTCATATAATTCTTCTTTGTTTAATTTAGAATAATAGTTTTTTATAAAAGGGTTAAGTGGACTTACTTCCATACCTAAACCTATCATATACATTAAATCTTGATAGTTAGCATCTATGTGATCACATATTTTTCTTAACATTTTAGGATTAGGTATTTCAATTTCCCCAGATTCTATTTTAGAAAGTTGAGCATTACTTATATTAGCAATCTTTGCAAGTTGTCTTTGTGATAAACCAGCTTTTTCTCTTGCTTCTGCAATAATTTCGCCAACTTTTTTTTCTTGCATCTTGACCTCCTTATGCAACAATAATAGCATAAATGTTAAAAAAAATCAACAATATTGGAGTTTTGTTTCAAAAAAAGTTGACAAGTTCGTAATTATCATGTATATTAATATTGTGTTAAAAAAAATTAACGTTTCTTAATATTCGTTAATTAAATTATAAGAGAGGAGGAAATCTATGAATGATTAAAGATCAGCTAAGAGTACCACAGGCTATTTGGAAAGATAAATCTATTCCAAAGGAAGCCAAGTATATCTACTCTTACATTTATAGTAAAGGCTATAATAGATACTTTACAGATATAAATGTAGGGGAGATACAACAAACCGTTAGAATTACTAACAAGGGTTTGAGGAAAAGTCTCGATAAGCTAGAACAAGCAAAATATCTAGTTTATCAAGAATATTCCAATGGTATGTATACCATAACTCTTAACTAAAGAGCTACCAAGCGTTAGTTAAGTAAGGTACAGTAAGATATAAGGCTTATGTTAGTACCTATCTTATGAGAATAAGATGAATTAAAGATAATCCTAAAGGGAGGATTTAAAATAAGCCCTATGGGGAATATTGCTGTTTTGATGGAGTACTTGTAGTGAATACAGGTTTTTTTGTTGTCTAAAAAAGAAAGGAGAATGATTATTTGAAAAAACTTAACGATGAAGATATTTTAAAAAGTAATGTTGATACTATATCACAATTTTATATTTTAGATTATTTAAAGAATAATCTTAATATTAGTGAATTTAAAATTTATTTAGTAGATAGTAATAAAATAAAGGTTACTGATAAAAATGATGAAGTATTATATTTCAGTTATGATAAAGAAGATAAAAATGTAGTTTATGAAGAAGAAATTAAAGAATTAGATAGAACAATGGAGATGTGAGGAATGATATAGTTTGAAATATATAATTGTTCCTAACATCGTTTGCGAAAATAAAAATTTGAACTCAACAGAAAAACTTGTAATGGGAATGATTTGCTCTTTAAATTATAAAGGAAATGATTGCTTTGCCAGTAATGAATATTTGGCTAAAAGAATTAATGTATCTAAAAGAACTATAACATCTGCTTTAGCAAAGTTAAAGAAAGAGGAATTAATTAAAATAGAATATATTAATCATACTAGAAAATTATATGTTACGGAAATGGGATGGAAAAATACTTCCATAGGTATAGAAGAAAACTGCTAGCCCACTAGAA
>CALXZZ010000113.1 GCA_944393365.1 uncultured Clostridia bacterium
AAAGCATTTTTCCCTTTATTTTCTTCCATAGAAAGTATTGCAACTGCTCCTGTTTGTGCTAAAGATTCTACTATTAATACTCCAGGCATTATTGGATTTCCTGGAAAATGTCCTTTAAAATAGTATTCATCTTCTGATACATTTTTGTATGCTACTGCACTTTCTCCAGGTGTATATTCTTCTACTTCATCTATCATTAAAAATGGCTCTCTTTGTGGTATTATTTTTTTTATTTCTTCTTTGTTTAACATTTTTTCACTTCTTTCTTCTATGTTTTATCAAGTTATTTTTTTATTTTAAAACGAATTTTTCTTTGGTAATTGATTTTAAAAAAATTGGTGGATATCCTTAAAAGGGGAACCAATTTTTTTGAAACAATTACCATTTTGTTTATTTTATTTTAAATAATGGCTTACCATATTCAACTATATCTTCATTATTAACACAAATTTCTACAATTTCTCCATCAAATTCAGATTCTATTTCATTCATTAATTTCATTGCTTCAACAATGCATAGAACTTGACCTTTATGTACTTTATCACCAACTTTTACAAATGGATCTTTGTCTGGTGCTGAACTTGCATAAAAAGTTCCTACCATTGGGCTTTTTACTATTTTGTAATTTTCTTCTTCATTATTTTGTACATTTACCAAAGATGTCCCTTTATTTTCTCTAACTACTGGTGGAGTCATAGGTGCACTTCCTTCTATTACATTAGGTTCTCCTGTTGTAATTACTACTTCTTTTCCAGTATTTTTTGTCATACTTATTTTAATTCCTTCTGGAAATTCTATTTCTAATGAATCTAAATTTGAATTTCCCATATCATCAATTAATTTTTTGATATCCTTATAATCCATTTTTATCTTCCTTTCAGATTTTATTTTATATGGAAATCAATTATACTTTTATATAATTTAGATTTTCATATATGATATTTTATACTATACTTCATTTGTTGAAAAGGCTTTTATTGTTCAATATTTACCTTATGTTTTAAAATAGATCTGTCCCAAAATGGACAAAAATGTCCAAACGGAAACGTCCCCAATTGGACAAACAAAATATCCCTAATCAGACATTTTGAATAATAAACTGCTGTTGTGTCCTCCAAATCCTAATGAGTTTGAAATTGCATATTTTATTTCTGCTTTTCTTCCTTCATTTGGTACTACGTCTAAGTCACACTCTTCATCTGGTACTTTGTAGTTTATTGTTGCTGGTACAAATCCTTCTTCGATTGCCTTACTACAAATTATTGCTTCAACTGCTCCTGCTGCTCCTAAAAGATGTCCTGTATGTCCTTTTGTTGAGCTTACCATTACTTTTCTTGCATTTTCTTCTCCTAATGCTGTTTTTATTGCTTGTGTCTCACAGCTATCATTTAAGTGTGTTGATGTACCATGTGCGTTTATATATGTAATTTCTTCTGGTTTTACATTCGCTTCTTCCATAGCTAGTTTCATAGCTCTTGCACCACCTTCTCCTCCAGGTGCAGGTGATGTTATATGATATGCATCTGATGTTGCTCCATATCCTACTATTTCAGCATATATTTTTGCACCTCTTGCTTTTGCATGTTCATATTCTTCTAATACTACTACTCCAGCTCCTTCTGCCATTACAAATCCGCTTCTTTCTTTATCAAACGGAATGCTTGCTCTGTTTTTATCTTCAGCTTTTGTTAATGCTTTTATATTTGTAAATCCTGCTATGCTAAGTGGTGTTATACCTGCTTCTGTTCCCCCTGCTAAAACAACATCTTGATATCCATGTTTAATCATTCTAAAACTTTCACCAATACAGTGAGTTCCTGAAGCACATGCAGTAACCATTGCCATTGATTCACCTTTTGCTCCTATATCAATTGCTACATTTCCTGTTGCCATATTTAATATTCCCATTGGTATATACATTGGTGATACTCTATCTGGTCCTTTTTCATTACATTTTCTATTTTCTGTTTCTATTGTTTGTATTCCACCAATTCCAGAACCTACTACAACTCCAACTTTTTCCATGTTTTCTATTTCTTTATCTAAGCCACTATCTTTCCATGCTTCTCTTGAAGCTACCATTGCATATTGTGAAAATAGGTCTAATCTTTTTGCTTCTCTTCTATCAAAATAATCTTCTGGATTGTATCCTTTTACCTCTGCTGCTAATTTAACTTTAAAATCTGATGCATCAAATTTTGTTATTTGGTCTATTCCACATTTTCCTTCTTTAATGCCTTTCCAAAATTCTTCTACATTATTTCCTAATGGTGTGATTGCACCTAATCCTGTAATTACAACTCTTCTTTCCATTTCATCTTTTCCTTTCTTTTTCAAATTATTTTTTACTTTGTATTTTAATTAATTATAATTTATTAATAACTAAACTATAAAAAATGTAATTTAATATTACTTCTCTTGATTTTCTTATGTAAATTATGGTATAATTTATTTATACTAAAAAAACCCAAGGAGGTAGACATTATGAGTAACTTGAATTTTTACGAAAAGGCTATTGCCCTTCGTGAACGGTATGCAAAAGAGGGAGATAGTGATAAGTCTTTAATTCTTAGGAAAATTGTTGCTTGTGCTTTTGAGTACAATGAAAATTTGCCTGAGAGCTTCTACTTTTCACTTCCTTCTGACATGTACACCAGACTTTTTGATGATAAAGTCTGCGATGTACTTGAAGATGTCGGCTATGACAATGCCAGAGTTTGCCATCATGGTGATTCTGATATGACACTGTTTTTTATTAAACATTCTGTCTAATTTTTATAGTCGATTTCTGAAAAACCTTTGTGAAAGCAAAGGTTTTTCTTATTGCTCTTACTCTCCTACATTACCATTCCACCGTCAATGTTGATAACTTGCCCTGTTATATATGAACTTTTCTCTGAACCTAAGAAATATATTAATTCTGCAACTTCCTTAGCGCTTCCCATTCTTTTTAATGGTATTTGGTTATGTATTGACTCTTTTACACTATCAGATAAAACTGCTGTCATATCTGTTTCTATAAATCCTGGAGCTACTGCATTTGCTCTAATATTTCTTGATGCTAATTCTTTTGCAATGCTTTTTGTAAATCCTATTATTCCTGCTTTTGAAGCTGAATAGTTACATTGTCCAGCATTTCCTGCAACTCCTACTACTGATGAAAGATTGATAATGCTTCCACTTCTTTTTTTCATCATATATTTTGTAACTGCTTTTGTAACTAAAAATGTTCCTTTTAAATTTATTTCTAAAACTTTGTCAAACTCTTCTTCACTCATTCTCATTAATAAATTGTCTCTTGTGATACCTGCATTATTTACAAGTACATCAATTTTTCCGAATTTTTCAATTGCTTTATCTACAACATTTTGTACTTCTTCTGGATTTGAAACATCTGCTTTTAAAATTAAAGAATCTGCTCCTTTTTCTTTGAATTCATTTTCTAATGCTTCTACATCTGTTTTGTCTGATACATAGTTTATAATCACATCATAACCATTTTCTGCATATTTTAATGCTACTTCTTTTCCTATTCCTCTTGATGCTCCTGTAACAAAAACTGTTTTTTTCTCTTCCATAATCTTCTTCCTTTCTATTTATATTTGATTATTAATTTTTAACCTGTCCCTTAATCTCCAGAAGAGAATTTTAGGGTCCGTCCCTAAATCCCTTCCAAACTTTCTAAACTATTTACATTGTATGTTGTTGCTTCTTTGTTATCTTTTTTTATAAATCCTGTTAATACTTTTCC
>CALXZZ010000114.1 GCA_944393365.1 uncultured Clostridia bacterium
CCATGTTCCATAGCAGCTTTTGCAGCTGTTTCTGCTACTTGACCAGCAGCATATGGTGTGCTTTTTCTAGAACCTTTGAATCCTAATCCTCCAGCACTTCCCCATGAAATTGCATTTCCTTGTGTATCTGTAATTGTAACTATTGTATTATTGAAACTAGAATGAATATGTGCTGCACCTTTTTCGATGTTTTTTCTATTTCTTCTAGCTACTTTTTTTGTTGTTACATTTTTAGCCATTTTGCTTCTTTCCTCCTTACACAAATTTTCACTTTAAATTCTAATTATTTATTATTCGTTTTTTAGTTATTATCTCCAAATTTAAAATCATCTACTGATAAATTGATTAAAAGTAATAAGATGTGCATTTTTGAAATGGATTACAAGCCGAAGGTGTACATATGTACATCGAGGTTTGGAATACATTACGAAAATGTGCAGATTGTTGCTTTTAATCGATTTAGCTATGCTTTTTTGCTTTTACTAACCAACTTTCTAGGACCTTTTCTTGTTCTAGCATTAGTTTTTGTTCTTTGACCTCTTACTGGAAGACCTCTTCTATGTCTTAGTCCTCTATAACATCCAATTTCAGTAAGTCTTTTGATGTTAAGAGCAACTTCTCTTCTTAAATCACCTTCAACAGTATATGATTCGTCAATTACTTTTCTGATATCATTTACTTGTTCGTCTGTTAAATCTTTTACTCTAGTGTCTGGATTGATTCCAGCTTTTTCTAAGATTTTTCTAGAACTTGATACTCCTATACCATAGATATATGTAAGTCCTATTTCTACTCTTTTTTCTTTAGGTAAGTCAACTCCTGCTATACGAGCCATGTTTTTTTGCACCTCCATTGATTTTTTATAATTTTTGGTTGTCCTTTATTTTTAAAGGTGAAATGCTACTGGTGTTTACCCCAGTCTCTTTAAAACTTCCAGACATATATATAAACACAAATCTGATATTAGAACTTTTAGTTCTCAGCCGCTACCAAAATTTGTGTTATGAACTTTTTTAAAGACTATCCTTGTCTTTGTTTGTGTTTAGGGTTTTCACAAATAACTCTAATCACACCTTTTCTTTTTATTACTTTGCATTTGTCACACATTTTTTTAACTGATGGTCTAACTTTCATTTTTTGCACCTCCTCTTTCTTACGACAGGGGACACTCCTTTTCTTTTCGTTATACACTCGGGTTAAGGAATGTTCCCTCCCCTTATGATTAAGTGTTTATTTATTTTAAAAAGTCCTCTGTATTTCATCTATTTATTATTTTGGGTTAATTTCTAACTTTATCCTATTTAGCTCTCCAAGTAATTCTTCCTCTAGTTAAATCATATGGAGAAAGTTCTACTTTTACTTTATCTCCTGGTAATATTTTGATATAATTCATTCTTAGTTTTCCTGATATATGTGCTAATATTTGATGTCCGTTTTCAAGTTCTACTTTAAAATTTGTATTTGGTAAAGTCTCAACAACTGTACCTTCTACTTCAATAACATCCTCTTTTGCCATTATCTCAACCTCCTTAAAGAGCTATTTTTCTAAGTTTCTTTCTCTTTTTTTGTGCAAAATAGGGCTATTTTGCATTATAACTACTATAGTATACACTATTTCTAAAGTATTGTCAATATTTCTGGCTCTTTTTCTGTAATTAAAATTGTATTTTCATAATGTGCTGCCAAACTTCCATCTTCTGTTATAATTGTCCACCCATCATCTAATTGTAATATATTTGGTTTTCCTTGTATTACCATAGGTTCTATTGCAAGTGTCATACCAGCTTCCAGTCTTATTCCTCTTCCTGCTTTTCCGTAGTTTGGTATTCCTGGGTCTTCATGCATTTCTCTTCCTATTCCATGTCCTTGAAATTCTCTTACTACACTATATCCTTGTGAATGTACATATTCTCCAATTCTATGTGATACATCACCAATTCTATATCCTGGTTTTGCAAATTTTATTCCTTCAAAAAATGCTTGTTTTGTAACTTGTACTAATCTTTCAGCTTCTTTTGATGCTTTTCCTACTATAAAAGTTCTTGCTGCATCTCCATTAAATCCATTTTTTAGTGCTACTGTATCAATACTTACAATGTCACCTTCTCTAATTACTTTGTTTTTAGATGGTATTCCATGTATAACTTCATCATTTATTGAGACACATAAGGTTGCTGGATATGGTGGAACTCCTTTTATTCCTATATTATATCCTTTTTCTGCAGGTATTGCTCCTAAACTTCTCATTGTTTTTTCTGCAATTTGGTCTAGCTCCCATGTTGTCATTCCTGGTTTTATTCTTTTTTCTAGTTCTTGATATGTTAGGGCTACTACTTTGCAGGCTTCTTTCATTAGTTCTATTTCTTTTTTTGATTTTATGGTTACCAATTTTCTCGTCTCCCTTTTTTTGAAAAATAATTACAATTTTGTCTGTGCGCAGTGGCGAACTTCATTTGAAATTTAATCAACGTACAATTAGTACGTCTCATAAATTTCAAACTCGTTTTCCTTGCCAAAATTTAATTCTTTTCCAAATAGTTTCTACTAAATTTTATTTTTCAACTAGCCTAGAATTCTTTAGCTATATCCTCTGCTACATCCTTACCTAATCTATTGATATCTTTGCTTACTAGTTCTGTTCTTAAGTTTCCTTTTTTTGTATAGTATTCTACTAATGGACTTGTTACTTCTAAATAGTTTTCAAATCTTGCTTCTACTGTTTCTCTATTATCATCTTTTCTTTGTATTAATTCACTTCCACATTTGTCACAAATTCCTTCAACTTTAGGTGGATTTAATATTAAATTGTATATTGTTTTACATTCTGGATTTGAACATATCCTTCTATTTGTTATTCTTTCTATTATTTCTTCTTTTGGTGTAGTTAGATTAACTACCATATCTACTTTTCTTCCTTGTTCTGCAAGCATTTTATCTAAAGCTTCTGCTTGTACAACAGTTCTTGGGAATCCGTCTAGTATAATTCCGTCTTTTACATCTTCTTCTTGTAATCTACTTTTTACTAAATCTATTGTTACATCATCTGGTACTAAATGTCCTTTTGATATATATTTATCTGCTAATTTTCCTAGTTCTGTTTGTTCTTTTATGTGTTTTCTAAAGATATCTCCTGTTGAAACTTGTGGTACTCCTAATTTTTGTGTTAGTATACCTGCAACAGTTCCTTTTCCTGTTCCTGGTGCTCCTAGCATTATTATTACCATACTTTTTAACACTTCCTTTGTTTTAATTTAGATTAAGTAAATATTTTATATCTTTAAAACATTTAATAATCTTTATCATATTTATTATTAATTAATACACATGATAAAAATTATTAAAATCTTTGTGAACTTAAGATTTTTTCGCATTATTAATAATGTAAAATCATCTTAAGTTCACTATTTTACTTTTCCTTATTTCTCTAAGAATCCTTTATAATGTCTCATTGCTAATTGTGATTCTAATTGTTGTACTGTCTCTAATGCTACACCTACAACGATTAATATTGACGTACCACCAAATGCAATATTTAGGTTTGTAAATCTTAATAGCATTGGAAGTATTGCTATCAATGCTAAGAAAAATCCTCCAAACCATGTTAATTTTGATATTATTGATGATAAGTATTGTGTTGTTGGTTTTCCAGCTCTAATTCCTGGAATAAATCCACCATTTTTCTTAATGTTATTTGATACTTCTGCTGGATTAAATGTAGCATAAGTATAGAAAAATGTGAA
>CALXZZ010000115.1 GCA_944393365.1 uncultured Clostridia bacterium
ATGCAATTTTTTATCTAACAAAATTACTTAAAAATTTTTTTGAAAAACTATTGACAATTAATAGTTAGTCTTTCTTACTTTTTCTTTGTTTTTATTTTTTTGAATTTTATCGAAAAAATTACTTGATTTAAAATATGAATTTAAACATCTATATTCTAACATATAATTTTGCGAATTACAATATTTTCCATTATTTTTGTTAAAATATATAAAAAAGCTAGTAAACTTTTAGTCTTGTTTTATATTAAACTAAAATTTATTAGCTTTTTTACTTAAATATATTTAAAACCTTATAACTTTTTAATTTATCTAACCGAAAAATCCACGTTTCTTAATTGGAGGTTGTTCATTCATAGTCTTAGCCAATTGAACTAACAATTCACGTTGTTCTTTTGTTAGTCTTTTTGGAGTTTGTACTTTTACGGTAAATACGAAGTCACCTGTACTACTTGAATTTACAGATTTAAATCCTTTATTTCTAATTACAAACTTAGTTCCTGTTTGAGTTCCATCAGGTATTTTGTAAACTACTTTTGTTCCATCTACCATTGGTATCTCTAAATCTGCACCTAATGTTGCTTGTGTAATTGTAATTGGCACTTCGCACATAACATTGTTTCCACTTCTTGTAAAGATACTATGTTTCTTTATTCTAACTGTAATATATAAATCACCTTTTGGTCCGCCTTTTTCTCCTGGTTCGCCTTCTCCTCTTAATACTACTGTTTGATTATCATCAATACCTGCTGGTATTTTTACTTTAATTCTTGGTTGTTTACGTACTGTACCATTACCATGACAAACTTCACAAGGTTCTTTTATTATTTCACCTGTACCATGACAAACTGTACAAGTTCTTCTTGTTTGCATCTGTCCAAGTATTGTATTTTGAACTTGAGTAACTTGACCTGTACCATTACATGTTGTACATTTTGTAACTGATGTACCTGGTTTTGCTCCTGTACCATGGCAGTTATCACATGTTTCATTTCTTGTTACAGTTATTTCTTTTTCTACTCCTGAATATGCTTGTTCAAAAGTAATTTCCATTCTTAAATTTAAATCTGCACCTTTTCTTGGTCCGTTTTGTTTTCTACTAGAACTTCTACCTCCAAAACCTCCACCAAAAAATGAAGAAAATATATCTCCTAAATCTCCAAAATCGTCAAATCCATTAAATCCTGAACTACTATATGAATAATATCCACCTTGGCCAAATGGTCCTTGACCGCTACCACCGCCAAAGCCTTGTGGTCCATCAGGTCCAAATTGGTCATACATTCTTCTTTTTTGTGGGTCAGATAATGTTTCATATGCTTCATTTACTTCTTTGAATTTTTCCTCTGCTTCTTTTTTATTATCTGGATTTGCATCTGGATGATATTTTTTTGCAAGTTTACGATACGCTTTTTTTAATTCTTCATCAGTTGCATTTTTATTTACTCCTAAAACTTCATAATAATCTCTTTTTGCTGCCATTACTTCCTCCTCTAAAATGTCTTCGTATTATATTTTTCCTTATTATCTTTTTCATAATTCCTTTTCATATTAATATTATGCTTTTCTATGTAAGCATTTGAATATTCTTCAGGAGTTATTTTCAATCTATTTAAAATTTCTATATAATAATTTTGTACATCAGTTATTTCTTCTAGAAATCTACTTCTAACATCTTGATTTTCCATTATTGAAGCTATTCCTTTTTTCTTTATTATTGAAATACATTCTCCAATTTCTTCTATCATATATAACATGTGACTTTTAGCATCATTTGGCTTCATTTCGCCCCATTTTTCTTTATTTTTCTCATATAAATCAAGTTGCATTTTTTGCATTTCTGATATACTTAAATCTTTACTTGACATTTATTGCTCCTTTTTGTACAATATCATTTTTTTGAGGCTGGAACTTTGCATTATGCCTCCAACCTCACTTTTAGTCTTATTCTATTTTTTATCTCCGTCATCTTCTACTTTATAATCTGCATCATATACATTTCCGTCATTTCCTGCTGTTCCATTATTATCAGCTTGTGCACCATTTGCCGCATTTGGATCAACTCCTGCTCCTTGAGCACCATTTGGATTTGCATTTTTATATAATTGTTCTGACATATCATAGAATACTTTTGTTAGTTTTTCTGTTGCTTCTTTGATTTTTGCAGTATCGTTTGTTTCTAATGCTTTTTTAGTATTATCTATTTCAGTTTCAACTTTTGCTTTTTCTTCTCCACTTATTTTATCTCCTAAGTCTTTTAAAGTTTTTTCACTGTTATAGATTAAACTTTCAGCATTATTTTTAACTTCGATTTCTTCTTTTCTCTTTTTATCTTCTTCTGCATGTGCTTCAGCATCTTTTACAGCTTTATCTATATCTTCATCTGTAAGGTTAGTTGAAGCTGTGATTGAAACATTTTGTTCATTTCCTGTTGCCATGTCTTTTGCAGATACGTGAACAATTCCGTTTGCATCTATATCAAATGTTACTTCAATTTGAGGTACTCCTCTTGGTGCTGCTGGAATTCCTGTTAATTGGAATCTTCCTAATGTTTTGTTATATGCAGCCATTTCTCTTTCACCTTGTAATACGTGAACTTCAACTGATGTTTGACCATCTGCTGCTGTTGAGAATATTTGTGATTTTTTAGTTGGTATTGTTGTATTTCTTTCAATTAATTTTGTAAATACTCCACCATATGTTTCAATACCTAATGATAATGGTGTTACATCTAATAATACTAAGTCTTTAACATCTCCTGATAAAACTCCACCTTGGATTGCTGCACCGATTGCAACACATTCATCTGGGTTTATTCCTTTATCTGGTTCTTTTCCTGTTATTCTTTTAACAACTTCTTGTACTGCTGGAACTCTTGTAGAACCTCCAACTAATAATACTTTATGAATATCATTTGCTGTTATTCCAGCATCTTTTAAAGCTTGGTTAACTGGTCCTGCAGTTGCTTCTACTAAATCATGAATTAATTCTTCAAATTTAGCTCTTGTTAATGTAACATCTAAGTGTTTTGGTCCTGTTGCGTCAGCTGTAATAAATGGTAAATTGATTTGTGTTTGTTGAACACCTGATAATTCAATTTTTGCTTTTTCAGCAGCTTCTTTTAATCTTTGCATTGCCATTTTATCTGTTTTTAAATCGATTCCATTTGATTTTTTGAATTCATCTGCTAAATAATCAATAATTGCGTTATCAAAGTCATCTCCACCTAAATGTGTGTTACCATTTGTAGCTAAAACTTCGAATACTCCATCACCAATATCTAGGATAGATACGTCGAATGTTCCTCCACCTAAGTCATATATTAATATTTTTTGATCTTGTTCTTTATCCATTCCATAAGCAAGTGCTGCTGCTGTTGGCTCATTTATGATTCTTAGAACTTCAAGTCCAGCAATTTTACCAGCATCTTTTGTTGCTTGTCTTTGGCTGTCACTAAAGTATGCAGGTACTGTAATAACTGCTTGTGTTACTTTTTGTCCTAAATAGTTTTCTGCATCTGCTTTTAATTTTTGTAAAATCATTGCTGAAATTTCTTGTGGTGTAAACTTGTCACCTTCTATATCTACTTTTTCATTAGTTCCCATTTTTCTTTTTATTGATATAACAGTATTTTCTGGATTTGTAACTGCTTGACGTTTTGCAATTTGTCCAACTAGTCTTTCACCATTTTT
>CALXZZ010000116.1 GCA_944393365.1 uncultured Clostridia bacterium
GCGACAAATATAATAAATAGGAGGGATTTTTTTGAAGAAAAATAACGGAACTTAAACACTTTTAAATTTTAAAAATTGAGCAAGCCATGATAAAATGGTTATTTTTTTGTCAAATTTTTCATTTTTATATTGAGTACTTTTTGAGTATTTGATATAATATTGTTGAAGGTAGGCAATGATTATGAGAATTAAAATTACTAAAACTAAAAATGCTGAGAACTTTTATGTGATTGAATCCACTTATATTAATAAAAAACACTCTAGTAAAATCGTAGAAAGATTAGGTAATCTAGAAGAAGTCAAAAGAAAGGCTGGAAAGATGGACCCTTATCTTTGGGCTAAACAATATGCTTCTAAACTAACTCAAGAAGATAAAGAAAATAAACGTACTATTATCAAATCTTATTCTCAAAGTAAACTAATTCCAAAAGATATTCAAAATAAATACAATGTTGGTTATCTTTTCTTGCAAGATATTTATTACAAGCTTGGGCTAAATCAAATTTGTAATGATATTACAGATAAATATCAATTTAAATTTGATTTAAATGATATTTTATCTAAATTAATTTATTCACGAATATTATTCCCTGCTTCTAAACTTAAAACTTTAGATCTATCTAAAAAATTTTTAGAACAACCCAATTTTGATTATCAACATATTGAGAGATCCTTACCTATTTTTTGTAAAGAAAATGATTTTATTCAATCTGAACTTTATAAAAATAGTAAGAAATATGCTCCTAGAAATAATCGAATCCTTTATTATGATTGTACAAACTTTTTCTTTGAATTAGAAATAGAAGATGAGTTTAGGAAATATGGAAAAAGTAAAGAAAATAGACCCAATCCTATTGTTCAAATGGGTTTATTCATGGATGGAGATGCAATACCCTTATCTTGTGAAATTACTCCCGGAAACAAAAATGAGCAAAAAACATTACAACCTTTAGAAGAAAAAATATTAAAAGATTTTGAATTATCCGAAATTGTGGTTTGTACTGATGCAGGGCTCGCTAGTACAGCCAATCGAAAATTTAATAATACTAATTCCAGAAAATTTATTACTACTCAATCGATCAAAAAATTAAAAGAATTTTTAAAAGAAGAAGTATTAGATTTAACTAAAGGATGGCACTTACTGTTAATGATACTATAAGAATGTACAAAAAGAGGAATTTAGAAATGTACAAAATTGTACATGAAAATCCTCAAAAAGTACATTCTTTTTTGATATACTAACCTCTATGAAATGGAGGTGAAAATATTAAAAATCTGAAAGGAGAATTGTTATGTTTGAAAACAAATGATATTAAACCAAATTACTCAGAGTTAGCTAGAATTTATAATATGGATCGAAGAACAATAAAAAAATATTATTTTGGGTTTGAACCAAAGGATAAGACAACTAAAAGAGTTTCAAAATTAGATAAATATCAAGATTTAATAAAAAGTAAACTAGCAATTCCAGGTACAAATAAAAAGGCTGTATATATGTTTATAATAATGAATGTGGATAGTGATATAGGCAGTTATTCTAATTTTAGAAAATATATATTAAAACATCATGATGAATTAATACCCAAAAATAACGAAGTACACCTTCGTTTTGAAACAGAGATGGGATTACAACTCCAATTCGATTGGAAAGGACCAATAAAATTATATAATAAGCATAATGAAGAATTTGAATTTTACATTTTTTCTTCTACCCTTTGTGCATCTAGATTACATATATTTATATATAGTGAGTTTATGACTTTAGAAAGTGTAGAAAGATGTTTAATCGAAACTTTTGATTATATAAATGGTGTTCCAAAAGAATGTTTAACAGATAATATGTCTAGTATTATAAATTATTCTCAACATGAGTTTATTCCTGAGTTTAAAGCTTTTGCTAAAGATATGGGATTCGTTCCTAAAAAATGCAAAAAACATTCTCCTGAAACCAAAGGTAAAGACGAATCTTGTAATAGGTTTATGAACTGGCTATACCCATATAACTGTGAGTTTGAAACAGAAAATGAGTTGATTGAAATAATTAAAAGAATTAATATCAAAGTAAATATGGAAGTGAATTCAACGACTAATATGCCTCCAATTGTTCTTTATGAAAAAGAAAAAGAATACTTAAATCCATTACCTAAAAAACAAATAATTGAGTCTTATTTAGATACAATGATTCCAGCTAAAGTATCTAATGGATTACTTGTTTATTATAAAGGACATGAGTATTCTGTACCTAAAAAGTATATTAATCAAACCGTTAAACTAAACGAAGTGAATAACAAACTTTTAATATATTATAACAAAAATTTAATCGCTTCGCACGACATAACAAAAAAAAAGATTAATTATAATAAAGAACATTATATTGAAGGATTACAAAGTTCTTTACCATACAAAGATAATGGACAACTAGAAGAACTAGCTAAACAAAATTTAAAACTATTAGATAATTTAACAAAGAAAGAAGGATTAAAATGAATTATAATTATTTATTAAAAGAATTAAAAAAGGTGAACAAAAAAGTTAATAAAGTATTTTATTATTTAAAAAATCAAGAAACAGAAAAATATGATTATGTCTTACAAATTAATTTAAATAGACTATGTGATATTGATGAAATATTATCATATTTACAAATAGAATTAGAAATTAAATTAGGTATTGATGAAGAAAGCAAGGTGAGGAACAATGATAACTAAATTTGATATAACTGAATTTATGATTATCCAAATAAAACAAAGTTACCAACACCTAAATGAAGAAAGAATATTTATGGAGTTAAATAAAAATTTATGTAATAGTGTTTTATATAATGATCCTAAATTTAAAGAAAGTACTATAATTATATCTCATATACTAAAAAATTTAATGAGGGATTTTGTTAGAGAAGTTAATATGAGAGTTAATAAAGAAGGAGTATATAAAGATGAATAACTATAACAAACTTATAAATAACTTAGAAACCTTAAAACTATTTAAATTTAAAGATAAATTAGATGATTATATAGATTTAATTAATAATAAGCAAAAAACGATTATTGATGCTATATATGAACTAACAGAATTAGAAATAGATAGTTTAAAAGAAAAAATGATTGCTCATTCCATTCAATTTGCAGGGTTTCCTTTTTATAAAACCTTAGATGAATTTGATTTTTCTTTTCAACCTTCTATAAATAAAGAACTTATATTAGATTTTAATAATTTAAGATTTATTGAAAGAAAAGAAAATATATTATTTGTAGGTTCGCCAGGAGTTGGGAAAACTCATCTGGCAACCTCAATTGGTATAGAGAATGCCAGAAATAATCATAGTACCTATTTTATTAATTGTAATGATTTAATTCAAGCATTAAAAAAAGCTTATCTACAAAATAGACTTGATGATAAACTTAAAACATTATCCAAATATAAATTATTAATTATAGATGAGGTAGGATATTTACCAATTGACATTGAATCTGCAAATATGTTATTTCAACTAATTAATAAAAGGTATGAAAAAAATTCTACTATAATCACTACTAATAAGCCATTTTCTAAATGGGGAGAATTATTTGGTGATAACATGATTGCTAATGCTATTTTAGATAGACTTTTGCATCACTCTCATGTAATTAATATAACAGGAAAATCTTATCGAACTAAAGACATTATTTCTA
>CALXZZ010000117.1 GCA_944393365.1 uncultured Clostridia bacterium
GAATTGGATAAAGCTACAAATACTATTTATAGAAATATAAAAGTTTTAAAGGATATGGGAATTTTGGAAAGAGTTGGATCTAACAAAAAAGGTTATTGGAGAATTAATTATTAACTTTACAAATTATTCAGATGTGTTTGTAATTTTTGCAACAGCGGTTGCAAAAAATATAAAAAATTGCTTTGAATTTAGAAATAAGTTCAAGGTGATTTTTTTTGGAAATTTTTTATCTACATTAAAAGATATAAGTTATACTAAAAACAATTTTAAAAGGCTAAAAATCGAAAATGAAGCGAATAAAAGGAAGAAGGCGAGAAAATTTTTACAAGCAAAAAAGTAAAATTATGTAAAAAATGTATAAGTAAAAAACATTAAAATCATTGAAAAAACTCCTTTATAAAAAATATAATTTTATATAGAAAAAATAAAAATATGAAATAGACAAAAGAAGGAGAAAAAAGGAATGGAAAACAAGATAAAGAAAGAAAAAGGAATTACATTAATTGCGTTAGTAATAACAATTATCGTTTTACTAATACTTGCAGGAGTAAGTATAGCAACATTAACAGGAGATAGTGGAATAATAACAAAAGCAAATGAAGCAGAATTATCAACAGAATTATCAGGTTATAAAGAACAATTAGAACTATATAAAGTAGATAAATATAGTGAAAATAGTAATTTTGTCGAAGAAACACTAACAGCAGGAAAAACAGAGCTAAATTATAATACAAAAAGTGAAGATGAGATAGGAAATATAAAAACAATAATACCAAATATAAGTGATGAATATTTTGAAAAACTAGAAGTAATAAAAGGAGAATTACTAATAAATACGCAAGATAAAAATGAAATAAGAGTAGCACAAAGATTAGGAATAGAAGTAAACCCATATGATATAAGAGATGGGGTGTTGTGGTCATCAAATGGAAACTTAGTATTAATGGATGAAAACACGGGGAGTTTAACAATACCAGATTCAGTAACAGCAATAGGAGAAGGAGCATTTTCAAATTTAGATGGATTAAGAACAATAATAATACCAAGTACAGTAAAAAGGATTGAGCAGAATGCATTTAAAAGTAATACGACATTAGAAACAGTAATAATCCAAGAAAGAGATGGGGAAGGAGTAGAGTATATTGGAGATAGTGCATTTTATGGATGCAGTAATTTAGAAACAATAAATTTACCAGATACAATAACAACCATAGGAAATGAATGCTTTAGAAATTGCACAAAATTAGATAATGTAAAGTTACCAAGTAAATTAACAATTTTAAGAACTTTGACATTTCAAGGATGTATTAATTTGAAAAATTTAGAATTGTCTCTAGATATGGTGACTTTAAGAGACCAATGTTTAAGTGGAACTTCTTTAACAACAATAAAATTTCCTCCAAATTTAAGTAATATAGAAAATGGAGTTCTAAATATTTCAAGACTTAGTGAAATAGATACATCAGAAAATAATTATTTTGAATTTAAAAATGGAGTATTATATTCTAAAGATTTAAAAACATTAGTTGTAGCACTTCCTAATGTAACAAGTATGAATATAGAAAATTCAGTAGAACAAATAATTGGTTTAGCTTTTTCTAACTGTAGCAGATTATCCAATATCAATATACCAAAAAATGTGAAAACTATAGGAGATAGAGTATTTAGTAATTCAAATTTAAAAGGAATAACAGTAGATGTTAATAATAAATATTTTATGTCAGATGAAAAAAATAATTTATATAATAAAGATGGAACAATATTGTATAGATTATTTGATACAGGAAATGTAACAATAAGAGATGGTGTGGAAAATATAGTAAGAGGTGCATTATTAGACAATGGAACAATAACGGGAATTACATTACCAGAAAGTTTTGTAGGAGATACTACTAATGGTTGGGCAATTTTTCCTACTATAGATTATTTGTATCTACCTAAAAGTGTTAAAACTATTAGAAAAGATTCGTATCTTAATGTAAAAAATTTAGAAGTAAGTAATGAAAATCCATATTTACAATCAATAAATAACGAATATATATTAAGTAAAGATGGAACAGCGTTATATTGGGTAAAAAGTGATTTAACAAATGTAGATATACCAGAAAGCGTAGAAATAATAAGGCCATATGCTTTAATGAATTTGAAACTAGAAGAGGTAAAGTTGCCAAGTAAAGTTACTCACATAGAAGGATGTATATTATATTATTCAAATGTGAAAATAATAGAAATACAATCAAAAATAGAAGAAATTTCTACAATTGCTTTTTCAAGTGCAAATAATTTAACAGAAGTAATAATACACAAGAAGAATGATGGTACATTAACAGGCTCACCATGGGGATGTGTATATGGGGATAGAGCAATAATTTGGGATGAATAAATTTTAGTGATGTATATAATAATACATTATTTTAAGAAGGATAGAAATAAATTCTATCTTTTTTTGATATTATTCTAAATAATATATTAATTAAAGAAATTAATTGATTTTGAAATAAAAATATAGTAGAATAAAACTAGAAAAGAAAGAAAAACTAATATATAAAAGAAACATAAACATAGAGGAAGTGAAAAAATGGTAAGTAACGGAATAGGAATAGGTATAAGTGATTTTAAAGCATTAAGAATAAGAGCAAATTACTATATTGACAAAACAATGTATATAAAAGATATAATAGATAATCAATCAGGAGTGATATTAGTAACAAGACCACGAAGATTTGGAAAAACATTAAATATGAGTATGCTAAAATACTATTTTGATTGTAGACAAAAAGACAACAAAGAATTATTTACTGGATTAAAAATAATGGAACAAGAAGAAAAGTATACATCAAAATTAGGAGCATACCCAGTAATATATATGACACTAAAAGATGTTGTAAGTACTAATTTTGAAAAGATGTTGTTATGTTTAAAAACAGAATTGGTTGAGTTATATATAGACCATGCAGAATTATTAAAAAGTGAAAAACTATTAGACGTAGAAAAAGAGATGTTTAATACGGTTCTTAATTTAAAAGCAAATGAAATAGAAATGCAAAATGCCTTAAAATTGCTAACAAGATTATTGTACAAAGAATACGAAAAACCAGTAATACTATTACTAGATGAATATGATGTCCCATTACAAAATGCATATGTAGAAGGATTTTATGATGAAGCAGTTAAATTCTTCAAAACATTTTATGGAGTAACATTTAAAGATAATCCATATTTAGAAAAAACGGTAATAACAGGAGTATCAAGAGTAGCAAAAGAGAGTATATTTAGTGGAGCAAATAATTTTAAAGTATATACAGTATTAGATAATGAATTTGCAGATGATTTTGGAATAACAGAAGAAGAAATGGATAAAGTAATAGAAGATTTTGAAGTACAAGATGATAAAGAAGAAATAAAAAAATGGTATGATGGATATAAAATAGGAGAAGTAGAAGGAATATATAATCCTTGGAGTATATTAAATTATTTGACAGATAGAAAATTAATGCCATATTGGGTAAATACAAGTTCAAATGATTTAATAAA
>CALXZZ010000118.1 GCA_944393365.1 uncultured Clostridia bacterium
TATGTTACAATTGAAGATATGGAATTAATCAAAAGAAAGAATGATTCTAATTATACTTTTTGTAATTGGGATGATGAGGACTTTTATAGAGAAATAAATTTATTAAAAAATAAAAGAAAGCAAATTTTAGGTGAATAAAATGAAAATTGGAATAATAACAGATGTTCATAGTAATATTATTGCACTAAATGCAGTATTAGGGGAATTCGATAAATTAAAGATAGATAAAATAATATGTTGCGGAGATATAATTGGAATAGGACCAAATCCAGAAGAAACAGTACAAAAATTAATGAAAAATAAAGGTAAATTAATAGCAGTGAGAGGAAATCATGAACAATATTTATTAAAAGGATTGCCAAAAGATGTACATGATGATAAAAGAGGAATGAGTTTAGGAGAAATAAAGAATCATGAATGGACACACAACAAATTAAGCGAGAATTCTAAAAATTTTATTAGCCAATTCAAAATTTCTAGCATAATAGAAATTGAAGGCAAAAAAATATACATTGTTCATTATCCATGTCATGAAAATGGAATATATAAAAAACATATTAAGAAGCCTACAATTAAACAAAATGAAGAAATGTTTAGTGAAATAGATGCAGATATATACATATATGGACATACACATACAACAAGTATTAATAATAAAAACAATAAATGGTATATAAATCTAGGTTCTTTAGGGTGTCCTGTAAAAACTAATATAGCAAATGCAGGAATATTAGAAATAAATAAGAATGAAATACATTACAAACAATTAAAAATTGAATATAATGTTAATGAAGTAATAAAAGAAATAGAAAGATTAAAATTTCCGTTTTATGAAGAAATATTAAAAATTTTCTATGGAAAGGAATAGTATGAAATTTATAATAATAACTGGACCACAGGCAGTAGGAAAAATGACAGTGGGGCAAGAGTTAATAAAAATAACAAATTTAAAATTATTACATAATCATATGACAATAGAAATGCTAACAAACATATTTGATTATAGTAGAGAAGAATTTAGAAAATTAAATGAAGAGTTTAGAATAAGAATATTTGAAGAATTTTCAAAAAGTGATGAAGAAGGAATAATATTTACAACAACATGGGATTTTGATGATGAGGAAGAATGGAATAGAATTTATAAGTATATACAAATATTCAAAGAAAATAATGCAAAAATCTATATAATTGAGCTAGAAGCTGACATAGAAGAAAGACTAAAAAGAAATAAAATGGAAAACAGGCTTTTAAATAAACCATCAAAAAGAAATTTAGAATGGAGCGAAAAAGATTTATTAAAATCAGTAGAAAAATATAGATTTAATTCAAAAGAAAATGAAATAAAAGAGAATAATTATATAAGAATTAATAATACAAATGTAGGTGCTGAGACTGTTGCAAAAATAATAAAAGAAAAATTTGAATTATAATAGAGAGGAACATATAAAATGATTATACTAGATGTAAGCAAATTAGGAGTTAATTTCGGATATGGGCAACTTTTTGAAGATGTTTCTTTTTCACTTAATGAAGGAGAATCTATTTCTATAGTCGGACCTAATGGCTGTGGTAAATCTACATTACTAAAGATAATAGCAGGATTAGAAAAAGCTGATAATGGACAAGTGAGTATAAAGAAAAATGCAAAAGTAGCATATTTAGACCAAACAGGTTCTAGTGTTGTAGATGATAGACCTGTATATGACATATTAAAAGATGCCTTTACTGAATTAAGAGAAAAAGAGCAACAAATTGCTAGATTACAGAAAAAAATGGAATCTGGAATAGAAGGAGAAGAATATAATAAGGTTCTTGAAAAATATTGTAGATTAGTAGAAGAGTTTTCTATAGCTGGTGGATATGACATGGAAACAAACATAAATATGGTAATTGAAGGTCTTAATATAGATAAAAATTTACTAAATCAAAGTTATAATGACTTAAGTGGAGGAGAGAAGACACTTGTTCAACTTGCAAAGGCTTTATTAATTAAACCAGATTTAATTTTATTAGATGAGCCTACAAACCATTTAGATATTGATAGAATCGAATGGCTTGAAGATTATATAAAATCATTTAAAGGTGCTTCTGTTATAGTATCACATGATAGATATTTTTTAGATAAAATGTCCAATAAAATACTAGATTTAGATAATGGAGCAGGAAAAGTTTATTCAACAAATTATACTGGGTTTTTAGAAGAAAAACAACGTGATTTTGAAAAACAAATGGCTGATTATAAAGATCAACAGGCATTAATTAAAAAATTAGAAGCTGAGAAAAAGTATTTTGCTGAAAGAGGTATGGCAACTAACAGTTCAACTTTGACGGGCAGAGCTCATACGCTACAAACAAAGATTGATAGATTAAAAAAGATGGCAGTTAGCAGACCAAAAGAGCAGAAAAAACTAAATGTAGGATTTGATGAAGAACGTAAATCAAGTAAAAGAGTAATTACTGCAAAAGACTTAACTGTTACTACACCTGAAGGAAGAAAAATACTTGATGGAATTGATTTAGATATTCATGCGAGAGAAAGAGTAGCGCTTATTGGAGCAAATGGTAGTGGAAAATCTACTTTTGTTAAATCTGTGTTAGGAGAACAAGATTTACCTGTTGGAGGCGAAATAGAGATTGGACCAAGTGTAAAAATAGGATATTTGCCTCAAATAATTTCTTTTCCAAAAGAAGAACAACAATTATTAGAATATTTTTCTAGTGCTACAGGTTTAAATGAGCAACGAGCAAGACAAATATTAGCAGGATTCCAATTTTATCAAAATGATGTAATGAAAAGAGTTGGAAATTTATCAGGTGGAGAAAAAATGCGTGTAAAACTAGCTGAACTTTTACAACAAAAAATCAATACATTAATTTTTGATGAACCTACAAACCATATAGATATACCAACTAAAGAAGTTCTTGAAGACGCAATTGAGGATTTTGATGGTACATTGTTATTTGTTAGCCATGATAGATATTTTATTAACAAATTTGCTGATAAAACTATTGAATTTAAAGACGGAAAAGTAACAACATATCTAGGAAATTATGATGATTATAAAGAAAAATTAAGAACAGAAATTATAAATTAGAAAATAAGTAATGAAGGTTGAGATAGATTGGAAAAATCCTAAATGTTTAAAATTATAGAAATATAAATATATTAGATTAAGAATTAATAGATAAGACTGAGTATATAAATACTTGGTCTTTTTTTGATAGGAGATGATGTGAAATAAAATGGACAAATCAGATTTAAAAGGATTATGGATGCCATCAGAAATATTGATAAACAACAAATTGACGGACAAAGAGAAAATAATATTATCTATGATTATATATTTAAGTAAAGATAAAGGATACTGTTTTGCAACTAATAATTATTTTTCTGA
>CALXZZ010000119.1 GCA_944393365.1 uncultured Clostridia bacterium
TATCTATAAGGTCCGTCCCCTAATCCCTGTTTTTAGGGATTTTGAGGACCGTCCCTTAATCCCTCTTTTTGATTTCAATTCCTAAGTTATTCAATTTTCTGTCAAATCCTTCATATCCTCTTAAAATATATTCTATGTTATCTACAGTTGTTGTTCCTTTTGCCATAATTCCAGCTAATACTAAAGCTGCTCCTCCTCTTAAGTCTGTTGCTTTAACATTTGTACCATATAATTTTCGTACTCCTTTTATTATAGCGGTTTTTCCTTCTATATTTATTTTTGCTCCCATTCTAATTAGTTCACCGTGTATATTTATACCTATTTTCAAAAATGTTTTCAACTATAATTGATGTTCCTTTTGCTGTTGTTAGAGTAGTTGCAAATATTGATTGCATATCTGTTGGGAATCCCGGATATGGCATTGTTTTTATATCTACTGCTTTTAGTTTTTTTGGTGCTTCAATTTCTATTTCTCTTCTTTGTACTTTTAATTTACATCCTGTTTCTTCTAATTTATTAATAACTGGTGTTATATGTTCTGTATCCACATTTTTTAAAAGTATATTTCCATTCGTTGCTGCTGCTATACATAGAAATGTTCCTGATTCTATCCTATCCGGCATGATGTTATAACTTACATCTTTTAAATTTTTCACACCTTCTACTTCTATTTTATTTGTTCCTGCTCCTTTTATTTTTGCTCCCATTTTGTTTAAAAAGTTTTGCAAGTCTACAATTTCAGGTTCTCTTGCAGCATTTGTGATTATCGTTTTTCCTTCTGCTAAGCAACTTGCAAGTATTGCATTTTCTGTTGCTCCGACACTTGGAAAATCTAAGTCAATTTTTTCTCCTACTATTTTATCACAACTACATGCTATTTTTCCATAGTTTTGGTCAATATTTATTCCTAATTTTTCAAATGCTTTTAAATGTAAATCAATTGGTCTTGTTCCAATATCACATCCTCCTGGATATGAAAATATTGCCTTTCTATGTTTTCCTAGTAATGCTCCCGCTAAAATTACTGATGAACGCATTTGTCTCATTAAATCTTCTGGTATTTCATATTTGTCAATTTTATTTGTGTCTATTATTATTTTATTAGACTTTTTTGTTACATTTCCTCCTAATTTTTTTAATATTTCAAACATCATTTGCGTATCATGTATATTGGGAACATTATATAATGTTGTTTTTCCTGCATTTAAAATAGTTGCAGCTATTATTGGAAGTGCAGCATTTTTTGAACCTGATATTGTCACTTCTCCTTCTGCTTTTTTTCCACCTTGGATTATGTACTGTGCCATTTTTTATATCATTCCTTTCTCTAGGCTCTATCCTAGTTGGAAAAGAATTAAATTTTGGCAAGAAAAGTTTGAAATTTATGAAGCGTACTATCTGTACGTTGATTAAATTTCAAATGAAGTTTGACATAGCCAAAATTCTAATTATTTTTCAACTATCCACCTTGCATATTATATTTAGGTAATATAACGGTTTACCTATAACCTTCTTTTGCTATATTTTATGTTTTCTTTACGTAAAATGTGTCTTTATGCAAGATGAATTGTTTTCTTTAGTCATTAAAATATTATATTTAATATATAATATTAAAAGTTCTAAAATTTCAAAATTGTTCTCAAAATTTTAGAACTTTTTATTTCATACTTATGTATCTAATGAATAAATATAAAGTACATTAGAATCTATATCAAATGTAGCAATCGAATAATTTAAAGATGCTCTATTAAAAATTTCATTATAATAATACTTATCTATTGCTTCGCTATGCCTATCTAAAAATATCCAGTAACCATTATTTATAAATGGATTTTCTATGTCTTCATCTATACTATTATAAGCACATTCTTGTAGTATTTCAGGTATTGGTAACTTATTCCAATGTGAATTATTACTTATATTACTTGTAAGTTCCTTGGCTTGTTTATCTGAAAAATAAAATTTTGCAAGTGTTTCTCCATCTCCATGAAATCCACCATGCATATCTTTTTCTTCCATCTTTGCAAATATTGGAATTGGTATCTCAATGAGTGAAGAATAAAAATTATAATCATAAAGTGTATGTAAATATATTATATGTGCTATTATCAAAAGTAATATAATAAAACAAGCTATTTTAAAAAATTTCTTCATTATTAAAGTCACCTCTTACAACTTTTGAATTTCTCCATTCTTTTGTACTTTTATTGTAAGCTCTGCAATGACATCATATTCTTTAATAACTCCTAATTTTTGAGAAATAAATGCTAAATTATATAATGTACTAGATAATATACTTTTTGGAATATTATTTGCATCAAAATAATATTCTAAAGGTGCTTTCCATTTAGTAAAATCAAAAGTATCACTTAATGTAATCTCTATATTCCAATCTAAATTAGAATCTTGTTGTGCCTCCATTTTAATATTAGCATTGTGAATAGCAAAATATAAATCACTATTTTCAAAAGCCACATATTCTTGTCCTATTGGTATATATATTTCTTTTTCTTTTTTATGCTTATTTATAATTTCATTTATCTTATTCTTAAAGTTCTCATCTTTAACTATTAACTCTATAAATTCTTCATCACTTATTAAAAAATCAGTTGGTTCTTTTTCTAAAGAATGTTGTAATAATTCTGCTGCTAATTCATAATTAAAGTATCTCCCTCCTAATTCAATTACAGCCTGCCAAAATGCATATTGCATTGCTTTTAAACTATTTCTATCATATTGACTCTTGTTTCTATACATATTAAATATATAACTAAATCCAGTTATCATAAGCTTTATTTTTTCGTCTTCTTTATCACTTTTGCTATCTTTTACTTTATTAAGAGTTGATTCAAATTTTCTTTCCCTTTTATATAAATCGTAGGCTTCTTTCAATTTTATTTTTCTTGCTGTTATTAATTTTTCAAATTCTTCTACTTTTTCAATGTTTTCTATATCTTGTTTGACTTGTTTTTTCAAATTTTCAAAATTGCCATAATGTAACTGATTTAAATATTGATATGTCAAATATCTATCAGTAAGCCAAATCTTTTGATTATTATTAATTTTCGAAACATTTGTAATCTTCATAATGTTTTTATATAAAAGTTGTTCTTTGTTTTTACATCTTCTAGGCTTTTCAATATTTAAAAATGTAAATATATTATTTATACATCCGTTTCCAAATGTAGATTTAGATTTTTTCATATCTCTTTCACATAATAAACATTCATGCATAATATCATCTCCAATTCTACTTCAATATCACCATTTTTTCCTATTTTGACAATTTATTTTAATTTTTCACTATGAATTTAATTTTC
>CALXZZ010000120.1 GCA_944393365.1 uncultured Clostridia bacterium
GAAAAATCAGTATGTTCCATTTTGGAATATACTGCATCAGATAATAAAAAATATAAAACAAAATATTATAATTTAGATATGATTATATCAATTGGTTATAGAGTAAACTCAAAAAAAGCAGTAAAATTTAGGCAATGGGCAAACAAAATAATAAAAGAATACATGGTAAAAGGTTTTGCTTTAGATGATGATAGATTTTTAAAAGGTGGCAAAGTAAATAGGCAATATTTTGACGAGTTATTAGAAAGAATTAAAGTAATTCGTACAAGTGAAAGAATGGCTTATCAAAAAATAACAGACTTATTTATAGCAACATCTATTGATTATGATAAGAAATCAGAAGAAGCATATACATTTTTTAAAATAGTTCAAAATAAATTACATTATGCAATAACAGGTCATACTGCAGCAGAATTAATTTATAATAGAGTAAATGCAGAAAAAGAAAATATGGGACTAACGACTTGGAAAGAAGCTCCAGATGGAATGATATATAAATACGATGTTAGTATAGCGAAAAACTATTTAAATGAAGACGAATTAAAAAAGCTAAATAATTTGACAAATTTCTTTTTAGATTATGCAGAATCAATGGCAGAAGAAAATCAAGTTATGACAATGCAAGACTGGATAAATGAAACAGATAATCTTTTGAAATTTAGAAAAAAAGAAATATTACAAGATTCAGGAAAAATATCTCATAAGCAAGCTGTTGAAAAAGCAGAAAAAGAGTATGAAAAATTTAGGGTAAAACAAGATATGCAATATATTTCTAGTATGGATGAAATGTATCAAAGATATTTAAAAGAAAAATAATAATAAATAAGTATAAAAGTTCACTAAGTGTACTTTAATTCACTTTGTGAACTTTATTTTACAACCAATAGCGTTAAATTTTTAATTGACAATAAAGCTCGGGCAAATATAGGTAGCCTAACCTTGTTGTATACGGAAAAATCGCTAAAAATACTGAAATATCAAAGAAGGAGTCGATTTTTCCTATACAATAAGAAAAGGTGTAAAAAATATTTTTACATCTTTTTTTGAAAAAGATTGACACAATGTCAGAAAAGTGATATATAATAATCGGATGACATTGTGCCAATAATATAAAATGAAAAGGAAAAAATATGGGAAAAGAAATAGTTGATATAAGAAGAGAAGAAATTATAAATGCTTGTGAAAAACTTTACGAAAATAACAATTTTAAAGATATAACAATAAAAAACATAGGAGAAGAAACTACATTTTCTCGTACATCTATATATAATTATTATCAAACAAAAGAAGAAATATTTTTAGCGCTTTTCCAAAGGGAATATGAAAGATGGGTAGAAGAATTAGAGGAAGTGTATAATCAAAATTCTAAAATGACCAAAGAAATGTTTGCAGATAAATTGGCACATACAATAGAAAAAAGAAAAAATCTATTAAAATTACTTTCTATGAATATGTATGATATGGAAGAAAATAGTAGGGCTGAAGCATTAGTGGAATTTAAAGAGGCTTATGGAACAGCAATAAAAACTGTAAGAAAATGTCTTGATAAATATTTTGATGATATGACAGAAGAAGAAAAGAAAGATTTTATATTTTCATTTTTCCCATTTATGTATGGAATATATCCATATACATTTGTAACGGATAAACAAAAAGAAGCAATGAAAAAGGCAAAAGTTCCATTTGAATATTTAACAATATATGAAATAACATATAAAGGAATTTTAAAATTATTAAGTTAAAGAAGAAGAGAAAAATATTATCTTTTCTTTGATTAGAAAAGTTAGAAATAATAAAAGTAAGGTTTAAAGCCAGAAGGAGGAAAAGTTATGAATATTACAGAAAAAGCAATGGAAAACTACAAAAAATTATTTCCTGAATTAGTAGGAAAAGAAAATTTAGATGAGGAGTTAATGGAAATTATACTAAATTTTAGTTTAGATGAAGCACAAGAGTATGACAAATTAGATGAAAAAACAAGACAAATGGTAATTTTAGCAGCAACAATTGCGACACAAACACCTAAAAGATATGAAGAATATGTAAAAGCAGCTCTAAATGTTGGTATAACTCCAATCGAAATTAAAGAAATATTATACCAAACAGTTCCTTATGTTGGAATTTTAAAAGTAGTAGATTTATTAGAACCTACAAACAGAATCTTTAAAGAAAGAGGAATAACTTCACCTTTAGAAAAACAAGGAACGACAACTAGAGAAAATCGTTTTGATAAAGGATTAGAAGTACAAAAATCTATATTTGGAGATGTAATAGATAAAAATTACGAAAATTCTCCAGAAAATCAAGTACACATTCAAAAATTCTTATCAGATAACTGTTTTGGCGATTACTATACAAGAAACGGATTAGATGTAAAAACAAGAGAATTAATTACATTTTCAATATTGCTTTCACAAGGTGGTTGTGAACCACAATTAAAAGGACATATAGCAGGAAATGTAAATGTTGGAAATGATAAACAAACACTATTAAATACAGTAACTGCATTACTTCCTTATGTTGGATATCCAAGAAGTTTGAATGCAATAGCTTGTATTAATCAAGTAATACCTGATTAAAAAATATAGAGCTAAGAAGATGTGTTATATATAATAATTAAAATTATAGAAAAAAGGAGAGAAAGAATTATGAATGAAAAAGAATTTGAAAATGTAAATGTATTTGGGAAAGGAAATTCAAATGATGCTTATGCACAATATTTTATAGGAAAGAGTTATCTAAATCCATTGGTTGATAATAATAGTTCATTATTTTTAGCAAATGTAACATTTGAACCAGGATGTAGAAATAATTGGCATATCCATCATGCAAGTAAAAATGGAGGTCAAATATTAATTTGTACAGCAGGATATGGATGGTATCAAGAGGAAGGAAAAGAAGCAATAAGTTTAGAACCAGGAAAAGTTATTGTAATTCCTGCAAATGTAAAACATTGGCATGGAGCTAAAAAAGATTCTTGGTTTTCACACATTGCAATCGAAGTTCCAGGAGAAGAAACATCAAATGAATGGTGTGAACCTGTTTTGAAGGAAGAATATGATAAATTATAAAAATAATTTTTAGGAGGATTTGTTATGAGTTTTACGATTAATATTTATTATACTGGAGAAAATGGAAGTGCAAAGAAATTTGCAGAAGAAATGGTATCATCAGGAGTTGTTGATAGAGTGCGTAGCGAGAAAGGTAATTTGAAATAT
>CALXZZ010000121.1 GCA_944393365.1 uncultured Clostridia bacterium
AATAGAGGTGAAAGGAAAAATGGCAGATAAGAAAAATAACAAAAAACATAACAGAAATAATAAAAATTATGATGAAGATTATAATCCAAAATTTAAAAAACAAAGAAAAAAAGTATGTCCTTTATGTAGCGACAAAAACTTTGTATTAGATTATAAAAATGCAGATGTTATGAAAAAATTTATTAATGACAAAGGTAAAATATTACCTAGAAGAACAACAGGAGCATGTGCAAAACATCAAAGAGATATTACTTTAGCTATCAAGAGAGCAAGAGCTATTGCTATTTTACCATATACACAAGATTAATTGTGTTATTTTATGCCGAAAGTGATTAGAAAATCAGGCTTTCGGCATTTTTGCTTTTAATGTCGAGAAATGTCAAATTTTTTTTGTTGACAAAATAAAAAAAAGATAGTACAATTTAGCATACTAATTTATAAATTAAGTAAAATTTTATCCAAAATTTAAATCAAATTTTTCTAAAAAAAATCTTGAATTTCAAAATTAAACCAATTATAATAGGAGGTAATATATGCAAAACAAATTAACAATGAAAGATGATATTGTCTTTAAAGCTTTTTTCAGTAGAAACGAAAAATACTTAAAAAGCTTTTTAAGTGCTATACTAGGAGAAAGGATAGAGATTAAAAGAATTATGCATGATGCAAGACTAGAACAACTATCCAAAGAAATGAAATATGGGATATTAGATTTAGAAGTAGAACTAAAAGACGGAGAAATTGTAAATGTAGAAATGCAGTTAAGAGATAACAAAAACATAGAAAAAAGAACAACATTTTATGCCAGCAAAAAAATAGTAGAACAACTAGAACCAAGGGAAAACAATGAAGAATTACACAAAGTAATTGTCATAGCAATATTAGATTATACCCTAACAAATTTACCAGAGTATGTAACAGAAACAGTAAGAGTAACTAGAAAACATAAAGATTATGAATTAAATAATTTAGTAAAATATTATTATATAGAATTAGAAAAATTCAGAAAAGAAAGACCAAACATGAAAGAGAAAGTAAATCAATGGTTAGCATTTATAGATATGGAAAGGGGGGACATACTAGAAATGGCTAAAAAGGAAAGTAAAGAAATCAAAGAAGCAGTAAAAGATTATGAAGAATTAACAGGAGATGCCGAAGTAAAAAGATTAGCAGAATTAAGATTAATGTCAAAATTAGAGGAGAATGCAGCATTAGCAACAGCAAGAGCTAAAGGAACGGAAGAGGGATTAAAACAGGGAAAAGAAGAGGGATTAAAACAGGGAAAAGAAGAAGGATTGAAATATAATATACCCATAGATGTGGACACAATAGAAAAAGGATACCCAATATTGTGTGCATAAGAAAAAGGTATAAAAACCTAGAAAGTAGACACAAGAAAAAGGAAAATATTTTCTTTTGATAGATATTGGTATATAATAAAAATATCTATTGGAGGGAAATATGAAAAAATATACAAATAAAGAAAAACAAATATTAAGGAAAAATCAATATACATTTAAAGTAACAGACAATAAGTTGTATTTCACAGCAGAATTTAAGAAAGTTTTTTGGATAAAATATCAAGCAGGTATGGCACCCAGGAAGATTTTAACAGAATTAGGATATGACTTAAAAATGTTTGAACAAAAACAAATTGATAGCATTGTCCAAAGAATAAAGAAGCAAGCTCTATCAGGAAATGAATTTTCGGAAGGAGAATGCCACGAGAGAAGAATGAATATTGTCAGCCAAGAAGAATTTACACCTGAATCATTTGCACAAATGCAACACGAAGTTTTGTATTTAAAACAGGAAGTAGAATTTCTAAAAAAAATTATCAAAGAAGCAAATACAAAACGGAGGCAATAATCATGGAAAAAGAAAGAAATAAGTTTGAAATAATCCATGAAGTTGTATCTAAAGAAAACAATATGCTAAATATATCAATGCTTTGTGAAATAGCAGGAGTATCGAGGTCAGGTTATTACAGATGGGTAAAAGCTTCAAAACATCGAGAAGAACAAGAAATAAAAGACAGAGCAGATTTTGAAATAATACTTAAAGCATATACACATAGAGGCTACAATAAAGGTGCTAAAGGGATATACATGAATTTAATCCATCAAGAAGAGCCAATAGTAATGAATATAAAAAAGATTAGAAGGCTGATGAAAAAGTATAATTTGGTATGTCCAATAAGGAAAGCAAATCCATATAGAAGAATGGCTAAAGCTTTAAAAACGAGTAATGTAGCAGACAATTTAGTAAAGAGAGAATTTACTGCATATGGACCAAGAAAAATATTGTTAACAGATATTACATATATACCATATAATGGAAAACTTTGCTATTTATCTACAATACTTGATGCATTTACTAAACAAATATTATCATATGTTTTAAGTGATTCATTAGAAGTTGATTTTGTATTAGAAACAGTAAATATATTAATCGAAAAACATGGGATTGACATAACAACAGAAACAATAATACATAGTGATCAAGGTTGTCATTACACAAGTTGCAGTTTTATACAATTACTAAAAGATAAGAAATTAAGACAATCAATGTCAAGAAAAGGAAATTGTTGGGATAACGCACCACAGGAAAGCTTTTTCGGGCATATGAAAGATGAGATTGATTTAAGTAATTGTAAGACATTTGAAGAAGTAAAAAATATTATTGATGACTGGATGGATTATTATAATAATGAAAGATATCAATGGAATTTAGCCAAATTATCACCTAATGAATATTACGAATATATAAAAACAGGGATATATCCATCAAAATAAAATATACAATATTTACCAGAAAAAATATTTATCCCTTTTTCTTGAATGTCCTTGACAAAGGGTACATTTTAGAAAAGAGTAAATTAGAAATTGCTAAAAACCTAAAGCGAAAAGGGATGGATATTGACACAATAGCAGAAGTAACAGGGGTAAGCAAAGAAGAAATAGAAAAATTGTAAAAAAATCGGTAGCATTAAAAAACAAATTTAAAAATGCTTGTCCAAAAGTACTTTTTATGA
>CALXZZ010000122.1 GCA_944393365.1 uncultured Clostridia bacterium
TCTAAATTCTTTTTCTTTATCACCTTTAGGTGTATTTATAATAGATAGTCCATAATTTAAACATAATCTATCCGATACATCTTTCATAAATGCAATCTCTGCATTAGAATTATGATATTTCTTTCCATCTATAAAAGAAACAGAATTTAAAATAATATGGTTATGGACATTTTGTTTATTTATATGAGTACAGATAACTACTTGATATTTATCTCCCCATAGTTCTTCAGCAAGTTTTCTTCCTATTTGATTTGCTTTTTCTGAAGGTACTTCATTTCCTTTAAATGATTGTATTATGTGATAACCTAAAGTTTTACCTTCTTTATGAAAGAATTTTTTAGTAAGTGCCATTTCTTCATAGCTAGTCACTACATTACAGTTAATACTTGATACTAGAATTCCATGTTCTGTTTTTTCTCCATTTTTACCGTAATTTAAAACTGCTTGTAAATTTGTTTTTATATTTTTAATTTTTATAACAGCCATTATATCATCTCCTATTCTCTTGAATATACTTTCTTTTGAAATTCTAAAATAAATTGATTAATAGTATTTCTTAAATATTCTAGTTCTTCTTTTTGGATGTATCCTCTAACATTAACTCTTATTGCTATTTGGTTTATATTATTTGCTATACCAGAAATTTGTTTTATAAATTCTCTTATTTCTTTTGTAGGTTGTTCTTTTATTTTGTATCCTTTAATACAACTTCTTAAAAATTCGGATTCATTTAACCCTGCCTTTTTAGATTTTAATTTTAATAAATTATCTTCTTCTTGATTAATCCACATTTGCTTTTTAATTGTTCTTTTTCTCATAACTTTTATCTCTCCTTCCAATTTTTTATGGGGTTTGGGGAAATAATTTCCCCATTACAAATTTCTACAATAGAAATTTGTACTTTGTATTTATACGGGAGTATAAATGCGTCGCTTGCTTTAAATATTTCATTTTGTAATATTGCCTAATTTATAGGCTGATTTTTACTAAAAAATTGATTAAAAAAGAAGAAATCTCGTTTGAAATTTCTTCTAAAATTTTAAATTTTTATTATTATTTTTCTTTAATAACTCCTGTATCTTTTAGATAAAAATACATTTCTTTTCCACCTAAAAGGAAAATTTCTTTTTCTTCTAAGTCTAAAATTTCCATATATATCGAGGCTAACTTTTGTAACATCTTGCATTCTGTTTCATTTAAAATTAACTCTACATCTTTCTCTAAAATAAGTTGTAAATTAGGATATTTATTCATAATCTCATTAAATTTTTCTCTTAAGTTTTTGTAATTTTCATTTCTATTTATTAAATCAGTTTTTCTTTCCTCAATAGCTTCATTTAAATACATTTCATATAATCTTACTTCATCCATTTTGATTCCTCCTACACATAAATTATTTCATTATATACAATTTCTTCTGCACGATTTCTAATTGAATTCATCTTGCCAACCCATTCCATTTGATTTGTTGCTTTTAATTCTTCTGTTACATTTTCTTGTTTTACTAACTGAGATATAATTGTTTTTACTCTCTCTTCACAAGCAATATCTATTTCGTGTAAATATCTATTTAATCTGCTTTCCATAAATAAAATTGTGTATTCAGCTTTTTTATGATTTATTAAATAATTCAATTTTATCCTTCCATATTTTCCAATTTTATAATTTGTTTCTTCTGGTGCTAATACTAAATTAGGCAAGTAATAATCGCCTTGTTTTATATATTCAATTCCTGTTTTTTCATCTATAAATCTATTTTTGACATTTCTATTTAACATTAAAAAATCCTCCTTAATATTTATTTTCTATCAAATTGCTTAATTTGGTGATTCCGTTTAATTTTTTATAACCTTCTGTACTATCATTTTATGGAATATGATTAGCATATAACTTGTCTAAATATCCAGGTGGATAAGTTCTGCCTTGATAACCACTTTTTTTACCCTGATAACCTATATAGTTATTATTTATATATTTATTATTATTGTTATTATGGACTGTAGATTTTATACACTCGTGAGTGTTGATTTCCTGCACTCCTGAATGCTGATTTTGAGCACTCCTAATTTCTTCTATTTTTTCATTTTCTATCATTCCAATTGTTTTGCCTAAATAAATAATATTTGGCATACTTTTACCTTGCTTTGTTTCTTTTATAAGATTACATTCTTTTAATTGTAAAACTGCTGTATCAACTGCAGAACGTCCAATATGCAATTTTTCTTGTATTTCTTCCCTTTTAAAAATTACATACATATCGCCTTTGGCATCATAGAATTGTATCTTTTTGTTACTTTCTATTTGTTTAAATGATAAACCTAACCTATCGGTCAGAATAGAATACAGTAACATAGCATTTGGTGATAGAACTTTATATTCTTCTCTATTTAATAACTCTCTTGGAAATTGTATAAAACTTTCAAATAAAAGTTTATCTGTTTTCTTAAATGGGGTGAATTCATACATCATAGACCTCCTTTCCATCAAAATTTAAATCTAACTTTTTCTAGAAATTTTCTAGAAAATAATCTTAAAACACTTGATATGACTTAATTTTATTCTTCGATACTTTTTATTTCCTCAATTTTTTGTTTAGATTTCTGTTCTAGAAAATTTTTCTAGAACAAAATTTGATGATGTAGAAGGATTTTTGAATACTCTAGACAGAAAAAATACGCTATTTCAATTTCTTGAAATAACGTATTTTATGCACTTTTGATATAAGTTTCGTCATTCTACAGTTTCCTGTAAAATCTACTTTAAATTGGTCGGGGTGAGGTAACTCCTCAAATGCTATTTTTCTTTATATATCAATATTTTCAAAGAATTATTTTAAATTGTTGAAATT
>CALXZZ010000123.1 GCA_944393365.1 uncultured Clostridia bacterium
ATATTGAACAAATTGTTGATATAAATATCAAAGACTGGAAAAAAGTATATAAAGGAATAATAGATGATGAGATTTTGAATAATCTTAATAGAGAAGAAAAAATAAAAAAATGGAGAAAACATTACAATATAGGAAATGTGATTGTTGCAGAAGAAAATGGCACTATATTAGGATATTGCAGATATGATGATAATGCAATTTATGAAAATACTGATATAGATTCAGAGATTATAGCAATATATGTAGATTGCGATAAGTTAGGAAATGGAATAGGAAGGACATTAATAGAATATGTAAAGAAGGATTTAAAAAATAAAAATAAAACTAAAATGGTAATATGGTGTTTAGAGAAAAATCAAAATGCAAGAAAGTTCTATGAAAAAATGGGTGGAAATTTGTTATCTGATGAAAAGTATTTTGAAAAAGAAGGAAAAAAATATAAAGAAGTAGGATATGTTTATAATATTAAAAGATAATGAATAGGAATTGATAAATATTATAAATTATGCTATATTAATAGCATAGTGTAAGGAGTGATATTATGAGTGAAAAAATATATACAATTGATGAAATAAAAAAAATATTAAAAGAATTTTTAAAAGATAAACCTGTATATCAAGTAATACTATTTGGTTCTTATGCAAAACAAGAGGCAACAAAAGAAAGTGACGTGGATTTAATAATAGATACAAATTCAGAATTAAAAGGATTTGCACTATTAAAATTAATATGCCAAATAGAAGAAAAATTGAAAAAAAATATTGATGGATTTGAAAAATATGAAATAATAAAAGATTCAGCAATTGACAAGGAAATAAAAGAAACAGGAGTTGTTGTATATGAAAAATAAAGAATATATGTCATTAAAAAAGATGATAGAATATATAGATAAAGCATTAAGATATACTGACGGGTGCGATTTTCAATCATTTTCAAGTAATGAGGAAAAAGTAGATGCCACTATTTTTGCGATTAGCCAAATAGGTGAATTAGTCAAGAACATAAGTAAAGAGACAATGGAAAAATATCCTAATATAGAATGGATTATTATAAAAAATTTAAGAAACAAAATCGTTCATGATTATGAGGGAATAAAATTAAATCTTATTTGGGATATAGTAACAAATGATATTGTACAATTGAAAGCAGATTTACAAAAGATATTAGATAATAGTAATAGTTAAAAATAGAGGTGAGGATATGTCACTTAGTTTTAGAAAAAGCTAATTAGATTATAGAAAAATATTAGATAAATGAATGCAAAAAATAAAATGTTAGGAATTTTCCTCCAAGTAAAAGCATACAATTAAGTAGCTTTAACTTGGAGGTTTTTAAAATGTTCTTTGTATTTAACAAACAAAAAATATGTACATACTTAGTATCAATAATAACAGTAGTAATACTATTCTGTGTAGCCGGAACAATAGGAAACAAAGACGAAGCGATAACAACATCATCTGAAAATAGTAAATTACTACCAATATACAATGTCCAAACAGAAGAGAAAAAAGTGGCATTCACAATGAATTGTGCATGGAATGCAGACGACATAGACCAGATATTAGAAGTTTTAAGAAACAACGATACAAAAATAACATTTTTTATGGTAGGAGATTGGATAGAAAAATTCCCTGAAGCAGTAAAAAAGATATATGACGAAGGGCATGAAATAGCAAGTCATAGTGACACACATCCACATGTCAATAATTTGAGTTATGAGCAAAATATAGAAGAAATAGAAAAAAGTAATGATAAGATTGAAAAAATTACTGGAACAAGAACAAAAATATATAGAGCACCATACGGGGAATATAATAATACTGTAATACAAGCCGCAAATGACAAAGGATATTATACAATTCAATGGAATTTAGATACTTTAGATTATACTGGACTAACTGGTGAAGAAATGTGGAGTAGATTAGATGGCAAGATAAAAGCAGGAGATATAATATTAAGTCATAATGGAACAAAACATACAGCAGATAGTTTGGATATGTTGCTCAAAAATATTAAGCAAAAAGGTTTTGAGGTTGTAAAGGTGTCAGATTTAATATATTTGGATAATTATACGATTAATAGTAATGGAACACAAATGTTGGTTGGAAAATAATTACAATTTTGGCGTTGCGCAGTGGCGAACTTCATTTGAAATTTTAAAAAATGTATGTATAAAATTACCAAATTTGTTAATAATATAAGTAGTATAAAACATATGTGATAAATTGGTTTGATTAAAATTTAAGGGGTTGGATAATGGTATTAATCGGTATTGTTGCAAATAAAAAATGTTTCGAAACAATAAAGACAGAAATTGCCAAGAAAGACAATCAAATTAATGTGCTTCATATAAATACAAAAAGCCTAGAAAATATGAAAAATGTAAAATTTGATACAATAATTATTCAAAGTGATTTAGAAAAATGTGAAGAGTTAAAAGATCAATTGAAAAAAATGTGTAAAGAAGCAAAATATGTAATAATAAATACAGATTTAAATGAAAATTTGGAAGATTTTGAAGTGCAAAATTTAATCACATGTGGAATGAATCAAAATGCTATTGTAACAGTTTCTAGTAACAGTGAAGATGATATTCTAATTTATTGGCAAAAAAGTATAGAGAATAAATCCGGAAATAAGATAGAAATTGAAGAAAGAAGGATAAAAAAAGAAGAAGAAAGTAACTTGAAAATTGATGAAATTTTAATTTTATATACCATTTTAAGGTTATATAATTATCCCATAATAGAAAAAATATAGGAAAAATCTAACTTTTTTGAATA
>CALXZZ010000124.1 GCA_944393365.1 uncultured Clostridia bacterium
ATACATATTGCTAATCTTAATTTATTTTCTATGTCCATATCTTTTATCATTTCTATAACATAATTTACTTTTTCATCCTTCATAATTTTTTAGTTCCTTTCAATTTTTAATTTTTGAGGTATGGGTGGGTTAAACCCATATTTTGTATTTGTACGGGAGTACAAATGCAGTGCTTGCTGGGACATGAAATTTATAAAATTTAAAAACGGACATCTTCAACCTGTAAACTTTATCCGTGTATTTTGTAATAACTTTTCTGTATTTTTTGCTATTAAATCTACATGGTCTACTACAGTTCCATCTTGAATAATTGGACAATTTATAACTCCATTTGTATAAAAATTTTCCTCTAATAATTGTAAATATCGGTTTATTTCTTGTTCTGAATACTCTTTATTTTCAATTTTTGAATTAAAAAATATATAATAATCTTCTTTTAGTTTTTCCAATTCTTTTTTAGTAATTGGCTCTTTATAAATAAAACCAATATGATTATTTTGTAAAACATCATTCAAATATTTTATATATTCCTTACTATTTTTAGAGATAAATTCTTCTGTAAATCTTATATTTTTTATCTCAATATTGTATTTTTTATCTCTTGAAATTTCTATGCTTTCAATAAATTTTTTTATTAAATCTTTCTTTGATTTTCTGTTTAAATGCTCAAAAACAAATCCATATAGAACTTTATTGTTTATAATATTTTGATTATTTATTGTTCCTTCAAGTTTATTTGATAATTCTACAACATACTCTTTGAGTATATTATCTGGATCTATTTTTTGCTTTTTCTTCTCCAGATTTTGTATCTCTTTTTTAATGCTATCGTTTTTATTGTTGATAGTTTTTACATTCAAGCTAGAGTTTAAGTATAAATCTACTAGTTTATTTTCTTGTAATTTTAGTTTTTCAATTGCTTTATCTATTTCTTGAATATCTTTTGTTTTAGTAGAATTGCTGACGGCAATTTCATAAGTCATTTCATACATATATCTTGTTAGTTCATTTAAAATTCTACCGTAGTTTTTCTTCTATTTTATCCGAATTATAGTGTTTACCTTTTGACTTGCAATTAGGATTTTTACATGTTACATGGTAATACACTTTTTTATTTTCTGTAGTGCTAATCTTAAATGAATTAGTAGAAGATAGTATTTTGCCACAATCTGGACACTTAACTATACCAGTAAATAAATGAATATGCTCTCCATAATTTGAGTGTTTATTTCTCTCTAAAACTATTCTGGTAACATTCCATGTTTCTTGTTCAATTATTGGTTCACAATAGTTTCTAACTCTTAAAATATCTTGAGGTTTTCTAGCATATTTACCGTATTCAAATACTCCAACATAAATAGAATTTGTAAGTATTTTATATACTCTATCACTTGTCCATTTACCTGTTTTTAAATAATAATTCTTATCTTTCATTACTCTAGTGATTCCTCTTGAAGAATAATTTTTCTTACATAATTCATATATTTCTTTTACAACCTGTGCTTCAATTGGTTCGACTTCTAAATGTCCAGTTTCTTTATTTCTGATATATCCATATGGTGCTTTACTAGGATGTACTTTTTCTAATGCCATTTCTTCTAATGCTCTTTTAGTTCTTGCTCCGATTTCTTTTCTTTCTCTTTGTCCAAAGACTAAATTCATACCAAATATCATTTCACCATTTGCCGTAGATACATCATAAGGTTCTAATATAAGTTCTATTTTCACATTATATTCTTCACAATAATTTAAAAGCCAAAATCCGTCGTAATTATTTCTAGTTAATCTATCTACCTTAATTGCTATTAACTTGTCTAATTTGTTCATTTTAATATCTTTTATAAGTCTTTGCATTTCTGGTCTCATTAGGTCTTTACCAGAATATCCTGCATCGTTATATACACCTACAATAGAATATTCGTTTTTCTCACAATATTCTTTTATCATTTGTAATTGAGAGTCAATAGAATATCCATTATCTCTTTGTTCATCTGTTGATACTCTTACATAAATTCCACACCTCATAAAATTTTCTCCTTTCAAAATTGAATTGGCATATACTATTCTTGAAAATTTATCCCCCTAATCTATAAAGGAATATTTAGGCTGTTTGTGCAAAGAAATTTAAAATTTTTAATATAAAGGGATTTTTTGAATTTTGGTAACCAAATCAAATAAATTTAAGCTTTTTTTATTTCATGAGAATTTGTTTTATTTCTTTGAGATTATACTTTTTATTGTATTCTTTAATGTAAAAGTTTTTATTACTGACTTCATTAACTTTATATTCAAGTATTGTTAAAGTAGTAGGATATTTAATTAAATATTCAGTAGGCTCTATAAATTGTAAATTAGTAGCCTTTAAATGTTTAATTTTTCCGTTCTTAATTGTGTAATTATAATTTTTAATGTTTTCCAATAACTCCTCATTAGGTTCTAATTCTTGTATTATCTTAAATTCAAGCATAAAAAATTCTCCTCCTTTCCAGAAAGAGAACAAAAAAACAACCTACAAACTTTTGCAGTTCGTAAGCTGTTAGAATTTGGAGCGATTACGAAACAGGTATGCGAAAAAAGACATACTTTGTTTTAAACTCTCTTATATAACTCGATTTATTGTCTTTACTTTAACATAATATTTGATTTTTTACAAGGATTTATTATAAAAATTACAAAAAATATAGATTAATTAAAAAAAATATAGTATAATGTGGATAATAAAATTTTAAAGGAGTGTATAATGAGCTATATT
>CALXZZ010000125.1 GCA_944393365.1 uncultured Clostridia bacterium
ATTATATGCTCCATTTGGTATATTTTCTAAATTTGATATTTCATTTAATAACTCTTTATCTATATCATTGATTTTATCACTCATATCTAATCTCCTTTTTTTACGCATTGCACTTATTGGCTTTACAACACTTTTTATTTATTAATTCTTTATCTAAAATTTCTTTGCTACTTCCTCTATCTACTATTTGTCCTGCCTTTAGAAGAATTACTTCATCTGCAATATTTAGTATTCTTTCTTGATGTGAAATTATTAATGTAGTTCCTTTTATTAACTCTCTCATATTTTCAAATACTTCTATTAGGTTGTTGAAACTCCATAAATCTATTCCCGCTTCAGGCTCATCAAAAATTGTTAATTTTGATTTTCTTAATACTACTGTTGCAATTTCTATTCTCTTTAATTCTCCTCCTGACAATGAGCCATTTACTTCTCTATCTACATATTCTTTAGCACATAATCCAACTTTAGATAAAACATCACATGCTTCTTTTTTTGTTATTTTCTTTCCTGCTGCCATTTTTAATAAATCATATACTGTGATTCCTTTAAATTTAACAGGTTGTTGAAATGCAAATCCGATTCCTAGTTTTGCTCTTTCATTTATTGGTAAGTTTGTTATATCTTTTCCTTCAAATATAATTTTTCCTGAATCTGGTTTTTCAATCCCCATTATGATTTTTACTAATGTTGATTTTCCAGATCCATTTGGACCTGTTATTGCAATAAATTTTTCCATGTCTAGTTCTAAATTTATATTTTTTAATATTTTTTTGTTGTCTCTTTCAAAACATATATCTTGTAATTCTAATAGCATTTTACTCACTTTCCTTTCCCAATTTTTACTTATTTTTCAACCGTGTTCTACTTCTTTTACTATATTTACATGGATTGCATTAGTTTTACCTATAAACCTTTTTATATTTTAATTTCACTGTCTTTGGCTTTTTTCAGCCTTTCTCTTGCAGTTATTTTAATACAACTCCTACATTTTTCGTTATTTTTATCATATCCGCATTTTAAATCTCCTAAGTCTAATATTTTGGTAATATAGTTGTCTAATTTTTCTATGCTTTCTTTTGACATTGCATGTTTAATTGCTTTTGCTTCTTCTTCTGCTTGTTTCTTTTCTATTTCTAATATTCCTATTAAAAATATTTCTAGTGTATCTTGTTTTTTTATGATTTCTTTTGCATTTTGCCTGCCTTCTTTTGTTAGTTCTATATTCCCATATACTTCATAATTAATTAGTTTTAAATCTTTTAATATTCTAAGTGCTTTGTTTACACTTGGTTTTGTTATATTCATTTTTTGAGCGATATCTGTTACTCGTACTTTTTGTTTGTTTTTTTCTAGCAAATATATGGTTTTTAGATATTCTTCTTGAGAACTTGTTAGTTTCATAATTATTTTCCTTCCCAAGGCATAATTTTTATTTGGACTTAATAATTATTTGTTTTTGTTAGCCTTCGCTAACATTTTAATATGCATTGTAAAATTTGTCAAGTGTTTTTCATATATAATGTATTATTTTACTGTAATTGAATCTTTTATTTTATCGTATTTTGCATCACCAATTCCACTAACCTCTTTAATTTCTTCAATGCTATTAAACTTACCATTTTGTTCTCTGTAATCTATTATTTTTGTTGCAATTGATGGACCTATACCTGGTAATGAGTCTAATTCTTCTTGTGAGGCAGTATTTATATTTACCTTTTTACTACTTGTATTTGTTGTACTGTTACCTTGTGTACTATTTGTAGATTCTTTGGAATTTACTCCACCAGATGAAGAAGTAACATAACTTTCAATTGATGTGTTTTCATTATTTGCCGACGTTTCTTCTTTTGTCGGTATATGTATTTTCATTCCATCTTCTAATGGATATGCTAGATTTATATCTGTCATATCTGCATTTTCTTTAACTCCTCCTGCCTTTTCTATTGCATTTGCAATTCTACTACCTGAGTCCAGCTCTACAATCCCCTCAATATTTACAGCTCCAGATACATGTACTATAATTGTTTCTTCGGTTTCTTTTTCTGTTTCTTTTTCTGTTTCATTTGTCTGATTACTTTCTTGTGTATTGTTAATTTCTAAATTTTGATTACTTATTTCTTCTGTTGAATTTTTTAAATATAAATAGTAATATGCAATTACAACTACGATAATTAGAATAATTGCTATTATCTTTTTCTGTTTCAAATTAAATTTTTTCATACGCACCTTCCTTTACATTTTTTATTAATACTTAAATTTACTTAGTACTATTACTTACTAACAATTGATTTTAAAAAAATTGGTGGATATCCTTAAAAGGGGAACCAATTTTTTTGAAACAATTGTTAGCATAATTGTCATAATTGAATAGTAATATTTTGTTTTTTATTTTTAAAAAATTGATTGAAATTTTCGACATAATACGATATATTATTATAAGTTATGAATTACGAGAGGAATGATATTAATGCTAAAAAATAGATTACAAAAGATATATGTTATTATAATATTTTTACTAGTATTTTTATTTTGCAATGTAATAACATTAAATACATATGCAGCTAATGAGCCAACTGTTTCAGCTGGTAGTGCTATTTTGATTGATAGTAGAACAAATAAAATCTTATATTCTAAAAATGAAAATGAAAGAATGTACCCTGCAAGTACAACTAAGATAATGACTGCCATTTTATCACTTGAAAATGGTAA
>CALXZZ010000126.1 GCA_944393365.1 uncultured Clostridia bacterium
AGAGGGATAGAATCGCAAGTTATAAAAAACATAAGTATAGATAATAAAATAAAGGAATATAAGCAATGGAAAGAATTAATTGATAATGTTCTTCAAGAGTTTAGGAAATGTGATAAGACAAAGTTAAAGGTTATTGAGTATAAATTCTTTGGCAATATTCCTGAAGATATTATTGCAGATGAATTGTATGTTTCAAAAACAACTGTTAGAACATATATAAATGATATCTATTTTGAAATTGGAATACTTGCGAGTTTAAACAATTTGATATCAAGCAACATACTTAAATTATAAGAAATATGTGATATAATAAAGGCAATAATGAGCAAATATGATGGAGGTGAAATAACTTTGACCGACCAACTAAAAAATTTCCCAACAGCAGAACAATTACAAAATGAATTTAAAAATAAAATTGTTGAAATAATTAATTATTTAAAAAAATTTTCAGCTTATGAAGTTCTTGCATATTTTTATTCTAATTATAAATTTAGCTATGGTGAGAAAGATAATAAAGATGATAGATGGTTGCAAAGTAAAAAAATAATGTATTTGCAGATGCTATTTTCCTGTATAGAAGAAAATGGCATAAAAGAGGAATTGCAAAAAAATACATTAGAAAAAATTGAAAAATATATTGAAGAGTTAGAAAAAATCACTTTGCGATATCGATTAGTAAGTGATAAGGAAAAAGAATTAACTTCAGAGGAAAAAGATTATATAATTCACTCAAACTCTTTTAAAGATTGGAGTGGAAAGAGATACGACATTTTTGAAATACAACACCATAAAGATATGTTAGGTTGCTTAGAAGAAGAATTTAAGTTAACATATAACTTTTCATTAAAAGACTTATATTGTGGAATCAATAAATTAAAAAATAATTTCTATTTTGAGTTTGAAAATAGTATAAATAATTTAAAAACTTTAATAAAAACGGAAAAAATAGAGATAAATGAAGATAATAGCTTAAATATACATAGTAAATTAAGCCACAAAAAAAGGAGTCAGATAGATAAATATTTGGATAATGTCTATAGTCTAAAATTAGCAGATATACAAGAAAATACTAAGTGGACAACCATCTTTTTAGATAAATTTGTTATAGATCCGAGTGTCTACAAAAAATTTGTAGAAGATATAAGTATAGAGAATTGGAATAAGTTAATGAATAATATCAAATATAAGCCTCTAGCAAAAATAGACAATAAATATTATATATTATTAGAACAAAAATTTTATGATAATTTTGACAAGATTGCAATAAAAGGAATATGTGAAAAGTTTAATAGTAAAGAACAAGAAATAAGGGCAAAATTCACTTCTAACATAGAAAAAGTCGTAGAACGATACTTTAATAACATATTAGGTGATAAACAAAGTTATCAAAAAAATTTTTATGTATATAACAATAAAATTTTAGAAAATGATATTTTAATAGTATATGATAATAATATTTTTATTATAGAGGTGAAAGCAGGAAATTTTACACACGAATTGGCAAGTGAAGATTTTGAATCTCATAAAGAATCATTAAAAAATCTAATTGTAAAAGCAAACGAACAACAAGATTCTTTAGAGAAATGTTTGTTGGAACATAAAAAAATTTGTATTTATGATAGCAATAACAAAAAAACAAGGAATAAAAAAGCTGAAATTAAAATAAATGATGACACAAAAATTTTTAAAATTATAATAACAGCAGAATCTTTTAATGATATTGAAGCAAGAATAGATAAAGTTAAAATATTGACATTGAGTGAAAACACTCTTGTTTTTTGCTTAGATGATCTAAGAGTATATAGTGAATATTTTGAGAAACATCCCTGCTATTTTATACAATATTTATTGCAAAGAAGAAAAGCTATTGGCAATAAGAATATTGATTTAGTAGACGAATTATATCATTTAGGTATGTGGATTGAATATAATTTTTATAATGAATATACAAATGAACAAATAGATTATTTTAAAAGAGAAAATGATATAAAAGAGGAATTGGGAATAGTATCAATTTGTGGTGAAGACTGGATGGAAGAATTGGATGCTTATTATAATAGCCTATGGTTTAAGAAAAAAATCGTAACTAAACCATATAGGAATATACCGTCAGAAATAAAAAAAGTTATAGAATTTTGTGAAAAAAATAATGCAATTGAGAATCATACTTATCTAACCACTTTTTTACTAAATTTAAATCCTGATACATTACAGCTAACAGAAAAAATTGTTATAGAATCTAAAGAATTTTATAAAAAAAATAATAGACCTAAATATGGGTATATGTCATTAACAAAAACAGATGAAAATGGTATAGATGGAATATGCATTTCATCTATTTGTAGTGAAGATGACGCAAATGAAGAACTGTTATTAAAAAATGTATATGCTAATATGTATTTAGATAAAGATAAAAAAACAATAAGTGTGTTTTTATATTATAATAAAAATGACGAAATAATTAAAATACATTTAAAGACACTAACAGCACTAGATAATGAATTTAAAAGTACAGAAACAATTAATATGGCAGAATATTTAAGGCATAAGCGTGGTTTAAAATTAGAAAGTAAAAAAATAGGGAGAAATGAGTTATGCCCATGTGGAAGTGGCAAGAAATACAAGAAGTGTTGTGGAAAGTAGCATAAAATTTTAGGAAGATTAATAATTAAAAAATAGCGAAAAAACTAGTACACACAATG
>CALXZZ010000127.1 GCA_944393365.1 uncultured Clostridia bacterium
GTTCAAGCGATGAAAACATTAAAAATGCAATTAAAGAAACTTATGAAAATGAGGAATTTGTAGATCCTCTTGCAACACTAATGGCAGATTTTGAAACTGGAAGTGATGATGGTCTAATTATAGTTGGTATTCTTGTTGGTGCGGCAGTAGTAGTAGGTGTTGGTATTTTCTTTGCTAGAAAAGATACGGATAAAATAGAAAAAACAATTGATAATGAAGAGAAAAAAGTAGAGTCAAAAAAAGATGAAATAAAACCTGAAACCAAAAAAGTAGAAAAAGCAACGGCTAAAAAAAGCCCAGCAAAAAAAACTAGTACAAGTAAAAGTACAGCGAAAAAAACAACAACTAAAAAGAAAACAACAAAAAAATAAAATTAGTTAGTAAAATCCTTAAAAATTCAAACGAATATTAAAAAACTATCATGCCTTTAATGAAGTCACTGAAAAAGTATACAAAGATTACTGTAAAGCATAACAGTAGTCTTTTTATTTGGTATAATATAGATAAGAAAAATGGTGATAAATTATGCTAAAACAAAATAATCAAATGTCATTTAATTTCAGTAAATATTCAGAGCTATATGATATACTAATTCCTCAAAATAATAAATGGAGAAGAATGAATGAGGAAGTTGATTTTTCTTTTATATACGAATATCTTAAGGATAGTTATTCAAATAATATGGGAAGAACAGCAAAAGATGTTGTATTTATGTTTAAGTTGTTGCTGTTAAAAACCGAATCAGGATTGTCAGATGAAGGTTTAATAAAAATGGTTAATGTAAATATGGAATATAAATATTTTTTAGGACTAGAACCAGAAGAAAAGGACATAATAGATCCTAGTTTGTTAACGAAATTTAGAAGAAACAGAATTGCAAAATATGAAAAAGACGAAAATGGAAAGCTGATAAAAGTTGTTGATAAGTCACAAGAACTTATGGATACATTGATTAGTAAGACAGTTGATTTAGCAATTATAAAAGGAATTATAAAAAAGAGAAACATTGGAATTGTAGATTCTACGCATACACTATCTATGTACGGGCATATAACACCACGGGAGAAACTAATTAAAGTATCAAAAGAATTAAGAAAAAAAATTTATAAACTAGATGCAACGATGAAAGAAAAAATGCCTAAAAAGCGAGAGGCATCAGGATTAATAGAAGATGAAATTTTATACTGCAATGAATTGTTAGAATTACTAGATAATGATGGTAGATTTGTTGAAATACCTAGTATAGAAGAAAATATGAATTTATTAAGAGAAATAATTGAAGATACCAATGTAGAATTGGAATATTCAAAAGATCAAGAAGCAAAAATTGGACATAAAACAGCAGATACTGAATTTTTTGGTTACAAAACACATATTATGATGAGCGAGGAAAGGATTATTACTGCAGCAACAGTTACAACAGGCGAAAAGCACGATGGTAAAGAGTTACAAGAATTAACCCAAAAGACAATTGATAATGGAATTGCACTTGAAGCAATTGTTGGAGATGGAGCATATTCAGAAAAAGAAAATCTAGAGTTTTGTAATGAATCAGGTATAAAAAATGTTAGTAAATTAAGCGAAAATGTGTTACATGGAAATAGAAAAACAGAAGAATTTGAATTCAATAAAGATGCGAATATGTATGTTTGTCCTGCAGGAAATATGGCTATAAGAAAAGCCAAACAAGGAAGTAAAAAAGATGGCACTCAAGTAGAATGTTATTATTTTGATGTGGAAAAATGTAAACATTGTCCTTTAAAAAAAGGATGTTATAAAGAAGGAGCAAAAACAAAAACATATAGTGTAAAAATCAAAAGTGATACACATATTTCTCAAATGGATTATATGAAAACAGAAGAATTTGAAAATTATTTTAGCCACAGATATAAAATCGAAGCCAAAAATGCAGAAATAAAAGGGGTATATAATTATGATAGATCTACAGCATGTGGGAAATCTGGTATGACGATACAAGGGGCAACTACGCTCTTTTTAACCAATTTAAAAAGAATATATAAATTAGAAGATGAAAAAAAGCTAATAAAAGTAGAAAAATAGAAAGAATATTTTCTTTTATATGAAAATTTAAATAAAAAAATGATAAATAGAAATAGATTCTAAATATCAATTTTTTATTTCATTACTTTTTCAGTGACTTCGAAGTAACGATTTCCTTTTTTTTTATTCATGAAAATGATAAGATAATAACATGAGGTGTTAAGAATGCAAGAAAATAACAAAAGTGAAAAAATTCTATATATTTTTTTGTTGATCATGCCATTTATAGACTTATTTTCTTCTTTAGCAACATGGAATAATTGGCCAAGTATTGGACTTGCATTTAAAGGACTCTTACTTCTTTATGCAATTATATACTTAGGAGTTAAGAAAAAAGAATGTTGGAAGTATTTTATAATCATTGGAGTTTTTTGCGGACTGACTTTATTTATAAACAGAAATACAGGCTCAGTTTTCCAAGAAATAACCAACTTAATTAAAATTTTTTATTTACCAACACTTATTCTTTTTTTTGCAAATATAAAAAATTCGTATATAACTCCCAAATTAATTACAAAAATATCTTTAATATATTTAGTGATTTATCTACTTCCATATCCATTTGATTTAGGACATAATATAAGTG
>CALXZZ010000128.1 GCA_944393365.1 uncultured Clostridia bacterium
AGCAGAGAAGAAAGAAATAATTATGAATTTAGAAGAAAAGCCATATTAGATGAAATATCAGCAATAGATTATGCAACCAAAAAAGGTTTGACTCAAGGAATTGAGCAAGGTATAAAAGAAAACTCACAAAATATAGCTAAAGAAATGCTAAAGAAAAATATGGATATAAATCTAATTATGGAATTAACAAAATTAACGAAAGAAGAGATAGAAAAAATAAAAGAAGATATTTAAGGTAGAAACTCTAAGTTTTTACCTTTTTTTAAAAATTCCTAAAAAAACCTTTAAAAAAAACAGAAAATAGTATAAAATAGTATAAAATTTAATTTTAGGAGAGGAAAATGAACAAAAAATGGCAAATATATGAAACAGATGAAAACAAAATACAAGAAATATCACAAAAATACAATTTAAACAAATTATTATCAACAATATTAGCAAATAGAAATATAATAGATGAAAAAGACATAAAACAATTCTTAAGTCCAACAAGAAAAGACTTTCATGATCCATTTCTAATACATGATATGGAAAAAGCAGTAGAAAGAATAATAAAAGCAATAGAAAAACAAGAAAAAGTAACAATATATGGAGATTATGATGTAGATGGAATTACAAGTATAACAGTACTAAAAAGCTATTTAAATGACAGAGGACTAGAAGTTGAAACATACATACCAAATAGATTAAATGAAGGATATGGATTAAACAAGGAAGCAATTGAAAAAATACATAATAATGGTTGTCAATTAATGATAACAGTAGATTGTGGAATTTCAGGATTAGAAGAGATCAAATATGCAAATTCACTTGGAATTGAAACAATTGTAACAGACCATCATGAGCCGGGAAATGAATTACCAAAGGCATTTGCGGTAATAGATAATAAAAGAAAAGATAGTAACTATCCATTTAGAGAACTTGCTGGAGTTGGTGTAGTATTTAAACTTATTCAAGCAATTTCAATTAAGTTAGGATTAGCTGAAGAAGAATATCTAAAATATTTGGATATAGTTTGTATTGGTACAATATCAGATATAGTACCTTTAGTTGATGAAAACAGAGTAATTACAAAACTTGGATTAATGTTAGTTAGACAAACTAAAAATATAGGATTAAAAGCAATTTTAAAAACATCAGGATATAACAAAATAGATTCAAATACAATATCATTTGGTGTTGCACCACGAATTAATGCTTGTGGTAGAATGGGAGTTGCAGAAGAAGCATTAGAACTATTTTTATCAAAAAATATTAATCATGTAATGGAATTAGCTAGAAAATTGAATGACCATAATAGAGTAAGACAAGAAACAGAAAAATCAATATTTGAAGAAGCATTAAAGCAAATTCAAGAAAAACATTTAGATGAAAATAGAACAATAGTTGTTGGTGGTGAAAATTGGCATCATGGAGTAATTGGAATAGTATCTTCAAAAATTACAGAAATGTATTTTAAACCTAGTATTTTATTAAGTTTTGAAGGTGATGATTTAGGAAAAGGCTCTGGAAGAAGTATACCAGGATTTGATTTGCATGATGCATTGATGAAATGTGAGGACTGCATTGAAAAATTTGGTGGACATAGTATGGCTATTGGAATTACTATAAAAAGAGAAAATCTTGAAAAACTTAAACAGGAATTAGAAGAAATAGCTATAGAGGAAAAAATTGATGAAATAGTACCAATTATAAAAATAGATGCAAAAATAAACTTATCAGAAGTAAATAAAGAAATGGTAGAAAGCCTAAAAGAATTAGAACCTTTTGGAGAAGGTAATAAAATGCCTATATTTGCATTTAAAAATTTGAAAATAGATTCAATTAGGGCTTTATCAGAAGGAAAACATCTAAAACTAACATTAAAGGATAACAATACAATTGTAAATGCTATTGGATTTAATATGGGTGAACTTGCACAAGATTATCGAATTGGTGATAAAATAGATGTTGTAGGCACTTTAGAAATTAATAGTTTTAATGGTACAGATAGCATCCAGATAAATATGAAGGATTTGATGAAATCTTTATAGATTAAAAAAGACACCAATGGCAAAGCCTTTGATGTCCATAGATGATTAATTATACATAAAGAACAGTATAGTTAATGCTACCATACATAGACAAGTAGTGCAAATTACAATATTAGCACAAAATTTAGTATACTTTTCATACAATCTTTTTTTACTTTCATTACAAGTTTTTTTTGAAAGATAATAAAAGGTTATATGAAGAATAATGCTTAAAATATCTATGCAGGGTATGAGTAAAAGGATAATGTTAAGAATCATATTCTTCTCCTTTTTTAAAAAACAAACAACGAGTTACATAAATATTATATAGAAATAAATATAGATTGTCAACTATAACTCAAAAGTCAAATAAAAGGGATGTGAATTATCAATGGAAAACAAAGAAATAACAATACAAGATGTAATAAGTAAAAGAAAAGAACATTCAAGAAGAGTAGACACAAAACTAATAATGAAAGCATATAACTTAGCAAACGAAAAACATAAAGACCAAAAAAGAAGTTCAGGTGAACCATATATAATTCACCCTCTTAATGTTGCATATATATTAGCAGATATAGGACTAGATGAAAGTACAATATCAGCAGCATTACTTCATG
>CALXZZ010000129.1 GCA_944393365.1 uncultured Clostridia bacterium
AAAGGTTCTAGAAAAAGCACACCATATGCTGCTGGTCAAGTAGCAGAAACAGCTGCAAAAGCTGCTATGGAACATGGATTAAAAACAGTAGAAGTATTTGTAAAAGGACCTGGTTCAGGTAGAGAAGCTGCAATCCGTGCACTTCAAACAGCAGGTCTAGAAATAAGTGCTATAAAAGACGTAACACCAATACCACACAATGGTTGTAGACCACCAAAAAGACGTAGGGTATAGAGTTAAAAAATTGACAAACTAAAACAAGGGAGAATCATTTTCTCATAAGGGTAAGGGACATTCCTTAAGCCCAAGTGGGAGAGACCAAAAGGTAAGGTGTGTCCCTTGTCAAAAAAGAGAAGAAAGGAGTAAAATATAAAATGGCAAGATATAAAGACGAACAATGTCGTATATGCCGTAGAGAAGGGCAAAAATTGTTCTTAAAAGGTGACAGATGCTATACAGACAAATGTAGTATTTCAAGAAGAAACTATGCACCAGGACAACACGGACAAAAAAGAGCAAAACTTTCTGAATACGGAACACAATTAAGAGAAAAACAAAAAACAAAAGCATATTATGGAGTTGGAGAAAAACAATTTAGAAAATATTTTGAAATGGCTTCTAATAAAAAAGGAGTAACAGGTGAAAACTTATTACAAATATTAGAAAGTAGATTAGATAATGTTGTTTATAGATTAGGTTTCGGAACATCAAGAGCACAAGCTAGACAATTTGTAAACCATGCACAATTCGAAGTAAATGGTAAAAAAGTAGATATTCCATCTTACTTAGTAAAAGCAGGAGATGTAATTACAGTAAGAGAAAACAAAAAGGATAATGCTACTATCAAAATAAATGTTGAAGAATCTAGCAAAAGACCAGTTCCAGCATGGCTTGAAAGAGATAGTGAAAAATTAAGTGGTAAAGTAATCAGATTAGCTGCTAGAGAAGACATTGATATTCCAATCGAAGAACATTTAATAGTAGAGCTTTACTCAAAATAATAGAACAAATATATAAAACATTAAACAATTTACTTAAAGAACCAAAAAAGGTTTTAAAAAGTTTGAGATATATTCTCGAATATTAGGAGGTAAAGATGATAGAATTTGAAAAGCCAAATATTGAATGTCTAGAAGTTAATGATGCAAACAATTATGCAAAATTTGTATGCGAACCATTAGAAAGAGGTTATGGAGTAACAATAGGAAACTCTCTTAGAAGAATATTACTTTCATCACTTCCAGGATGTGCCATAACAAGCGTAAAAATAGATGGAGTTTTACATGAATTCTCTACAATACCAAATGTTGTAGAAGATGTACCAGAAATAATAGTAAACTTAAAAAATGTAAGACTAAAATTTAACGAGAATGAAGAAAAAATATTAAGAATTGATTTCAAAGGTGAGGGAGAAGTTACAGCAAGTGACATCATAACAGATGGAACAGTTGAAATTTTAAATCCTGAATTACATATAGCTACAGTTTCACAAGGTGGAAGCCTAAAAATGGAAATGACAGCTGATAGAGGTAGAGGATATAACTCATCTGAAAAAAATAAAAAAGAAAATCAAGACATATCTGTACTTCCAATAGACTCAATTTACACACCAGTAAAGAAAGTTAATTATCAAGTAGAAAACACTAGAGTTGGACAAATGGTAGACTATGATAAATTAATTATTGAAGTATGGACAGATGGTAGCTTAAAAGCACATGAAGCATTAAGTTTAGCTGCAAAAGTAATGACAGGTCACTTAGAATTATTTATAGACCTATCAGAAGCTACTAAAAATACACAAGTTATGATTGAAAAAGAAGAATCTAAAAAAGAAAAAGTTTTAGAAATGTCAATAGAAGAACTAGAATTATCTGTAAGGTCATTTAACTGCTTAAAAAGAGCTGGTATTGCAACAGTAGAAGATTTAACAAACAAAACAGAAGCAGATATGATGAAAGTTAGAAATCTAGGTAAAAAATCATTTGACGAAGTAACTGCAAAACTACATTCATTAGGATTAGATTTTGCAAAAGACGAGGATTAAAGGAGGGAAATAAGTTGGCTACTAATAGAAAACTAGGAAGAACTACAGACATAAGAATGGCAATGTTAAAAACTTTAACAACAGATTTAATATTAAATGGTAAAGTTGAAACAACATTAGCAAGAGCAAAAGAAGTAAAAGCAATAGCTGATAGCATTATTTCACTTGCAATAAAAGAAAAAGATAATTTTGAAATGGTAGAAGTTAAAGTAGTAAAAGCAAAACTAGATTCAAAAGGAAATAAAGAAACAGAACTAGTAAAAAGCAAAAACGGAAAAGAATATTTAAAAGTAGTAAAAGAAGAAACTACTGAAAAAAGACAAAAAGACATGCCATCAAGATTAAATGCAAGAAGAAAAATAATGAGAAAAATAAACAAAGTTAAAGATAGCGAAGGTAATAATATAGATTTACCATCAAAATTATTTAACGAAATTGCTCCAAAATATGCTGGTAAAAATGTAGGTGGATTTACACGTATCATTAAAGCTGGTCCAAGAAGAGGAGACGGAGCAGAAATGGCAATATTACAATTAAT
>CALXZZ010000130.1 GCA_944393365.1 uncultured Clostridia bacterium
AAAATCAAAAATATAAAACGAGAATATGACAACACTTTTTAGAAAAAAGTTGTTGCATTGGCAATGAAAATTTTGCTCAATGTTTGGGAAATATAGTTTTTAAACAAATTGATTGACAATGTAATAAAAACATAGTATAATGAATATACTAGAAGAGAGATACTATATGTATTTCTATAAGGAGTATTCAAGCCTAAAGTTGAATTAAAAAATTGGGGTATCCTACCATAAGTGGAGTTAAAAAATTGGAGTATCCAAGCCATAAGTTGGAATGAAAAAATTATGCAGGGTGCAGCAAATGTACCCTGTAATTTTTTTAGAGGTGAAAATATGGAACGATTAAAATTTTATAATATTGATGATAAATATATAGAATATTTATATCAATTTGATAATAAAGTACCTTTTAACAAAAATAGTAAAAGACCTTATATAGGAATAATATTAGAAATTAATAATACAACATATTTTGCACCAATGTTTTCTCCAAAGCCTCAACATAGCAAATATAAATCAAATGCAACATACATAAAAATAGGAGAAAATTTAGGACTAATTAGATTAAATAATATGATTCCTGTATGCAAAGAAAATTTGAGATATATAGATTTTAATAAAATACAAGATAAAAAGTATAGAAATTTATTAATACAACAAAACAATTTTATTCAACTTCATACAGAGAAAATACGAGATACAGCAAATAAATTATATAAGTTTGTAACAATAGACAAAAAAGATTTTTTCATAAAAATTTGCTGTGATTTTAAAATGCTAGAAAATAAATGTAAATTATTTAATCATATTAAAGATAGGGAAGAGGTAAACATTAATAACACGGAGATTACTTGTGAAGTGTTTGACAATATAGATACTATAAAGAAATCATTAGAAAGTAACAATTTTAAATATATAGAAGAATTTACATTAGATGATATCTATATGTGCAATGTAGAATCAAAACAATTTGTACCATACAACGAAAAAATAACAGACACATTAATTATTCGATACACAGATGATGAAGATAAAGAAATAATTTGTAAAAAAAGAGCATACAATTCTGACGGATTTGAAATAGGAACAGAAAAAACTGTACTAAAAATAGATGATATTGAAAAAGCAGAAAAGATACTTAATAATTTAGGTTATACTAGATTTTTAAGAATGATAGATAAAAACTACCGTTATGAAAATGAAAAATATGTTGCATTTATTCAGGTAATTGATAGCTTAGGAACATTTTTAGAAATAGAAACAAAAAAAGCAAATTATACTGAAAAGGAAATTAAAAATTTAATAAAATTGCTTAAATCGCTACAACTGAAAACGGGAACAAAGTTTGATATAAGAAAAGCAGAGTTGTGGTATAAAAAACAAAAAATACTTAAAAATAGTAATTTGTAGAGATAAATTTAAAATGTTAAAAAGCATTGCTTGTAGCAACGGACTGTTCTTTATATAATAATTGTAAAGAAAGGAGTTGTTTTAAAATGTTAAAAGAAAATATTAAAGCAATAAGAAAATCAAAAGGACTTTCACAAGAAGAACTTGCTATAAAGTTAAATGTAGTTAGGCAAACAATTTCTAAATGGGAGCAAGGTTTGTCCGTGCCTGATGCAGAAATGTTAATTAAAATATCAGAAGTTTTTGAAACACCTGTAAGCACTTTACTTGGAAAAAATATTTCTGAATCTAAAGTTGATGATATAAAAGCAATTTCTGAAAAACTAGAGGTAATAAACTTAAAACTATCACAAAGAAAGAATGAAAGAAGAAAAATGGCTCATTGGTTGCTAATCTCATTATTTATAATTATAATAATTATTTTCATATCTTTAATTTTATTAAATAGTCCATACTTAAATTGGGATTATAGTAATCCTGAAAATGCTGTTTTAGGGGTTGCTTTTCATTCTTTTGAATGGTTATTTATCAGAATAGCACCGATTATCTTTATTGGGTTAATTATTGGGACTTTCTTGACACGAAAGAAAGATTAAAATTATTTTAAAAACTATTTAGATTACAAATCACAATTTATAATAGAGAAGTAAGTATAAAATATGTAACTCTACTAATTGTTGTTTTCGTTACTCAACGATTAGTATGTTGAATAAAAAGGTGGTATTAAATAGTGAAAATAGGTGACTTGAATTCAGAATATGATAAATTGCAACAAAAATATGGAGCAAAAGAATTAACATCAATATATAATGGTGGATGTACAGATAATCCAGATATCTGTTTTGTGTTTATGAATCCAACAGGTAGAAATATTGCATCAAATCCTAATTGGAAAGGTAAAAGATCTCCGTGGATAGGAACTAAGAATATATGGAAATTATTTTATAGAATTGGATTGCTTAATGAAAAAATATATGAAGAAATTCAAAGAAGAAAAGCACAAGAATGGGATGAGGGATTCGCTGATTTAGTATATGATGATGTAGAACAACATAAATATTTCATAACTAATCTTGGAAAATGTACTCAAGTTGATGC